>JBIKOK010000269.1:0-8640 GCA_044358025.1 Opitutaceae bacterium
CCGCCATCGAACGGAACCCGGCGATCGAGGTCACGGTGGACGTCGCGGCACTCGAAGTGCGTTTCGGGACCGAAAAGATCGCGATCACCCAGCGCCCGTCGGCCCGCGATGCGTTGGTCAACGGGCGGTGGGACGCGATCGGCGAGCTGATCGACGGCCTGCCGGCGGTGAAAACGACGGCGGCGAAACTCCCGTATTTGGCGGCGTGATCGGGGCGAGGGGGGCGGTGGCCCGGCCGCGCTGGGGAGCGGAGCGCTTGGGAAAACGCCCCTTCGGGCGGACGCAGCACCAGGGAACACGAGCCCGTGTCACTATTTTCGAACTTTTGCTCGGCGTGGGCGTCGGACCGCTGCACATTCATCCAACATGTTTTTCGCCATGATCGAAGTCTTCAAGGGAGCCGGTATCCTGATCTATCCGCTGGGCATCTGCTCGGCGGGAGCGGTCTTCATCATTTGCGAGCGGGCGTATGCCCTGCGGAAGGCGGCGGTGATGCCGGAGGACCTCGTCGACGCGGTGGTGGCCGGGAAACCGTTGGTCGGCGGGCGACACACGGTGCTCGCGCGGATTGTCGAGTTTGCGGAGGAGCACAAGAACGACGAAGGGGCGGTGAAGGCGTTCGCCCGGCTCGAGATCAACCGGATGGAGCGTGGGGTGCCGTATTTGGATGTCATCTACGCGGCGGCTCCGCTGATCGGACTCACCGGCACGGTGACGGGTCTATTGGAGGTGTTTTCGCAGATTTCCCCCGACACGGGATTGCCCGACCCGGTGAAGTTCACGAGCGGGGTGGCGCTGGCGTTGTCGGCGACGGTGCTCGGTCTCACGATCGCGATTCCTTCGCTCGTCGGTAGCGGTTACCTGCAGCGGAAGATTGAGAATTACGCGGCCCAGCTCGATGTGCTGTTGGAGCGGATTCTGCAACGTACGCGGTGATGAGCAGCCTCTATCGCAAGCGCCGCAAGCGGCCGGAGCTGAATCTCGTGGCGTTGATTGACGTGCTCGTGATGCTGATTTTTTTCGCGTTCGTGACGATGCAGTTCAAGTCGGCGGCGACGCTGAACATTACGCTGCCGAAGGTGGAGACAGCGGGGAAGAACGAGTTCAAGGGCACGGTGACGATCGGCATAGACAAGGACGGGTCGATTTCCTTCTCCACGACGCCGGCGAACAACCGCACGGTGACGGATGCGGAGCTGCTCGTGCTGCTGGAGCAGGTGAAAAAAGTGGACCGGGACATTCCGGTGCTGATCAAGGCGGACGAGACGACCCAGTTGAAGAAACTGGCGTTTGTGATGGATGCGTGCCGGAAGACGGGGCTGAACAAGTTCAGTTTGCAGTCGAGATAATCGCACCCTTGTGCGCGATTGCATCGCCCGAGAGCAGACAGCTACGCTCGCGCCATGAAAATCGTTTTGACAGGAGTGACGCGCGGGCTCGGGCGGGCGCTGGCCGAGGAATTCATCCGAGGCGGGCACACGGTGATCGGTTGCGGGCGCTCGGGGGACGCGATCTTCGATCTGCGGATGACGCACGGAGCGCCGCACGATTTTTCGGTGCTGGATGTGGGGCTCGACAGCAAGGTCGCGATCTGGGCGGCCAAGGTGCTGGAGAATGACAACCCGCCGGATCTGTTGATCAATAACGCGGCGGTGATGAACCGGCTCGCGCCGCTGTGGGAGCAGGACGACCGCGAGTTCACCAAGCTGGTCGATGCGAATATCCGCGGCGTGCAGAATGTGATCCGGCATTTCGTCCCGGCGATGGTGGCGAAGAAAAAAGGCGTGATCGTGAATTTCAGCTCGGGTTGGGGCCGCAGCGTCGCGCCCGAGGTGGCGAGCTACTGCATGTCGAAATGGGCGATCGAGGGGCTGACGAAGGCGCTCGCGGAAGAATTGCCAAAGGGCATGGCGGCGGTGCCCTTGAATCCCGGCGTGATCGATACCGCGATGCTGCGGTCGTGCTGGGCGGACGGGGCGTCGAACCATCCGAAAGCCGAGGAGTGGGCGAAAACGGCGGCGCCGTTCATTTTGCAGCTCGGGGCGAAGGACAATGGGCGGTCGGTGAGCGTGGGCGGGGAGGATTGAGGCGTCAGGAGCGCGCGATCAAGCGCGGCCTACGTTAGGACGTTGACCTCGATGAGGGCGACGACGGTGGTGCCGGAGCGGCCTGTCGGCCTGGACGGTCCAGGTGCCGGGGAGAAGCGTGACTCCCCTCGCGGAGTCTTCGCTGCGGTCGGCGAGTTAGAAGGCGCTCAGGACGGCGGCGTCGCTGCGGATTTCGTGGGCGGAGGGCTGGAGGACCCACGCGCCGGCGGAGGGCTGGAGGCGGCCGCGGCCGGAGAGAGTTCGGAGAGGCCAAAAGGGGGCATGTAAGAAGGGCCTGTTGCCCAAAGGGTAATTTCCTCTGAAACAACCGGCGGTGCTTAAATTTTGGTTATGCGGCGCGCATGTTGCCCGGAAAATCCGAAAACGGCGGAAATTCGCCGATGCGCGCGCCCTTTTCGCAGGCTCGCGCCAAAAGTGACGGCCGCGAGGCCGCCGCCGCAGCTTGGCGGGGCCGTTTAGGCTGTTTGGCGGCGACAGCTGTGCCCGTCGCTCCGCAGAGCGCGCCACGTTTTTCACGGTCGCGATGATCCAGTCCTGGATTTGTTGTCGATGCAGCCGCCGCCAGCGCGCGCGCTTACAGTGATCGTGATTCGCCGCGGGCGCGAAGCCGCCTTCCATCAGGGATCG
Source organism: Opitutaceae bacterium (assembly GCA_044358025.1). Lineage (GTDB taxonomy): Bacteria > Verrucomicrobiota > Verrucomicrobiia > Opitutales > Opitutaceae > GAS368. The sequence continues at coordinate 2,736 of JBIKOK010000269.1, forward strand.
CCGACGGCGCCGGTCCGCCTGTGCCTCGGGCAGCCGCGTGAAGGCGAGGGCAACCTCCAGATCTTTCTCCCGCCAATGCCGCGCGACTGATCGTCCGGTTTTGCTTTTGGTGCACGCGGCCCGCAGCGGACACTGCGTACAGATTTTCTTGTCCGCGACACAGTCGGTCATTTGTCGACGCTCGTGGAAGCGGCGCGGTGTCATGGTCTGACCGGCCGGGCAAACATCGCCGGGGGTGGTGGCCACGGCGGTGATCACGCCGCAACGATCATCCACCATGCGGTGGTGCTTGTAACGCGGCCGGGCCGTGCCGCTTTGCGGACCCTTGGACACGCACGGCGCATCCGGGTCGGTCTTGCTCACCAACTTCAAATTCGTTTCGCAGCGCGCGGACAGCGGTTTCGTTTCGTCGAGCTTGGGCTCTTGCGCGCCATACGCGGCGCGGATGCGCGCGATGGTCTCGGCATCCGCTTTGCCCACGCTGGCGCGCGAGGCGTCGGCGTCGATCAGGCTGCCGTCGAGGTGCACCTTCGCACGACCGCCAACCCGGCCTCGGTACACTGCCGCACGGTGCGCGCGAACAGTTCTTCGAACAACTCACCGCCCCAGCGGGCCCGTGCTTTCGAGAGCACGCTGTGATGAGGTGATTCATCGGCGAGGCCGTAGCCGAGAAACCACAGCCAATCGAGCCGCTCCGGCAGGCGTCGCACCAACTCGCGTTCGCTGCGGACGTTCTCATGGAAGAGCAAAAAATCAGCTTCAGCAGAACGACCGGATCCACCGAGACGTTGCCATTTTCGCCGCAAGTGTGGGCGACGGCGGCCCGCGCAAACGTGAAGTCGATCATCGCCTGGACCCGCCGCAGCGGGTGCTCGGCCCGCACGCGCCGGTCGAGGTCCACTCCGTAGCTGAACAACTCTTTTTGTTCTTCGTGTTGGCCCATCATATTGCCCACGTCAGAGGCCCGGCGCGTCACAGATGTTCAATTACCGGGTCATTTGGGCAACAGGCCCTTCACCTCATGTCAACTTTGGCTGGGTCCTTTTTCTGGCCTTGGCTGGCCGTTTCCGGCAAGCGGCGCCCGAGGTGGGCTGGCCGCTCCGCGGGCGCCGGAGCGCAGCGAGAGGCGTGGCCGGCGGAGCCGCGCGTGGAGCGAACGGCCCACCCGGGGAGGATGGGTCGACGCCCGGGGCAGGAGGACCCGGGGCGGTTCGACTGGGCGCGAGGCGGACGCTCAGTCGCGGAGGAAGGTCGCTTTGGCCTGGGCGAGGGCGGTCTCGTAGGCGGCGGCCAGTTTGTCCCAGCGCTGATTGCTCGCGGCGTCGACCTGTTGGCGCGCGGGGTCGGCGTCGAACCACGCGATCGTGCGGCGAATACCGTCGGCGAACCGCGTTTGGGCGGAGAACCCGGGGACAAAACGTTTGAGCTTCGTGTGGTCGAAGACGGCGGAGACGGCTTTGTCGCCGAGCAGCGTGCCTTCGACGGCGGGGACGCAGGCGATGAGGAAATCGGACGGAATGTGCACGAAGCGAGGGGCGGTAACGCCGGCGGCTTTGGCGGCGTGGTGGAAGATCTGGTTCCACGTGAGCACTTCGTCGGAGGTGATGTGGAAGGCTTCGCCGAGCGTGGCGGGATTACCGAAGAGGCCGACGAGGCCTTGGGCGAAATCGGTGTTGTGGGTGATGGTCCAGAGCGAGTTGCCGTCGCCGGGAATGATGACGGGGGCGCCGCGCCGCAGCCGGTCGATGGCGGTCCAGCTCTGTCCCCAGGAATTCAGGACAAGGGGGATTTGGTCTTCGCCGTAGGTGAGTGACGGGCGGACGATCACGCCGGGAAACGCGGAGGTTTGGTGCGCGGCTGCGAGGGCTTCCTCACAGGCGATTTTCTGGCGCGAGTATTCCCAGTGGGGATTTACACGCGGGGTGGTTTCGGTGATGAGGTAGTGCGCAAGGGGTTTTTGGTAGACGCTCGCGGAGCTGATGAAGAGGTATTGGCGCGTGGAGTGCCGGAACAATTCGACGTCGCGGCGGATATCGTCGGGGGTAAAGGCGATCCACTGGACGACGACATCCCAGGTGTGACCGCGCAGGGCGGTGCGGACGCTTGCGAGGTCGGTGAGATCGGCGACGAGTGAACGCGCGCCGGCGATGGGGCGGCGCTGGCCGCGGTTGAGGAGCCAGAGTTCGTGGCCGGCGGCGAGGGTCTGCTGGGTGGCGGCGCGGCTGATCACGCCGGAGCCGCCGAGGAAGAGGATTTTCATGGGAGAGAAAACTCAGGGTGGGACGGACGGAATCGCCTGCAAGCCGGCTCCTACCTCCGGGCCGTTTGAACTTATCTCGACTGCGCAGAGGAAAAGAAGAGGGGTGATTCAGGGGCGCCGAGTGGTGTCGCTGAGGGACCAGGCCCCGACGGGAATGCTGCGGAGCTTGCTGACGGTTTCGAGGGTGGCGCGCTGGCAGCGCTGGGGCGGGAGGCCGCGGAGGATGTTTTCCAAATCGTCGACGACCAGCTGGCCGATGAGCGGCTGGATTTCGGGCACGCTGCCGCAGCGGTGCGCCTGGATGAGCGTGTTGGGCGTGGAGCGGCCGGGTTCGTCGGCGGGAACGGGCTCTTCGGGCCAGACGTCGATGCCGGCGCGGATCTGGCCGCGGGCGGAGGCGGCGAGGAGTTCGGGGAAGTTCACGAGGGCGGCACGGCTGGCGAGGATGAAGACGCTGCCGGGTTGCATGAGGGCGAAGTGTTTTTCGCCGATCTGGCCGGTGTTTTCGCTGGTGACGGCCGCGAGGAGAAACACGACGCGGGCGCGCGTGAAGCATTCGTCGAGCGAGGCGGGGATCACGTCCTGCTCGCGCAGCACGGACGGGTGAATCCACGGATCGTGGACGAGGATTTCGCGGGAGAAGGGCCGGAGGAGCGGCAGCAGGGCGCGGCCGGAATTGCCGAGGCCGACGATGGCGAGGGTTTTGCCCGAGAGCAGAAACGAGTCGTGGTTGTCGCCTTTGAATTCGCGGCCGACGCGGAGGGCGGCGTCGGCTTCGTGCATGCGGCGGGCGAGGGAGATCGCCATGGCGAGGACCATTTCGGCGACGGGGCGGGCGTAGACGGGGGCGGTTGAGAGCACGGGGATGCCGCGGCGGTGGCATTCGGCGTAGTCGATGTTCGGGAGGAAATTACTCTCGACGTTGAAGACGGCGCGCAGGTGCGGGGCGCGGTCGAGACGTGCGCGGTCGAGCGAAGACTGGCCGATCAGGGCGATCGCGTGGGGCAGGTGTTGATCGAGGTGATCGGCCGGGGCCGGGGAGCCGTCGTGCCAGAGTACGCGGCCGAGGCGCTCGAGGCGGCGTTTGGTGGGTTCGTCGAAGATGCGATCGAGGCGACGCGGGTGCGGATCGAGGAGAATGAGGCCGTCGGGGGCGGACATGGGAAAGAAGGGGGATGTGGTGAGAGGAGGAAGGGGAAATGACCAAGGACCGATGAGCAATGACGGATCCCAACGTCCTCCAATCAACAGACGCAAACCCACGGGCGGGAGCGCCCGTGCCACGCCGATCCGGACGGTGGTGCGACGCTGATCCGGAGGGGCGGAAGCCAACGGGCGGGGATAGTCGTATGACCGGTCGCGTTACCTCACGAAAAAGCGGTTTTTTCAGAGGCATTGTCACGTATTACGTGACAAATGATTTTGAGCGTTTTTGAAGAGGAACGGATCGGAGTAATATCAGCGGGCGGGGGTGGGCTGAAGGGTGCGGTTGAAGAAGTCGACGATGCGGGTCTGCTGGCGGAGTTTCACGAGGGGATCGTTGACCATGTGGGTGCCGAGCATGGGGAGCAGTTCGTAGGGCTTGCCCGCCATGTAGAGGGCGTCGGCGAGTTGGAGCGTGTGTTGGAAGTAGACGTTGTCGTCGGTGAGGCCGTGGATGAGGAGGAGCGGGCGCGAGGATTGGGCGGCGTAGGTGGTGACGTTGCTGACGCGGTAGGCTTCGGGCGCGGCGGAGGGGAGGCCGAGGTAACGCTCGGTGTAATGGGTGTCGTAGTTTTCCCAGGTGATAACGGGGGCGCCGGCGACGCCGGCTTGGAAGATATCGGGGCGACGGATGGCGGCCATGGCGGAAAAATAGCCACCGAAAGACCAGCCGGACACGCCGACGCGGGCGAGGTCGAGTTCGGGATAGAGCGAGGCGAGGGCCTGGAGACCGGCGATCTGGTCGGCGAGCGCGACGTCGATGAAGTTGCCCTTGATGACGCGTTCCCAGTCGCGGCCGTGCCACGGGGTGCCGCGGCCGTCGAGGCGGACAACGAGGTAGCCTTGGTCGGCCAGCCATTGGTCGGGGAGATAGCCGCGGGCTTCGGCGTTGACGCGTTTGCTGGTGGGGCCGGCGTAGACGACGAGAATGACGGGATATTTTTTGCCGGCGGTGAAATGGCGCGGGCGCGTGACAGCGGCGTCGAAGGCGGGCGTGCCGGGGGTGCGCGTGAGCTCGGTGGTGGGCAGGCGCGGGAGCGGGGCGGCGACGGAGGGAAGCGTGGCGACGACGCGGTCGTCGTCGGCGGAGACCACCTCGGCGCGCCAGGTACCGTCGAAGAGGTCCGTCGTACGGATCAGGAGACGGGCCTCGGCGGAGAAGGTGGCGCTGTGCTGGCCGCGGGCGCGGGTGAGGGGCAGGCCGTTGCCCCCGCCGGAGAGGGGGAAGGACCACAGGTGAACTTCGCGGGGGTCGGGGCCGCCGCGGACGAGGACGGCGCCGGAGTCCTCGTCGACGCCGACGAGGCCGCGGTAGTTGAAGGTGGTGGGCGTGATTTCGCGGAGGAGCGCACCAGAGGCGGCGCGGAGTTCGACCTGCCAGGTGCCGCGGCGCTCGGTGGTCCAGAGGAAGCTTTCGCCGTCGTCGAGCCAGAGGGGCGGGCGGCGCTCGCCGGTGGAGCCGGCGGAGTTGTCGTCGAGGTTAAGCCAGGCGGCGTCGGTTTCGCGGAGGAGTTCGGTGGTGGTGCCGGTGGCGGGGTCGACGGCGAGGAGGCGCTGGTCGGTCTGTTCGCGGTTTTGGACCAGGAGGGTCGGCGGGGCGTTTTTCGGCCAGACGACGTGGGCGAGGTAAGGGAAGGCGACGCGGTCCCAAGGGAGGGCGAGGGGAGGGGGAAGCGTGGGGGAGGGGGAGCCGGAGAGGGTGACGAGGAAGAGGCGGACGGTGGCGTTGGGTGTGCCGGCGCGGGGATAGAAGAATGGGGTGGGCGGAGTTGCGGGATGAAGGGCGTCGGCGACGTAGCGCTTTTCCACGGCGGACTCGTCGGTCTGTTGATAGAGGAGGGCGCGGGAATCGGGGGACCACCAGAAGCCGCGCGGTCGGCTCATCTCTTCCTGGGCGACAAATTCGGCGGTGCCGTGGGACAGCGTGGCGGTGGCCCCGGCGGTGACGGCGCGCGCAGTGGGCGGCGTCGCGGTGAGGTCGATGACGTGGAGTTCGCGGTCGGGTCCGGCGGCGGCGATGGAACGGCCGTTGGGCGAGAAGCGCGGGTCGATCCAGCCGCGTCCCGGAAGTTCGGTGACACGGAGGGAGGCGCGGTCGACGAGGTAGAGTTTGCCGGAGAGGGTGACGAGGAGACGCGTGGCGTCCGGCGAGAGCTGGAAGGAGGTGAAGCCCTTGAGGCTTTGGCGGGCGCGCTCGCGGCGGGCTTTTTCCTCGGCGGAGAGGTTTTCGGCGGTGTCGCCGAGGAGTTGGGCGGGAGTGAGGAGTTCGCGTTCGCGGCCGGTGGCGAGGTCGAGTTCGTAGAGTTTGAGCGTGGGGTCGCGCGGGGCGGAGCGGAGGAAGAGGGCGTGTTTGCCGTCGGGGGTGAGCTTCGGTGCGACGGGGCGGCCGAGGGTGTAGTTGCGGGTCTCGGCGAGGTCGCGGAAGTAGGCGAGGTTGGGGTC
>JBIKOK010000270.1:0-8609 GCA_044358025.1 Opitutaceae bacterium
TCGACCAACTCAGCGCCATCTCGGACCCCTACCGCGAAACGGCGGGCTTCGGCGCGGCGCTCGAATTCCCGCTCAACGCCGGACCGATCTGTCTCAAGCCCCCGCTGGAAGACGACCCGGACGTGGCGAAACTTCCCCACCCCGATCCCCTCACCGCCCCGCGCATGCGCGACCGCCTCGACGCCCTCCGCGAATTCCGCGCCCGCGCCGGCGACCACTATTCGATCATGGGCTGGGTCGAGGGCCCGGCCGCCGAAGCGGCCGACCTGCGGGGGCTCTCCAACTTTTTTGTCGATCTCCTCGATGACGCATCCTCCGCGCGGGCCGTGATGGCGCGCTGCGTCGAAACCGCGATCGCGTTCGCCCGCGCGCAGGTCGCGGCCGGAGCCGACACGATCGGCGTCGGCGATGCCGTCGCCAGCCAGGTGTCCGCCGCCGTTTACGAATCGCTCATTTTGCCGTTCGAACGGCAGTTGGTCACCGCCCTCCACGCGATGGGCGTTTTTGTCCGCCTCCACATCTGCGGCAATATCACCCACCTGCTGCCCGGAATCGCCACGCTCGGCGTGGACATCGTCGACCTCGACCACCCCGTCGATCTCGCGCACGCCCGTCGCGTGCTGGGCCCCCGCCCGGTGATCGCGGGCAATGTTGACCCGGTGGCCGGCGTGATGCGCGGTTCACCGGACAGCATCCGCCGGGCCGTCGCCCTCTGCCATGCCGCCGCCGGGGCCCGCTTCATGGTCAATGCCGGTTGTGAAATTCCCGCGCGCACCCCCGCGGAAAATCTGCACGCCCTGTGCACGCCCATCGCCCCCGCACCGCACGCGGCCGCTGCCTTCCCGGTCTGATGCCCCCCCCGGACTCCCGGGCACCGCCCTGACGCGGGCGCCGCGGCCTTGGGATCTGCCGGGCACGACCCACTGGAGTCCGCGCCCAAGGTCCGCTTCTCCCCTCGCTCCAAGACGCTTCGCCATCCCCACGATCAGCTCGCCGATTGCGTTTGGTTGCCACGCTTCGTCCACAAGGCCCGCCAGCACCTTGCCGATCCGTTGCCGGCCGATACCCGCCGCGCCTTCGGCCACGCACTGGCGACGGAGGGGCGTTTCTCGCGCACTTCCGGCTCACCCTCCCCGCTGCCCTCGCGGCGATCGCCGAGCATCCTTCCGACGAAGCCTTGACGCGATGGTTCCTGGGCCCGGCGTCAATTCCGCCACCCTTGCCGATTGGAACACGCGTGCCCCTCGCTTCGGCCAACCGGGGCAACCCGGAAAACAGGCTTTGCGCTTCGCCCTGAAGACGATCTCCGCCCGATGCGCCGCCCCACGGGTCACGCGTGCCTTCACCGCGATTGCTTGGGACGCGGGTTGCCTTGACGCCCTGATGCCGCCGGCGCTCGGCTCCGCCGCGGATCACTCCATCCCGTCCCGCTGAGCCGGAACGATTCAGTCTGCCTTCGGCCGCACGCTTGCGCGCACTCCGAAAACGCGCCCGCCAGCGGGCGGCCGACAAAGTCACCCTTCAGTTTTTTAAATGTTCGAGGGCAACGGCGTCGGGCTGAAGGGACGCGGCCTAGAAATCCCTTGAAATAAAGTGTCACGTATTACGTGACACCACCTCGGCGAAAAATGGGTTTGGGGAACGAACCTTAAACCCGTCATCCTCGATGCCGTTTTTTTCGCGCGCCCGCGCGGGCCGCAGACGGTTGCCCTTTCCCGAACTGAGCCGCGGCTTTGGCTCCTGCGCCCCTCACTTCCCGCTGGCCCACCGCCTTTCGGCGCCCATGCTCGCCCTACCCTATGAGCCTCTCCCGTCGGATTCGCCCCTTCTCCCGGTTTCTCTTTCTCTCGTTCTTCATCTCCGCTTCGGCCGCAATCGCGGCGACGCCTACCAAGCCCAACGTCCTCTTCATCCTCTGCGACGACCTCCGCCCCGACGCCCTCGGCGCCTACGGCTCCGCCCACGTCAAGACCCCGCACATCGACGCCCTCGCGCAGAGCGGCGTGAAATTCGCCAACACGTTTTGCACCACGTCGCTTTGCTCGCCGAGCCGCGCCAGCATCCTCACCGGCCTCTACGCCCACCGCCACGGCGTCCGCGATAATTTCACCGAGCTCCCTGCCGCGCTCCCGCACTGGCCCGGCCGCCTCCAAGCGAGCGGCTACGCCACCGCCTACATCGGCAAATGGCACATGGGCGAAAATAACGACGCTCCCCGCCCCGGCTTCGACTGGTTCATCACGCACAAAGGCCAGGGCAAATACTTCGACACCGAGTGGCGCGTGAACGGCACGCGCACCGAAACCCCCAAGGGCTACTACACCCACGTCGTCACCGACTACGCGCTCGACTGGCTCAAGTCCCGCGCCGCCACCGCCCCCGGCCAACCGTGGGCGCTCTCCATCGGCCAAAAAGCCCCGCACTCGTTCTACTTTCCCGAGGAGAAATACGCCCGTGCCTTCGATCACGTGCGTGTCCCGTATCCCGCCAGTGCCTTCGCCCTCGAGGGCAAGCCCGACTGGATCCGCCAGCGCCTCACCACCTGGCACGGCATCTACGGTCCGCTCTTCGAATGGCGTAAAACATTTCCCGATACCCGCCCCGAGGCCGTCGTCGATTTCCAAGCCATGGTCCGCGCCTACTGGGGCACCGTGCTCAGCGTCGACGACAGCGTCGGCCGCCTCGTCGCCTACCTCAAAGCCACCGGCCAATACGCCAACACCGTCATCGTCTTCATGGGCGACAACGGTCTCCTCGAAGGCGAGCACGGCATGGTCGACAAACGCACCATGCACGAGCCGAGCATCCGCATCCCCCTCATCGTCCGCGGCCCCGGTCTCCCCGCCGGCCGCGTCGTCGACGGTCAGGTCCTCGCCATGGACCTCGCCCCGAGCCTCCTCGACCTCTGCGGCGCGCCCGCCCTCACCGGGATCCAAGGCCGCTCCTGGCGCGCGCTCGCCAACGGCAAGGACCCCGCGTGGCGCACCGCCTGGTTCTACGAATACAACTACGAGAAACAGTTTCCCTACACCCCCAACATCCGCGGCGTCCGCACCGACGCGTGGAAATTCATGCGCTATCCGCACGGCGACGGCTCGCCCGACCAACACCTCCCCGAACTCTACAACGTGAAGGACGACCCCCAGGAGCTCCGCAACCTCGCCGCCGATCCGAAATTTGCCGCCCAACGCCGCGACCTCGAAAAACAACTCGCCACCCTCCTCGCCGCCGAGGGCCTCACGCCCGAAAAAGACAAGATGCCCCTCGACGAGGGCGTGAAGTCCGAACTCCCCGACGCGAAAATCCGCTGAGCCCACGACCGCCTCTCCTCCAGCCTCCGCCCATGCATCTCCGCCTCCTTCTCCCCCTCTCTCTTTCTCTCCTTCTCTCCCTCTCCGCCGCCACCGCCCAGCCCGCCCCGCCCGTGGACCTCGCCGCCGTCGACGAGGAAACGATGCGCCACTTCCAGGCCCTCGTGCGCCTGGACACCAGCGATCCTCCCGGCCATGAGGCCCCCGCCGTCGCATACTTGAAGCGCATCCTCGAGGCCGAGGGCATCGAGACAAAAATCTTCGCCCTCGACCCCAAGCGCCCGAACCTCGTCGCCCGCCTCCGCGGCAACGGCGCCAAACGCCCGCTCCTCCTCATGGGTCACACCGACACCGTGAACATCGATCCGAAAAAATGGAAACACGGGCCCTTCTCCGCCACGCGCGAGGGCGGCTATGTCTACGGCCGCGGCACCGTCGACGACAAAGACAACGTTACCTCGTCGCTCATGACGATGCTCCTGCTCAAGCGCGCCAAGGTCCCGCTCGACCGCGACGTGATCTTCCTCGCCGAGGCCGGCGAAGAAGGGGCCGTCCAGTTCGGCATCGAATTCATGGTGCGCGAACACTTCGCCGAGATCGACGCCGAGTTCTGTCTCGCCGAGGGCGGCGGCGTCGTCCGCACCGGCGGAAAAATCCAATACGCCAGCATCCAGACCACGGAGAAAATCCCGAACCGCATCCGCCTCGTCGCCACCGGCGTCGCCGGCCACGGCTCCGTCCCGCTCCGCTCGAACGCCGTCGTCCATCTCGCCAAGGCCATCGCCAAGATCGCCGACTGGCAGCCGCCCATGCGCCTCAACGAGACCACCCGCGCCTTCTTCGAACGCCTCGCCACCATCAGCCCGCCCGAGGAAGCCGCCCGCTACCGCACGATCCTCGCCGGCGACGAAACCGGCACCGTCCAGGACTATTTCGCCGAACACGCGCCGCGCTTCAACTCCACCCTCCGCACTTCGATTTCGCCCAACATGATCAGCGGCGGCTACCGCGTGAACGTCATCCCCTCCGAGGTCGAGGCCACCCTCGATATCCGTTCGCTGCCCGACGAAGACATGGTCCGCTTCCTCGAACAGCTCCGCAAAATCATCGACGATCCCGCCGTCGAGGTCGTCCACGCCCCCGGCCACAGCCGCCCCGGCGCTCCGCCCTCACGTCTCCGGACCGAGGCCTTCGAGGTGCTGGAGGCCGCCGTCCGTCGGCACTACCAAACCCTCACCCTGCCCACCATGAGCACCGGCGCCACCGACATGGCCTATCTCCGCGCCCGCGGCATCGAATGCTTTGGCATCGGTCCGATGACCGATAGCGAGGACGGCCCCAAGGGCTTCGGCGCCCACAGCGACCAGGAACGCATACTCGAAGAAGCCCTCTTCGCCTTCACCCGTTTCAACTACGACGTCGTCCTCCGTCTCGCCGCTGCCAGCAAACCCTGAGCCCAAGACTCATTTCCGGTCGCGGCTCTTCCCTCCCAGGTCCGCATGCTCCGGCCAATCGACCGGGTCTGTCCGTTTCGGTCTGTGATCCTCGCCAGAAACCTCGCTGCCGTCGCCGCGCACCGTGACAGGCTCTCCCTTCGGGGCGAAGTATTCGCCTTGGATAAACCGGTCCCTCTGTTGAACCACGCGCCGCTGGGATCGCACCACGTCTGCTCCTGGCCACCCGACACGTCTTCCCCCGCTGCTCCGCCGGCACCGGGCGAGCGCGCTTGAAGCGCCGACCGCCCCGGCTACTTGAGGCGCGAGGCGCCCCGGAGGTTCCTCCGAAACGCCGCCGGGGTCGCCCCGTGGTAGCGGGCGAAGAGGGGTATCATGTGCTCGACATAGGCGAAGCCGCAGGCCTCCGCGATCTCGGGTACCGACATGTCGCTTGAAGTCAGTAACTGTCGCACCCGCTCGATCTTCGCGCGCCGGATCTCCTCCGCGGCACTGTGTCCGACGGCGGCGGTGAAGCGCCGCTCCAACGTGCGCCGGCCCATCGGCACCGCCCGCAGCAGATCCTTCACGTTGAGGCCGGCCGCTGCATTCTCTTTGATGAAGCGCATCACCTGCCGGACTTTCGCATCGTCGCACTCGAAGAGGTCGGTGGACTGCCGGGTGGTGATCCCGAGCGGCTGCAGCAGATGCTCGCGGTTGGCCGAGCGCCGCCCACGGATGAGTTGATCGAGCAGCGAGGCGGCTTCGTAGCCGATCCGCTTGACGGGAATATCGATACCGCTGATCGGCGGATGAATCGTCTGCCCCAACAAGTCCTCCGTGGACAGACTGATGATCGCCACCTGATCGGGCACTTGCAGCTCGGCGAGTTCGCAGGCGCTGGCGATGTTGCGGCAGGTGATCGTGTCCCAGCCGATGACCCCGACCGGGTGGGGCAGGCTCCGCAGCCATCGCGCGCGGTCGCGCCGTTGCACGACGAGCCCGGCGTCGGGCGCGATGCCGGCGCGGCGCGTATAAATCAACGGAGCGAAGTCGAGGTCGCGCGCGGCGTTCGCATAAGTTTGCTCCCAAAACGCGAGAAACTCCCGCTGGGGTTCGCCGCAGAACGCGATTTGCCGCAGCCCCTTGCTCCGTAAATGTCCGACGGCGAGCTCCATCACGGCCTTGGCGTCGGAACACACCCGCGGAAAGTCGCTCCCGGAAAAACGTGCGCCGGAGACGTTCACCACCGGCACACCGTAGCCACGCAAGGTCGCCGCCAAGTCGCGCGAATGCACCGTGGCGATGATGCCGTCGCCCTGCCAGCCTTCCGGCATGTGCATGGTGCCGTCCGGACCCGCGGGCTGCATGTCGAGGTTCCATCGATGGTGCTGCGCGAAGTGCCACGCTCCTTCAATGATGCCCCGGCCGTATTGGTTCCAGCCCGCGACCAGCAGCGCGACGCGTTTTCGTTTTGGGAACTTCGGCATACCTCCAACCCCACGGGGCTTCCGGCAATGGCGCAATTTATTAAAATAGAAACGCATCTTCGCCTATGGTCCGGCGGGGGCGTCTGTTAATGTGACGTTCCCAGCCAAGGTGGCCCGGGCTCAGTCAACCCCCCCCCGACGGAAAATGAAAACCCCCAGCTTGAAAATCATCGGCAGCTTCCCGGCACTCGCGGCCTCGCTCGTTGGCCTGCTCGGTTCGGCGCACGGCGCGGACAAAGACACGGTCGTCCTCTCGCCCTTCGAGGTCCGCGATAAAACGGACAGCCTCTACTCCGTGACCGCGACCAACACCGGCACCCTCATCGCGAAGCTTCGCGACGAGATTCCGTTCGTCACGTCCGTGCTGACTGGCAACGCCATCGCCGATCTCAACGCGTTCAACCCCTCGGATTTTGCGACCCAGTTCGCCGGCGTCGGCCGCGGCCCCAGCGATCAGGCGACGAACGACGGGGCCCAGCTCGGCTCGGGCACGAGCTTCACGGTCCGGGGCTTCTTGAGCCAACCCCTCTACAACGGCTTTCAGACCGGCCCGCTCAACGTCAGCACCGACAGCTTCGAACGCGTCGAGGTAACGAAGGGCCCGAACTCAATCCTCTACGGCCAGTCCTCGGCGGGCGGCACCATCAATTTTGTGCCCAAGACCGCGCTCTTGGCGGGCGCGGCGACTACGCTCGCCGCCACCATATCGTCGAATGATGGATACCGCGGGTCGTTCGAGACCGGCGGTCCCGTGGCGAACGTCGCGGGCGCCGGTTTTCGCCTGGGCGGCGGCTATCAGGAGAATACCCGCAAGCAGGATTTCTTCTGGAATGGCCAGTCGTTCATCTACGGGGCCTTCCGCGCCAATCTCACCAAGGCGCTGTCGTTCGAGATGTCGGCGGAGGACTCCCGCAACAAGACGCATCCCGCACGCACCGCGGCGTTCGTCAGCCTGGGCGCTGGTCCGGCTCGCGTGACGGACCCGAACAACCGGCTGCGCGGCGACCGGAATTTCAACTATCACGGCCCTTGGTCCTTCCGGGAGGGAAATTCCTGGGTCTCCTCCGGCTATTTGACCGCCAAGGTGAACAACCAGATCACCGTGCGCGTCGGCGGCGTTTATGTGCGCCAGGACGAGGAATCCAACGCGATCGACGGGGTCTATGGCCTTGCGACGGGCACCACGGCGACCGGCTTCTACCAGAACACGACCAACGGTCGCGTCGTCACCGGCTTCAAGGCCGACGTGCTGCATCAGACGGAAGTCCGGAATTTTGCGATCGATTCGATTCTGGGATTTGAGTCGCACGACAGTTCCAGCCGCCTTCAGCAATACCGCACCAACCCGGCCGTGACCCCCATCACGATCACGATTCCCTTTACGCGCCGGCCGGTGGCGGGGGACTACCCCAAACCGCCAGCCCGCAACTTTTACACGGCCGCCTCCGCCAACAGCCTCAACGAACTGCAATGGACCAATCTCCGCCTCACCCAGTTCGTCACGTCTCCCGACAAACGTTGGACCGCCATGTGGGGCGTGGCGCAGGGCGATGGCGACAACCTCACGACCGACTATCTCGCCAACGGCACCGCGACGGCCAAGGGCAAGGACGAGACCTACACCGTGGGCGGCACCTACCAGCTGGCCTCGACGGCGAGCGGCAAGTGGACGGCCTTCGCGAACACCTCGACCAGTTTTCTCATCCAAGCCGGCAATCGGCAGAATCCGAATGACTTCACCCGCTTCCGGACGGTCGCCGAGTTGCGCGCTTTTGCCGACACGGTTTCCCCCAATGCCATCGACCCGCAGGTGGGCGAGGGCCAGGAAGTCGGCGTGCGTTTCTCCAGTGCCAGCGGCAAGCTGCGCGTCGAGGTGGTGGCCTTCCGCCAGGAACGCTCGAACATCTCGCGCGACTTCTTCGTGCGCGAGAGCAACGTCCCCGGCGTCGCCAGCGAGCAACTCATCAAGACCTTCCAACTGGCCTCCGGCGTCGAGGAGTCGAAAGGGTTCGAGGCTTCGTTCGACTGGAATCCGACGCGGTCGCTCGCCGTGATCGGTTCCGTCCTGATTTCGAAGGGCGAGATCAAGAGCAACGTGCAGGCCCCCGAAGAAGTCGGTTTCCAGTTGGTCAACAGCCCGGCGCGGATGTGGAACATCTGGGCGCGCTACGCCCCGGTCGAAGGGGCGCTCAAGGGAACCTTCTACGGCCTCGGCGCGACTTATCGGAACAAGACGCGGACGTTCCCCAATTCGGCGGATCGCTTCCGCTTGACCGACGATTACATCCTGACCCGCGCGATGGTGGGCTACGGGTTTGGCCGCGGGAAGATAAAGCACCGCATCAGCGCGAATGTGGAAAACCTGCTGGACAAGG
>JBIKOK010000271.1:0-8602 GCA_044358025.1 Opitutaceae bacterium
TGCCCCCGCTTTCCTGGCTAAACACCGGTCTCACGCCCAACGCGGACTACCCCAATTTCCCCGCCGTCAACACCCGCCGCTCCCTCCTCAATCCCGGCCTCTATCCCACGTTCGCCACCGCGCACGGTCTCGCGTCCTACCGCGTCAGCGATTTCAAGATCACGTCGGTCTTCCTCGAGCAACAGATCACGAACGATCTCTTCCTCGAGGTCGGCTACAACTTCGCCGACAACCGCGTCAAAGCCGTCAACGGCTTCGTCGGCCAAGACGATATCCTGCGCGTCGACGTCAACAAGCAGCTCCCCAACGGCCAACCCAACCCCAACGTCGGCCGCCTCTACACCCAGTCCCGCCCCACCCTCATCACCGCCCCCGGCGATGCCACGAGCAAGCGCGCCATGGCGTCCTACGAATTTGATTTCGCCAAGAAAACCAAAGGTTGGCTGAGCTACCTCGGCCGGCATCGCGCCGCCTCCTTTGTCGAACAGGTGGAGCGCTTCGGCTACAGCACCAACAACGGCATCAACAACGTCACCCCGCTGCCCGGCGCCCCGGCCGCCATCACCAACGCCGCCAACATCATCGTGTATCGCTACTATTACGACGTCCCCGCCGGGAAGGTCGGCAACCGCGCCGATCAGTTCAACACGTTCCCCGTCCTCAACGCCAACGACCCGCTCCCTCCCGCCGATCCCAGCGGCGTCACCCCCGCCTTCGTGAACAGCCAGGGCATCAACTTCACCGAGTCCACCGTCAAGACCCGCGCCTTCGCCCTCCAGAGCACGTTCCTCAAAGACCGCGTCATCGTCACCTACGGCAAGCGCAACGATCAGCAGGCCGCCTACCGCGGCAGCCCGAACGACTATCTCTCCGTCCGCGACGCCCGGCTCGTGCACGCCGATCCCGCCACCCTCGATCTGCGTTCGTTCGTCCCCAACAGCCTCCGCCAGCGCGGCGGCGATACCGAGACCCGTGGCATCGTCTTCCACGCCACCCACTGGGTCAGCTTCGCTTACAACGACTCCACCAATTTCCAGGTCAACGACAGCACCCGCGCCGTCGACGGCGAGCTGCTCCCCAATCCCCGGGGCACCGGCAGCGATTACAGCATCAAGTTCGCCCTCTTTGACCGCCGCCTCTTCTTGGATCTGACCTACTACAAGAATGCGGCCGTCAATCGTCTCGATGGCGGTGTCTCCAACAGCGTCGCCGGCGATCTCAAGACTAACCTCGACAGCATTTGGAACGCCGTCGCCAGCTTCACCAACGACGCCAAGTATCGCGACTTTCCCTACTCCACCACCGGCACCGTCTGGTCTGACAATGCGGACGTCTCCTCCAGCGGCTGGGAGTTTTCCGCCACCGCCAATCCCACCAAGCAGCTCCGCTTCACCGTCAACGGCAGCAAGCGCAGCACCATCACGACCTCCGACCGGGGCCTCAACGCCCTCCGCTACGTGGACCGCGTGCTGCCCGTCATCGAGGGCACACCCGATTGGTTGCCCCTGCAGGCCACCGGAAATCTCACCGTCGCCCAACGCGTCGCGCAGATCAAAAACATCACCGCCAATTTCAAAGCCATCCAAGGCGTCCCCGCTGATATCTACGCACCCGAGTGGAGCATCAACGCCATCACCTCCTACGATTTCGCCCGCGAGGCCCGCGTCCTCGGCCTCCCCCTCGCCGGTCTCTCCGTCGGCGGCAACATGAACATGCGCGGGCCCACCATCGACGGTTTTGCCGAGACCTCCAGCGCCGCCATTCTCAACCCCAACGCGCCCTACTACGCGTCACGTTACGAAATCTTCGGCGGCATGATCGGCTACTCCCGCAAAATTTTCAGCAAACGCCTCGACTGGCGCCTCCAGCTCAACGTCCGCAACGTCTTCGACGCCTACACCGTCCGCGTCCTCCGCACCGTCGACGCGCGCGACGGCACCCACCGCGGCGTCAACGCGATCTACAACCTCACCGAACCCCGCACCTACCAGCTCACGAGCACCTTCAAATTCTAACGTCGGCCCGGTTCTCCGCCCCGCCCTTTTCTTCACCCCGATCCCAAACCACCGCAGCCCGATCCCGTCCCTTTCTGCTCACCGTGGATCCGCTGCGAAAATCCCCGCTGCACCAACGATGAATCTTCCCCTTCGCGTCCTCACTCTCCTCGCCCTGCTCGGCCTTCCGCTTCTCGCCGCCGAGAAAAAATCGCCCCGGCCCAACCTCGTCGTCTTCATCTCCGACGATCACAGCCAGCTCGACTCCCAGGTCTACGGCTCGACCGAGGTCCGCACGCCGCACATGGCCAAGCTCGCCGCCGACGGCCTGAAGTTCACCCACGCCTTTGTCGCCTCGCCGGCCTGCGGCCCCAGCCGCACCGCCCTGTTCACCGGCCTCTGGTCCGCGCGCAACGGCGCCGAGCCCAATCACCGCCCCAAGCGCCCCGACGTCGCCTCGCTTCCGCCCGTCCTCCGCGCCCTCGGCTACGAGGTCGCCGCCATCGGCAAGGTCGCGCACAACACCTATGCCAAGGACCACGGCTTCGACGTGATCGAGGGACCCAACGCCGGCTTTGAGGACACGGTTGCGGTCGCAAAATTTCTCGCGACCCGCGACGCCGCCAAGCCGCTCTGCCTGTTTGTCGGCACGCGGCATCCGCACACGGTGTGGAGCACCACCTCGGCTTACGATCCCGCAACCGTGCAAATACCGCCCGCCCATTTCGACGATCCCGTCTACCGCGCCGAACGCGCCCGTTACCTCACCGATGTCACCAAAGCCGACGCGCTCCTCGGCGAAGTCCGGGCCCTCGTCCGCGAAAGGATCCCCGGCGACACGCTCTTCATCTACACCGCCGATCACGGAGCCGCACTGCCTTTCGCGAAATGGAGTCTCTACGACGCCGGTATTCGCGTCCCGCTCATCATCGCCTGGCCCGGTCGCCTGAAACCCGCGACGACGAGTGACGCGATGGTGTGCTGGCCCGACCTGCTGCCGACGTTCATTGAGCTCGCCGGCGGCCTCGTCCCGGCCGGCCTCGACGGAAAGTCCTTCGCGCCACTCCTCCTCGGCACGGCGACGGCGCATCGCGATCGCGTCTTTGCCACGCACAGCGGCGACGGCGACTTCAACGTCTACCCCATCCGCGCCGTCCGCACCCGCGCCTGGAAATATCTCCGCAATCTTCAGCCCGATTTTCAATATCACACCCATATGACCCGCTCGTCTGGCCCGCATCGGCCGGCGTTTTGGACCGCATGGCTGACCGCCGCGAAAACAAACCCCACCGCCGCCGCGATCGTGCAACGTTCCATCCAACATCCTGCCGAGGAACTCTACGATCTCGCCGCCGATCCGTTTGAGCTCCACAACCTCGCGGCCGATCCCCGCCATGCCACCCGCCTCGCCGGCCTGCGCGCCGAACTCGACGCATGGATGAAACAACAGGGTGACACCCAAACCGTCTTCGGCCAGCCGCTCCGCTTGGGCGAGCCCGTTACGATGATCGCTCCGCCCGGCGCTAAAAAGAAATGACCATGAAATCAGCCTCCCCCCTCCGCACCCTCCTCGCCGCTCTCGCCGCTCTCGCCCCTTTCGCCGCGGGCGCACCGCTGGCCGCCGCCACGGCGCCGCGCCCCAATGTCATCTTCATCCTCGCCGACGACCTCGGCTGGGCCGACACCACGCTCTACGGGCACACGAAGTTTCACCAGACGCCCAACCTCGATCGGCTCGCGAAACGCGGCATGACATTCTCCCGCGCCTACTCCGCGAGCCCGCTCTGTTCGCCCACGCGCTCCGCCGTCCTCACCGGCCTCAGCCCCGCGCGCACCGGTATCACCACGCCCAACGGCCACCTGCCCAAGGTCGTCCTCACCGCCACCGTCGGCACCAAGGGTTCCCCCGCGCTTGCCGCCGTCATGCCGGAGACCGTCACACGCCTCGCCACCAGCTATCACACTCTCCCGAAATCCCTCAAGGCCGCCGGCTACGCCACGGGCCATTTCGGCAAATGGCACCTGGGCGCCCCGCCGTATTCGCCGCTGCAACACGGCTTCGACGTCGATCTCCCGCACTGGCCCGGTCCCGGGCCCGCCGGCAGTTTTGTCGCGCCCTGGAAATTCAAAGACTTCGACGCCGACCCCGGCCAGCCCGCCCAACACATCGAAGACCGCATGGCCCAGGAAGCCACCGCCTTCATCGAAAAGAACCAGGGTCGCCCGTTTTTCGTGAACTACTGGATGTTCAGCGTGCACGCACCCTTCGACGCCAAAAAAGCCCTCGTCGAAAAACACCGCGCCCGCGTCAACCCCGCCGACCCGCAGCGCAGCCCCACCTACGCCGCGATGATCGAGAGCATGGACGACGCCGTCGGCACGCTCCTCGACACCCTCGACCGCCTGAAACTCGCCGACAAAACCATCATCATCTTCGCCGCCGACAACGGCGGAAACATGTATAACGTCGTCGACGGCACCACCCCCACCAGCAACGCCCCGCTCCGCGGCGGCAAGGCCACCGTCTTCGAGGGCGGCGTGCGCACTCCCCTCGTCATCGCCTGGCCGGGCCGCACCAAGCCCGGCTCGCGCAGCGACGCCCTGGTGCAAAGCGAGGACTATTATCCCACCCTCCTCGCCGGCCTCGGCCTCCCCCTCGCACTCGACCAGAAATTCGACGGCACGAGCATCCTCCCCGCGTTGCAGGGCCAGCCGCTCACCCGCGACGCCGTGTTCACCTATTTCCCGCACGCTCCCGGGGTTCCCGACTGGCTCCCACCCGCCGTCACCGTCCACCAAGGCGACTGGAAACTCATCCGCCTCTTCTTCGCCGGAGAAAACGGCGCCCATCGCTACCACCTCTACAATCTCCGCGACGATCTCGGCGAAAAGAACAACCTCGCCGCCCAAGACCCGGCCCGCGTGAAGGCCCTCGACGCCCTCATCGAGAAATTCCTCGCCGACACGCAGGCCGTCACGCCGGTCCGCAATCCCGCCTTCAACGCCGCCGCCTATCGCCTCGCCGACGAGGGTAAACAGAAGTCCGATACGAAACAGAAGGCCAATACCAAGAAGCAGGCGCGCCCGACGAACCCGTGAAATTTCTTCTGCCCTTCCTGGCCGTTTTCGCGGTGGGCGCCCCCGCGTTTGCCTCGACGCCGCCCGCCAAGCCCAACGTCCTCTTTATCGCCGTCGACGATCTCAACGACTACATCGGTCCGCTCAACCGCCACCCCGGTGTCAAGACGCCCAACCTCGACCGTCTCGCGCAACGCTCGGTCACGTTTGCCAACGCCCATTGCGCCGCGCCCGCCTGCCACCCGTCCCGCGTGGCCGTCATGACCGGCGTGCATCCCGCGACCTCCGGCCTCTACCGCAACCTCTTCGGCGCTCACGGCCCGCGTTGGCGCGAAGAATCTCCCGTCCTGAAGGACGCCGTCGTCCTCTCCCAGCATTTCCGCGACCACGGCTACCGGGCCGTCGGTGGCGGAAAAATTTTTCACACGCTGCAGTGGACGCCCGGCGATTCTCAAAACGATCCGACGGCATGGGACGAATACCGCGGCGACCCACTTGACCCCATTTCTCCCGACTGGCCGCGGGCGAAATTCGAGTCCGACGCCGAAGCCGGACTCACTCCCGGCCGACCGTTGGGGCCCAATCACCATTTCGGAGCCGCATCGCTCGCTGGCAGCGACGAGGAAACCGGCGATCACAAGATCGTCGATTGGGCCGCCGCCCAACTGCGCGCCCCGCAGACGAAACCGCTCTTCCTCGCCGTCGGCCTCTTCCGCCCGCACATCCCGTTTGAGGTGCCACAAAAGTGGTTCGACCTCCATCCGCTCGCCGAGATCAAGCTGCCCGTTACCGCGGAAAACGACCTGGCCGATGCGCACGATCACGGTCGCCGCAGTTGGCACCAGTGGGTCGTGGCCAACCGCCAATGGGCCAAACTCGTGCAGGGCTACCTTGCCAGCATCAGCTACATGGATTTCCAACTCGGTCGTCTGCTCGACGCCCTCGACGCTTCGGCACTCAAGGCCAACACCATCGTCGTCCTCTGGAGCGATCACGGCTTTCACCTCGGGGAAAAAGAAAACTGGGAGAAATTCGCCCTCTGGACCCAGACCACCCGCGTCCCGCTCTTCATCTCCGCCCCCGGTCGCAGCCGCGACGGTCAGCGCACCCAACAGCCCGCGACCCTCATCGATCTTTTCCCGACGCTCTGCGAACTCGCCGGCCTTCCCATCCCGGCGCAGTGCGACGGTGTTTCGCTCGTTCCCCAGCTCCGCGATCCTGCTGCACCCCGCACGCGGCTGTCCCTGACCTCCTTCAAGTTCAGCCAAGAGCCCGCCCCGTCCCACGCCGTCTCGGATCCCCGCTATCGCTTCATCCGTTACGGAGACGGCTTTGAAGAACTCTACGACCGCGAGACCGATCCGCACGAGTTCACCAACCGCGCCGCCGATCCCGCCCTCGCGGCCGTCAAGTCACGCCTCGCCCGCTCACTCCCCGCCACCGCGGCCCCCGACCGCATGGTCCCCCCCAACTCGCCCTACAACCTGCGCCCATCCGGTGCCGCCAAAAGGAAATCCAACAAGTGAAAGCCTCCGCTCCCCAAGCCTTCCGCCTTGTTCTCATCGCGCTCTGCGCCTCGTTGCTCGGAGCCCGCGCCGCAGCTCCCGCCCAGCCCAACCTCATCGTCATCTACACCGACGACCACGGCTTCGCCGACCTCGGTATCCAAGGTATCTACACCGACCTCAAGACGCCGCACATCGACGCCCTCGCCCGCAGCGGCGTGCTCGCGAAACACGGCTACAGCACCGCCCCCCAATGCGTGCCCTCCCGCGCCGGCCTGATGATCGGAAAATTCCAGGGCCGCTTCGGGGTCGAGGCCAACGGCGACACCCTCGACGGCTTCAATAAAGAGACCACCTTCGCCACGCGCCTCCAAAAAGCCGGCTACGCCACGGCCCAATTCGGCAAATGGCACCTCGGCCCCACCGCGGAAATCCCCCGCCACGGCTTCACTCACGTCTTCAGCCAGAACGCCGGCCAACCCTTCTCCGCCAACCTCACCCTCGACGGCCAGGACCGCCCCATGGGCAATCTCCTGCCGGAGCTGTATCACGTCGACGGGTGCAGCCGCGCCGCCGCCGCGCTCATCACACGCTACCGCGACCAGCCGTTCTTCCTCTACGTCGCCTACCGCGCGCCCCATGTCCCCCTCGACGCGCCGAAAAACTACCTCGCCCGCTTCCCCGGAAAAATGCCCGAACGCCGCCGCCAAGCCCTGGCCATGCTCTCCGCCGTCGACGACGGCGTCGGCCTGCTCACCGCGACGCTGAAAAAACACGGCCTTACCGAAAACACCCTGATCTTTCTCATCGGTGACAACGGCGCTCCGCTCAAAATCACCAAGCTCGACGCGCCCGGCGGCGGCCCCGGCTGGGACGGCAGCCTCAACACTCCGCTCAACGGCGAGAAAGGCATGTTGGCCGAGGGTGGCATACACACGCCGTTCGTCGTCGCCTGGCCGGGCACGATTCCCGCCGGTCAGACCTACCTCCCGCCGATCAGCGCCCTCGACGTCGCCGCCACGGCCTGCGCGATGGCCAACCTCGCCACCCAGCCCGGCGACCTCGACGGCGTAAATCTCCTACCCCACCTCACGGGCAAGATCACCACCGCGCCGCACGATGCGCTCTACTGGCGCTGGGTCGCGCAGGCCGCGATCCGCGAAGGCAACTGGAAACTCCTCCGCGGCGGCGACCGCGAATACCTTTACGACCTCGGCACCGACCTCGCAGAAAAACACAACCTCGCGGCCCGGCACCCCGAGATCGCCGCCCGCCTCCGCGCCAAACTCACCACATGGAGCCAGGGTCTCAAACCGCCCGGTCTAACCAACGGCGCAATGTCCCCGACCTGGCACAACTATTATGATTTTTACCTCGACGGAAAACCCATCTCCGCCGCCGCCGCAGCCGCCAGCGATGACGGCGAGGCGAAAGGTCCACCCACCAAAGGCAAAGCCCGCAAACAGAAGAAGCCGTGACCACCCCGGGGGGCGAGGTCTCCGCCGGGCGCATCTCAGTTTTGTGCAACACCCGCCGGCCCGACTAGTTTTCGTAGGGACGCGGCTCGTCCGCGCCCGCCGGGAAAGGCGCGCACGAGGCGCGCCCCTACGCAATGCAAGAAACTGAGATGCGCCCCTCCGACCCGCCCTCCTCGTTTCGTCATTGCGAACTCAGCGCAGCTCCACTCTGCCATTTTTCGCCCACGCTTACGCCGCTGCGATGCCGGCACGCGTTCGTCGCTCGCTCTCGATCTAAAAATTTCGGCTCCCGTTTACTTTCGGCTTCAGCCTTGGCCTTCAACCGCGCGCAGCGCCGCTCCAGCATCGGATGCGTGAGCGTGAGCTTGTTTAACATAAACACAGCCGCCACGCCGTCGCCTTGTCTCCACTTGCGGTAGCTGGGCCCCAAGCCGGTTTTCTCTTCCTTGTAGCCGGCCGCGCCCCCATTGCGATCCAACAACCCGATGACTTGTTTGTTGGTCCAGCTTCCCACCTTGCCATAGCTGATCTCGGCACAATGTCGGGG
>JBIKOK010000272.1:0-8520 GCA_044358025.1 Opitutaceae bacterium
AGGTGCGGTGGTCGCCGACGACGACGGCGATGCCGAGGGGTTTCGCGCGGGTGCGGACGATGTCGATGGTCTGCGGGTGGCAGGCGGCGGAGACGAAGAACGTGGGGTGGGTGTCGGCGGCGCCTTCTTTGAGGCGGTGACACATCATCATGGCCTCGGCGGCGGCGGTGCCCTCGTCGAGCATGGAGCCGTTGGCGATTTCGAGCCCGGTGAGGTCGGTGACGAGCGTCTGGAAATTCAGGATGGCCTCGAGGCGGCCTTGGGAAATTTCGGCCTGGTAAGGCGTGTAGGCGGTATACCAGCCCGGGTTTTCGAGAATGGTGCGTTGGATGACGCCGGGCGTGAAGGTGTCGGAGTAGCCGAGGCCGATGGCGGTACGGAAAACTTTGTTCTCGGTGGCAAGGGCGCGGAGTTCGGCGAGGGCGGCGCTTTCCCCGAGGGCGGACGGGAGCGTCATGGCACCGCGGCGAATGTGGGGCGGCACGGCGGCGTCCACGAGGGCGTCGACGGACGCATGGCCGAGGAGCGCGAGCATGGCGGCGGTGTCGGGGGCGTGGTCACCGGTGTGGCGGCGGGCGAAGGTGTCGGTGGGGGCCAGGAGGTCGCGGAGCGTGGACATGGAGGAAGCGTGCACGGTAGGGCGGAGCGGGGGTCGCGCAACCGCGATTTGGCGGAAAGGCGGCACAAAAGGGGTTGTTTTGCGGGGCGAAGCGGGTCTGTTTGCGGCGCATGACGACGAAGCAGGAGCGGGCGGCGTGGATCGACGGGCGGTTGGCGGAGCTTTACCCGGAGACGCCGGTGCCGTTGGACCATCGCGATGCCTACACGCTGCTCGTGGCGGTGCTGCTCTCGGCGCAATGCACGGACAAACGGGTGAATCTGGTTACGCCGCATCTGTGGGCGTTGGGCGACACGCCGGAGAAAATGCGGCGCGTGCCGGTGGCGGAGATCCAAGGGGTGATCCGGCCGTGCGGACTGTCGCCGCAGAAGGCGAAGGCGATTGCGGGGCTGTCGCGGATTTTGGTGGAGGAGCACGGCGGGGCGGTGCCGCGGACGTTTGAGGCGTTGGAGGAACTGCCGGGCGTGGGGCACAAGACGGCGAGTGTGGTGATGGCGCAGGCGTTCGGGGTGCCGGCGTTTCCGGTGGACACGCACATCCACCGGCTGGCGCAGCGGTGGAAACTGACGAACGGGAAAAATGTGGAGCAGACGGAGGCAGACTTGAAGAAGCTGTTTCCGCGGGAGCATTGGAATGCGCTGCACCTGCGGATCATTTTTTACGGCCGCGAGCATTGCTCGGCGCATGGCTGCGACGGGACGGTGTGCGAAATTTGCCGGACGGTCGTGCCGGAGCGGCGGCGCGCGGTACGGACGAAAAAATAGGGACATGGGCGGGGCCGGCCGCGCGGGCACGGGGCGGCCGATTCGGCAAGCCGGGAAGAGCGTTCGGCAAGATAAGCGGAGCCCGCGCCGCCGGTTTGGCGACACCTTCGGCGGGAGGCGCGTTGCCTGTTCGCCCGACTGCCGATGCCCGCGGGGGCGGTGGGCGTCTACGCCGTGCTCGCGAGCCTCTGGATCGTGGTGAGCGACGGCGCGCCCGCGCGCACGTGGGGCAATCTGGAGGCCGAGTGGCTGGCGAGTTCGATGAGCGGCCCGATGTTTGTCGCGGTGACGTCGCTGATTTTCCATGCGTTGATCCGGCGGCGGGTGGAGCGCGTCGAGGCGGTGGAGACGGCATTGCGGACGAGCGACGAGCGGAGGAAGTTTGCGTTGGAAGGTTCCGGCGAAGGCGTGTGGGACTGGGACGGAGCCACCGGCAAAGGGTTCGGTTCGGCGCGGTGGAAGGCGATGTTCGGCCACACGGAGACCGACATCGGAGACCGGCCGCACGAGGGGGGACTCGCGCGTGCACCCCGAGGGCCGGAGCCGCGTGCGGTGGCGGTTTTTGCGCCACGTCCTCGGCAAGACGCCGGCGTTCGTCTGCGAGCATCGGATCCGCACGAAGCACGGGGCGAATATCGGGGCACTGTGGCAGTGGTCGATCAGCCGGCGCGGGGAGGCGGGAGAGACGCTCGGCGCGATCGGCACCCAGAGTGACGTCACGGCGCCCAAGGAGGCGGAGGCGCGGAGGGCGGACGCTGGCGTTGACGCCGGAGAGAGGGGTGGTCCGCTCTCTGCGACCAAGTCTTCCAGGAACGGCGTGCGGTCGGTCAGCTGGTCGTCACGGGTCGAATACATCCGCAGGTAGTCGTCCAACAGCCGCCGGATGAGTTCGTGGGTGGATGGGTCCCTGGGGGTCGAGGCGGAGGATGCGGGACCGGGCCGATCGCCCGGGGCGGAGCGACGGGGTGTTTTTCTCGAAACGGCCCGCCGCATCGGTGCGTCGTCTGGACGACGTGATGCAGAAAGAGCCCGGCAAGCGGGGTGATGGGAGCACAATCCGTGCGGAGCGTTGACCAAGAGGCGCGCAGCCGGGCGATGGGGGGCGGGTGTAGTTTGCGGTCATGAAACTAAACCTTCATCCATTGGCCGGTCTGTCGCGGTTTGAGCGGTGGTTTCTCGGCGCGGCGTGGCTGGCAATTGCCGTCAAGTGTGTGGTCGTGGGCTGGGCGATCCCGCACTATCATGTTCCGATTCATCCGCTGTGGATCATCGGGCCGACCCTGTTCTTCGCGGGGTGGGTGACTGTCCTCTGGACGACGCATCACGAATAAACCGGGCTGGGCGTGCGGGTCACGACGCGCCCGTCGGTGGCAACCGGCGGGAAAGGGAGGGCATTTGTGCGGTTGGGCGAAAACGAGATTGATTCGCCCGCGAGGGGTGTCCACGGTCTCGCCTTCAAGATGGACGCTTAGCTCAGTTGGTTAGAGCACCTGCTTCACACCACTAGGAGGCGTTTTCTCCGAATTTTCTCCACCTCCGCCCATGTGCGTTTTTCAGAGGTAAAAAGGCGATAAGAGGCGTTTTTGGGGTCTCCCAAATTTCCTCAAAAACGGCCAAAAAACGGCCCCACCTGTAGAAAACCCCTGTAGAAAAATTATCGTAACGAATATTGTGATACTTTTCTCAATCCGCGCCCCATTTCAAGGGATGAAACGACCTCCGTCTGGATGAAATAGTTGTCGCCGCGGTTGCGCGCTCGGCGGCACCCGGCCTGCCGACGGGAACGCCGCCGCTCCCCGAAAGCCGGTTGACCTCGTTATCGTGCCGACTAGGCTCCGGGTGTCATGGCTCACGCCCACCGAACGGCCCGATACATTCAGATTCTTCGTGCTGACCCCTCGCGGTCTGCGCCGACGCTGCGTCGTGCCACCGTGGCGGATGTGCAGGCGTGGAAAAAACAGCGACGGGCGTTTGATGATGCGAAGTTGCGCTTAAACCTCGCGACTCCCGCGCAACTGCAAAGGGAAAATTCGGCACTACGGCTGTCTTCTCGTTCTGCCAGGATTGTTTCATTTGCGAGCTATGCCTGACCACCTCCCTGGTGAGTTTGCGGCGGTTTTCGCCGATCCAGCACAACCCACAATCATCGGCGGACAGGCGGTCAACCTTTGGGCCGAATTCTACTCCGCCCGTGCGCCTGAGTTAGCAGCGTTCCGCCCGTTTGTGAGCAAGGACGGTGACGTTTGGGCCGATCGCCGAACAGTCGTTGCGATTCGCGATCGCACGGGCTGGAAATGCCAGTTCTACGACGAGCCCCGCACGCACGCCGTTGCGCTGCTCACGAAAGAAATCCCCGGCAAGGATGAGCCGTTGCGCGTTGAGGTCCTCAAAGACGTCTACGGCCTCACGCACGAGGATCTTGCCAAGTCGGCCGTCATCCATTCCGCGCAGTCGGGCAATGTTCGCCTCCTTGAACCGGCGCCCCTCCTCAAAGGGAAGATTGCCACGCTCGCTTCGTTCAAAGTCACGGAACGGCCGAACGACGCCCGGCACATCCGGCTGCTCATCCCGATCACCCGGTTAAATTTTGCCGACCGCGTCATGGCCGCAGAATCGGGCACGATCACTGAAAGAGATGTCATCGCCTCGCTCCGCTATTTTGCGAACCTGGCGGCCTCACCGCGGGCGAAGACTCAGGCGCGCGAACATGATTTTGATTTTTCCGCCGCGCTGCCGACCGATCTTGCCCAATCGAAATCGGAAAAAATCAGGAATTTCGCGACCCGGGAACTCGCGCGCCTTCGTGCGGGGTTTGTCGCCCCCTGAGGCGGTCCGAGCCCTAAACAGCAGAAACCCGTCAGGACGCTTTCCGGAACATCATGTTGGCACGGTGGACGTGCCATGTCGGCCTTCGGCAGCCCAATCCTAACTTCTGCGTTTGGGCAGAAGCACGGGGGCTGGGGCCGCCGGCGCCCCAGCAAGGCGCGCCGGCCCTGCGGCCGGACGCGCCGGAGCATAGCATCGGAATCCGATGCTATGCTCCGGCGACTCCCACCGGGCCGCGACCCCGACCCCAACCGCCCTTTCATCGCCTGCCTTACCTGGCCCGCCCACGGTCTTCGATGCCCTCGCCCCTGACGACAGTCATGGCAACACGCCCGGCCCTCGATTTCAGAAACAAAAACGTGTTTTCGGCAGGTATTTTGATTGCGGTGGAAAAGAGTGCAGAAAGTCCCATGGAAAGATTTGAAGATGGATGCGTAGCCGCTGTCGGCGCCGCCATCACGTGCGGCAAGAGTCGCCGGACTGGAGTCGCACGCCGAAGCTTGTCATGAATCGCGGCCGCGTTAAGGTCGGCCGCATGCAAACTGCGACTGCCAATCCCGAAGACCTACGGCGTTTTTTCCACCAGGAGATCGACCGAATGGAGCCGTCGCGTCTGGAAGTTCTGAACCGGTTGCTGCAACAACTGAGACTCTTTGAGTTGGCGGACCAGATTGATCTGGGTTTCGACGCGGATCGTGCGGCAGGCCGTCTGTCGCCCGACAAGGTTGCTGAGGCGGTCCGAGCGGTGCGTCGGCAGCATCCCTATTCATGAGGGTCTGTCTCGACACGAACTCGCTGCTTCCTCTTTTCGGCAATCGGAGTCACTTCGCTGACATCAAAAACGCTCTCTTGACGGGGGACTTGGAACTCGCCGTTTCCACGGCGATTTTGCTCGAATACGAGGAAGTGATTACGCGACTTTCGGGTCGGGAGCGCTGGAACCAAATTGCGGTGCTCTTCGAGCATTTGGAGGCACTCCATGGAACTTTCCATCGGACCGATTCAAGCTTCCAGTTTCGTGTCATCACCGCCGATCCGGACGACAACAAGTTCGTCGACTGCGCGATTGCAGCGCAGGCCGATTTCATTGTGACAGATGACCACCATTTTTCCCTGCTAAAAACCTCTGGTTATGCGCCAAAAGTCGTAACGCTCGAAGGACTTCGTGTTGAGCTTGCCCGCCGAAAACCGATGGGCGAATGAAGATCGAAGCGTGAGGGACGAAGCGCCTAGCGAGGGCGAAGATCACTGGCTCAGGCAAGCGCCGCTCCACCGTCTCCAACCCTTCTCACGCCGTCGCAGTGTCCGCGGCCAGATCGATGAGAAAATTCGTATCAGCGGCCAGGAGCGTGGATTTTGTGGCCGCTGCCATTGCCGTAGATCAACTGCATCCCCCTCAGCCGAGCGGATTCACGCGCCGTGTCCGAGAGCTTGTTGGTTCGCGCCCGCAAATGAGAACCGATTTCGGCACCCTTGGTTGGGCGTTCCGGCATGGTTGTCGGTTCGGCTTAGTTAGTCACGCCGTCAAAATCGTTCATGACGGGAAGCCCGTCAAACGGTGATGCGTTGGCGTCGTCACCGCGCCGCGCATCACCGCACCGCGGGGCTCGCCCTTCGTTCTTCGGAAGGCCAAAGTGTTCGCCTGATTTGCGTCTGTTTGGAGCGGCGTCACGGCGTTCTCGCCCCGGGGCCCGGGGCCGCCTACGCCCCGGCAAGGCCCGCCCGCGCCCGACGCGGGACGGGCCGTGGCAAAGCATCGGAATCCGATGCGCGGAGCTCCGGCGACTCCCACCGAGCCGCGACCCCGACCCCCAACCGCCCTTTCATCGCCTGCCTTACCGGGCACGCCCACGGCTCTTGATGCCCTTCACTCCTGTTCCCCGAAAACCACGACAGAAAACCTCCGGCCCGGATTGAACTTCACGTAACATCGAATACATTACCTTCTGCTGACTGCACTGAACTTTCGCCCAACCAACCGGTCCCACCCACTCTCACTCGATCCGACATGGCCCAAGCTCTCCGCGTCTATTCCTGGCCCCAAGCGCTCACCCAATGGTGCGTGATCCAGGCTTTCCGTCGCGCGGGGTGCCCCGGTTTTCTACGCCGGCCGGCTGTGCTCTCGGTCGCTTTCGTCGCGGAAGTCAGCGCCGCGCTGCGGTTCCGGACGCTGTCCTACCGCTCCGCCGAAATCATCGGCCTCTGCCAAGCCGCCGCCGAGTCCGCCTACGAAACCGCTGGCGGGCCCGCCTATCTTGCCGCCCGCGCGGCCGCGCGGGCCGCCGAATCCGCGTTTCTGGCCTCGTTCCATCAGGCTGATATGCGGGCGGGCAATTCGGCCGAACGTGAACGGTGCGAGGCCGCGCTCGCGGCCTTTCGTGCGCAATTTTCCACGGAAGCCGCGGCCGCCCAGCACCGCAGCGCCCGTCGCTACTGGACCGAGCAATCGCAACAATGGCTGACCGATGATCTGCTGACGCACCTGCGCCACGACCATCCGCTCCGGCGGATGGCCGACTTCGCTCCGGACTGGTGGCACCATTTTCTCGTCTGCCTACGTCACGAATTTTCCCGCTGCCACATTCCCTCCTTCCACGTTCTCGATGAACTCCCGGCCCTCCGCCGCCGGGCGCGTCAGGCGCGCACCAAAGTTCTGGCGGCCGTCGTCGAGGAATGGCGGGACGCCCACGCCGACGAACTCGGACTGCCCCCCCGGCTGCACTATCACGTGCTCGCCCGTCGTGGCGCGGCCAAAGTTCGCCGCGTCACCAGGTGGCTCAACACCCGCGCACCACGCTACACCCTCAATCCGAACGCGGAGCAAACGGTTCAAGCGGCGCTGCGGGACCACACCGCGAACCTCCCGGTGCCACCCGAAGACTACTCCGCGAACTGAAAATGCCGTGCTCTCCGGTAAGTCCTTGATTTCAAATTTCTAGTCACAGCGCGGTTGTTCCGCCGCCACGCTTCATGAAACCGTCGGCGTCTGCGATAGTCATCCCATGATCTCGCAATCGCCTTCATCTGTTCCCGCCGCGCCGCCCGTCACGGTCGAGCGCCTGACCTATTCCGTCGAGGAGTCTGCCACCGCCCTTGGCGTCAGCAAACCCACGATCTACAGGCTGCTCGCCCGCCGCATCCTCCGCCCCGTGCCGGGGCTCCGGCACAAACGCATTCCCTGCCAACAAGTCCGCCGTCTCGCCGCCGGCGAGGCCCTGCACGGTTTAAACTGAACAACGGGAGCAGTCGCTCAGATGTCGTCGTGCGCGATTCTCGGCCCAGGTGTTTCGACGGCAGCGGTTTTTGCGGCAGCCGCGACGGCCTCTCGCTCCCGCTGCCGCCGCGCAAACGCTTCGAACGGGGTTTCTCCGGCCCGGATGAACAACGTCGCTCGTTCCAACGGCGTGTTCGCCGGCGACAAATGTGTGACGGGGCCCGCAGCGGGTGCACTTGCTGCTGAAACCATCGGAGTTGGCGTTTGGAATGGCGGCGGCGTCATCGCAGGCGCAGCTCCTGCGTGGACCACGACGGTTGGCTTGAAGCGCACTTTGCGCCGACGGCTCGGCTTGGACCCGAGTTCGCGGTTAAGCCACAGCCGCAAAGCCTCGGGCGAAATCTCGACGCCGAGGCCGCGCAACGCCCTCGCCAGCACCTCGACGGAATCGCCGTCGCGCCGCAGCCGCAGTAGTTCTTCGCGGTGCGGTTCAAGCCGCGCCGTCTTCGGCCGCTTTGGGTGTCGCACTTTTGCGACCAAATCGGCGAGCGTGGGTGGCGGTGTCGGAGTGATGTTGTGGTGTGCAAGTGGTAGCGAAGGAGTCATGTGGGCACGATATTCGGAGCGACTGCGTAGCGCAATGGGAGTGGATTTGGATCAGTCTAAGCCGCGAGGCTTGGACGTTGGTGTCCTGACCTATGCTTTTCTTTTGTTTTTCGTAATCAGTTTCAGTTCGTGCAGGCTTTTGCTTCAATCGGGTCTTTGGATACTCCCATTGGTTGAGGTTATTCGGCTTCGTTTTGGGAATTGGATTCAGTCGTTGAGTCTTGGTCGCTTCGTCTTCGTGCACTTTGATGAGTGGGTTCAAGTGGTGATTCGCGGTTCGAATCGTTCGATTTCAGTATCGTTGAGTTCGTTTGGATTGATTGGAGATGGGTCATGTTGACCATTCGAACGTGTAAGGTTTTCAGTCACGCTCTTGGTGAATACCTTCGGCAGGCGGACTACTATTCGCAGGGGATGAAAGTCGAAGGTCAGTGTTTCGGAAAACTCTGTGAGGCGATTGGTTTGGTCGAGGGAGCGACGATCTCCGACGA
>JBIKOK010000273.1:0-8518 GCA_044358025.1 Opitutaceae bacterium
TGATTACCTCCCTGAACATCCAACTCGACGACCGCGTGCGCCAACGTTACGCGCGGGCGTCGCGCCGCCTGCGCCAGGCCCTTGGCGGCGAAGCTCCGACCACCGAACAATTGATCGCCCACGAACTCTCCGATCGCGCGAGCGAATTGATCGTGGAGGACTGTTTTGCGGCGCACAAAAAACGCCGGCGGCGGCGGGCTTGAACGGACGGGGAACCCGGTCCGGGCGCGGCGCCCCGGTTCCGCGGCCCGCCGCCCAGGGCGGCCGGCCGCGTCTCTGCAGTATCCGGAGGCTGATGACGAGGCGGGTGGCGGTGGTTCGGACCCCGGTGCGGCGAACTCGCGGCCTTGCCTCGCATCGCCTTCCGATGCTGGCCGTTCGTCGCGCGGGGCTCTTGGGCGCCGGTCCCCGTCGGGACATCTCCGGCGGAGGTGGCGCCGAAGGCTCTTGAAATCGGCGTCTCTTCCGCCATTTTGCGACTCAGAATGGCATTTATCCCACGAATCTTCACGCCGGGCCGCGATCATTTTTTCCTGCTTGGCCCGCGCGGCACCGGGAAGACACTCTGGTCCACCCACCATTATCCGCAAGCGCTGCGGATCGACTTGCTCGACCCGGAAACGCTGCGGCGGCTGTCCGCCCGGCCGGAGCGCCTGACCGAACTCGTGGAGGGCAACCGGGACAAGCCCCAGATCATCATCGATGAAGTGCAAAAGCTGCCGGCCCTGCTGGAGGTCGTGCACCTGTTGATCGAACGCAAGACCGGCCAGCAATTCATTCTGACGGGATCGAGCGCCCGCAAGCTGCGCCGGCAGGGGGTCAATTTGCTCGGCGGGCGGGCGGCGCAAAAACAGCTGCATCCGTACCTGGCGGCGGAACTGGGCAAACGCTTCTCGCTGACCGCGGCCTTGCGCCAGGGGATGCTGCCGCTGGTATGGGCCGCCGACAACCCCGCCGATATTTTGCAAGCCTACAACGGACTCTATCTGCGGGAGGAAGTGCAGCTGGAGGGCCTGGTGCGGAACGTCGGCTCGTTCGCGCGTTTCCTGGAGGCGATGAGTTTTTCCCACGCCGGCGTGCTCAATCTCAGCAACGTCTCCCGCGATTGCCAGGTGAGCCGGAAGACCGTCGAGGGCTATCTGGAAATCCTCGAGGATTTGCTGCTGGGCTTCCGTCTGTCCGTGTTTTCGAAGCGCGCGAAGCGGGCCTTGGCGACGCACCCGAAGTTTTACTATTTCGATGCCGGGGTGTTTCGCGCCAACCGGCCCAGCGGCCCCTTGGATGCCCCCCAGGAAATCGACGGGCTGGCGCTGGAAGGACTGGTCGCCCAGCACCTGCGCGGCTGGTGCGACTACTCCGCAGGGAATCACCGGTTGTATTACTGGCAGACCCGCTCGCAGGTGGAGGTCGATTTCGTGGTTTACGGCGACGCGGGGCTTTATGCGGTGGAGGTGAAGAATTCGACGCAGGTGCGCCCAGATGACCTGCGGGCCCTGAAAAATTTCGCCGAAGACTATCCGCAAAGCCAGCGCTACCTCGTTTACCGTGGGAAAGAACGCTTCAAACGGGACGATGTCCTTTGCCTGCCGGCGGAGGAATTTCTCCTGGGATTGCGCCCCGGCCATTTTCAGCCGTGAGGCACCGGCGGGATCATCGCGGGAGTCGTCGCGGTCCATGATCGCGGCTGGCTGGGGCGATGGGGCGAAGGCGGCTCCGCTTGCCTCCGTCGATTGCCACGCCACCGCCGGTTTTCGTTTTACCCGGGCGGCAAACGCCACGATCAAACGTCCTCCCTGGGCATTTCCCCCACCGCGAAAAGGCCGGGGAGTCGAACACGCCGGGCCGGTGGAGCTCGGACGGTTTCCCCGGAGGGCCAACCGCGCGGCCGTGCGGCGGGGGGAAGCGGGAACGACCAGGACCGAATCTTTTCCCGCAGCCGGAATCCGACGAAGGCGGTGAGCGGGGCCTCGACTTCGGCAAACGTGACGTCGGTTGGCCGGGTCGGATCGGAGGTGAAGGCTTGCTCGGTGGCGGGCCGGTTCGGACGAAAGGGGTCGAGACTGTCGCAGTCGCTGCAGCGTGGGGCGCAGGCGAGCCGGAAGTCCCCGGCGCCTTTGCCCCGGAATTCCCGGTCGGAGCGCGGGCGGGCGCGGCGCATCCGGGTCGGATCGTCGGGAACTTTGACGCGGGTCGCTTCGCAGGGCTTTTTCGCTTTCCGGCGGCACGCGGGCAGCGAGACCAGAAAGGCGCGGAGTGTTTTGCCGGCGATGCGTGCGAGGGTGGAGGCCCAGATGGTGTGATCGCCGATGGTGAGATCACCGACGGCGTGGCCCGGGGCGGTTCGGGCGCGCCGACGTCGATTTCGAGGACGGGGCAGGCCGGGCACTCCGGCGCATTGGCCGTCATGGAGCCGGATGGCGGCGGCGTGCCGGTCCCGGCCGAGCGGGTCCTCGCGGGACTTGAGCGTCCCGCGTTCGACCGCGTCGCGGACGACGCGCTGACCGCAGCCGCCACGATCGAGGGCGGTGCCGCGGGCGGACCGGAGAAAATCGGCCGGCACCTTGAGGCCGGTACTTTCTCGCGCGAATTCCGTCGCGAGGCGGCGGTCGAGATCGAGCGACCGGCGTTCGAGGTCGCGGCGGAGATGCCGGACGCGGGCACCGTTGAAGATCAGGGTGGCGCGGAGAGGTTCGGAGGCGGCCATGGCGGCGAAGACCTCGCCGCGAGCGTCGGATTTCCACCGCCCGATTTGGTCGGGTCGCAGGGGCAGGCGGAAGTGATGACGTGCCCCGCGCAACGCCAGCAGTCTTCCCGGCTGCGGCCCGGCTGTCCGGCATGAGCGCGGTGATCCTCGAAAAGGATTCCCGGGTGTGCTGGACGCGGCGGCGTTTGTGCGCGCGACCCAACGTGGGAAATCGTGGCGCGGTTGCGGGCGTTGGAAGGACCATCAACGGCCCGGGGTGATTCCCGCGCGGGCGGATGGTGACACCGGAAAATGCTTCGGGGTTCGCTGGCGTTCGCCTTTCGGTCGATTGCGCAAAAGACGCCGTGGGTTCCGCGGCGACGCTTCGCCGGCGGACGACGGCTCGTTGCCCCGCGTTGGCCGGTCCGTCGGCCCGCACGGGTGCGCCGCGGCCATCGGGTCGGGGCGGTCGTGGTCATCTTCTCCCCGCGTGGCACAGCCCCGCCGCCGCGTTACGGACGCTTGCCAAGGCGGCACCACGATACCGCGCAAATTGAGCCGGGCCCGGGAGCGGGCTTAAGATAATTGACCCCGCGCCGCGCGAAAAAAAGTCAGGCGGAGGGTGGAGCAAACGAGGGCATCCACGATACGATGACCGTTCGTTCGTCGGGGCGGTGCGGTGGATCGCATCCGGGGCTGCGACCCAATCGGGTGCCCTCCGGTCAAAGTCAGTCCGCTGATGGCCACGTCGAAGGCCAAACCAAGGACCGCGAAACCCGGCGTACCCAAAGGGAACGATACGGCAACGCTGCGCCCGTTACGGGGCCCCAAGCCGGTGGTCGTCGTATCGTTGGCCAAGGCGCGCGAATGCCTTCGCATCCGCTTTCCGTGAAAACGGGGTCCCAAAAAATATACTCGCAAAAATATACTCACCTCGCCTTTTTTCAGGCGCCGGAAGCAATCAAGGGCGAACACCGGATTCGGGTTTTACCTCTGAAAAAACATCAGCGGACGATGCACCACAAACAGGGAAAATTCACCGCACGAATGATGAAAATGATGAAAGGTGGGGGGGCCAAAAAGATGATGCGGCAGATGGAAGCCATGCAGTCCCAGAAGGGGAAATCGCGTTTTTGAGGGTTTTTTGCCCGCGCGATTCGGCTCCAGGCTGAAGGCCAATATACTCGCCAAATAGACTCACCCCCTTCGTCCCCACCGCCCGGAATCGTCGGACGTTCGGAACCGGCGTTTTATCCCAGCGTCCTGTGGTTTTTATCCGGTAGGCCCGGCCGGTGGCCGGGCCGACAGCCGGGCCGACAGCCGGGCAGGCCGGACTTCTGGCGAGGGCGCGGCGTCACATTAACCGATAAGAAACTGGAGTTTGCGGGGATCGGGTCCGGGAGGGGTTTGCCACTGCTCGCTCACGCTCGCAGCTACGCGGCCTTCGTTTTTCAGAGCTTACCCACTTCTCAACGGCATGAGCTTTTCGCTCAGAACGTCCCCTTAATGCCGATCGTCCACAGGGAACCGTAGTCGACCTGGTTGCGGAAACGCGCCGCGGCCGGCGTGAGGGCATTGTAGATCTGCGTTTCCTCGGGCTCGGCGGTGAGGTTGCGCATGCTGGCGAAGACGGCGTAGCGCTTCCCCAACGTGTACTCGGCTTGGGCGTCGAGCGTGATGCGTCGCGGCACCCAGGTGAAATTATCCGTCGGCAGCCCGGCCCCCGCGACGGCGGCGCCTTGGCGCGCGCTGCGGTAGTTCCAATTGCCGCGGATACTGAAACGCTCGCGTGTCAGACTCACGCCCCAGCTGCCGCTGCGCGGGAAGAAATTGAAACCGGAGTTGCCCACGAGCGCTCCGGTGCGGCGCTGGGTGGAGACGTTGCCGAAAATCTGCACGCCGCGGGCCCAGACCGGGAAAAAGGTGAGCGCCTGCTTGTAGTTCAGGCTCGAACCTTCCATGCGGACCGTGCCGGGCACGTTGTATTGGGTCTCGACGTCGAACTTGCCGTAAAGCTCCGGATCGAGGTCGTAGAGCGCGAGAAAGCCGGGCGGCGCGGCGGCGCGCGTGCCGCCGAAGAAATTCGTGAAATCGCGGCGGAACGCGTTGAGCGAAAGCTGGCCGACGCCGGCGAAGTAATATTCGAGGCGCACGTTGAGCGTGTCGGCGCTCCACGCCTTGATGCCGACGTTGTTCACGACGATCCGATTGGCCGGGGACGGGATGGCTTCGGCATCGGGCAACGTGACGCCGCCGGCGTACTGGTTGAAATCGGGCCGGCCGACCGAGCGGTAAACGGCGGCTCGGGCGATGAGGTTGTCGCGCAGGTTGAAGCTGGCGTTCAGACTCGGGAACAGACGCAGGTACTCCTTCTCGGCACGGCTGCCGCGTTCGATGAACGTGAGCCGGGAGTACTCGAGCGAGTTCGTGTTGGGCACGATCGGCACGCGCTGGCCCTGGGCGTTGAGCTGGAAGTTGCGGGTCGGATCGGTGAGCGGGCCCTCGGCGTCGATGTTGGTTTGTTCCGCACGCAGGCCGCCGACGAGCTTGAGCCGGCGGGAAAAGAAGTGCGCGTCGCCGCGCAGGTAGGCGCCCGAAATCGTTTCCTTGGCCTGCTTCGAGGATGTGACGATCGAGCGGTAGTCGTTGTTTGCGTTCAGACTGAATTGCGCGGGATTGGCGGCGTAGTGCTCCCACACCAGCGCGTTGCCGATGCCTTGGATCGCCGGCAGGCCGAACACACCGCGGCGCGCCGAGTACACGGGATCGAGAAACGGCGCGGCGCTCTCCGCCGTAGCGGCGTTGCCGTCGGCACCGAGGAAGGTCCACGCGGAATTGCGGTTGCGGTTGTCGCGGACCGACTGGCGGACGTGGAAGCCGGTTTTCAGCCGGAGCGGGATCCGGCCGTAGAAATCGCGCGCGAGGTTGCCGGAGGCGGTGCGCTGCAGGTCGGACGTGTTGTTCTGGATCGCGCCGGCGGTATCGAGCGTCTTGCCCGCGATGGCGTAGGGATCGACGACGGCGCCGGTGGCGTTGTCGGTGACGGTGATGCGGTCGGGCCGCACATCCTGCATGCCGTCGAAGGCGATGGTGAGATTCCGGCGGAAGCCGGTGGTGCTGAAGAACAGGCCCTTGTCGATGTCGCGGTTGCGGTTGGTCGAAGTCGAGTAGCCGAGCCCCACATCGCCCTTCCAGGTTGGGCCCTGGTGCCGCCAGACCAAGGTCGGCGTGTGCGTGCGGTTGTGGCGGTCACGCACGAGGTTGGTCAGCTGCAATTCGCCTTGGCCCGGCGCGCTGCGCGTGGACAGCACGCTGAATTCGCCTGGGAGCACGCGGTTCAGCGCAAAGGTCAGCACTTGGTTCGAAGCGTAGAGATGGAAGTAGGAAAACTGGTAGCCGAGGGAAACCTGGTCGTAGCGCGAAACCTTCAAGTCGACCGTGGCCCCGAGGGAATTGCGGGTCGTGACCTTGGTGCCGTCGCGATAGACGAAGCTGGTGAGGTACGGCCGGTCCGGCGTGGTCGCCGGGAAGTTGCCGCCGGTGGCCGCGCTTGCGCCGCGCCACACGGTCTGCGTCAGGGGCTCCGGCGAAAAGTTGGTCGCCGACCCGCCCGAGATCGTGAAACCGAAACGTTTGCTGACCGGCGCGACGTAGGAGAAATCGAAACCGGGATCGATCTTGCGCGACGGGGTGAGGCGCGGGCCGGGCGTCTTTTTGAAATCGTGCTCGCCGCTGCGCATGATGAGGAAGGCGCTGACGTTGAGCACCGGGCGGGCACGCTCGAAGGCGGAACGCGGCACCATGTTCACGGTGCCGGCGAGGGCATCGCCCGACGATTCGGGTGTCGGCGAATATTCGACCTCGATGCGCGAGAGATTGTTGATCGACACCATGTCCATCGCGACGGAGCGGCCGGTGTTGGTATCGCCGACACCCGCGCTCGCGAGGCTGAAGCCGCCGACGGTGATCGGCACGTTGGCGGAAGGGACGCCGTTGATCGAAACGGAGCGGGCGTTGCCGCCCGAGTCCTCGACCGTGATGCCGGGGAGAAATTTCAGGAAATCCGCGGCGTTGCCCTCGGCGACGAAGCCGAATTCGTCGGTCGAGAGCACGTTTTTGATGTTGGGCGCGAAGCGCTGCTCGTTGATCGCGAGCGCGGACGCGGACATTTCCTTCGAGGTGGCGACGACGAAGGCGTCGAGCTGCACCGTCCCGGCGTCGCCCGGCCGCGCGCCCAGCGTGAGATCGAGTTGCGCCGTCTGCCCGTGCGCCACCGCCACCGTCGCGGTCTGCTGCGCCAATCCGGTGAAGAACACGGTGACGCGGGCGGAGCCGGCGGGCACACCCGAGAAGCGGTAGTTGCCGCCGTCGTCCGAAAAGGTCTCGAGCGTCGTGCCCTCGATGGTGAGACGCGCGCGTTCGACATAGGCACCGCTGGTGGCGTTGCTCACGCGGCCTTCGATCGAGCCGGTCGGCACGCCGTCGGCGGCATGGACGGAAGGGACCGGCGTGAGGGCGACGGCCAGCCAGGCAACGAGTAGCCGGAGGGGATTTTTGAGTTTCATGGGGGGGTTCGGTTTCGAGGGGGAGCGGGGTGAAGGTGAAGTTCCGGGCGGCGCGGCCGTTCGGGTCGGGTTAGCGCACGATCCGCAGCACGCCGGAGCGCGCGCCCAGCGCGACGGTCAGCGGCGTGCCGGCGAGCAACCGCACGGTCGCCAGCGCGGGCACCCTGCGGCCGCGGACGGCGTTACTGATCGGGGACTGACGGATGGGGGGTTGGATTTACTGCTAAGACACTGGATTTTCAGGGGGATCGGTCCGGGCGGGGTTTGCCGGCGAAGTTGGCCGGGGCCCCGCCGAAATGGGCCGCATCCGGAAAGACGTCCCACCGCACTTCGCCGCGGCCGACGATGTTAGGACGGACGATTTCCGGGTTCCATCTCAGGGAGTCAGTCCAGTGTTACCCGCGATGTCGACCCCGGAGCACCCGGGGTAGGGCGGGATATCCCGGACTGGTCCTTCGAAGCGATTGCCCTGGATGACGATATTGGTTCCGCCGGGCATGAAGGTCATGGCGTGCTTCGCGTTCGGTCCGCTGATGAAGCGGTTATTCCGCAGGATGACGTTCCCATAGGCACCACCTGTTTCGTAGACCGTGAAATACATCTCGGCGTATTCCTCATAACCGCCGGTCAGGAAGCTGCGCCGTCCGCGCTGGGGGTCACGTTCGCACTTGGTCGTATTCTGTTCGAAGACGTTGGCTTCCAACGTGAGGTTGCGCGGCTGGTTGATCCACGACCCACGGCCGCCATTGCGGAAGGTATTCCCGCGGACCACGACATCCGTGCAGGACTTCTCGATGCTGACCACGCGGGAGCCGTTGGTGCCGTCGACGACGTTGTTCGTGATCAGCGCATCTTGGCAGAATTCAGCGAGGAAGAAGGCGCCCATGCGGGAACCGGTGATCTGGTTGCGGTCGAAGACGATCCGGCGGCTCTTCTGGATGTGCATCGTGTCGCCTAGGGCGCTCAGGGTATTGCCGCGGACCTCCACGTCTTCGCAGCCGACGAGGTCGAGGGCGCCTTTGCCGGGGCCGGCGCCGTTCGGGGAATAGAGCGCCAGGTGGGCGGAGAAGAGCGGGGTGATGAGCTTAGTCTTCGGATCGGTCGAGGTCTGGAAGCGAATCGGGGCACCCAAGGGCTTGTCGGCGATGCGCACGTAGGCCGGGGTGCTCTCGACGACGAAATACTGGCGACCGCGGACGAGGTTAGAAGGGAGGGTGTCCCCGAAGAAGCACAGGGAGTCGTAACCGCGGTCGGCTTCGAGCCCTTCGCG
>JBIKOK010000274.1:0-8513 GCA_044358025.1 Opitutaceae bacterium
ACCATCACGTCGCGCGGCCTATCTGTAAGATCACGTCCGTTGCGATACGCTCGGATATGCTTCTCGATACCTTTTACTTTTCCTAGCCCGAGGTCCTTTGCTTGCTCGCATGTAATAATGAAGCCGTCGCCGAAGAGCATCATCCCGCGATAAGTGA
Organism: Opitutaceae bacterium; assembly: GCA_044358025.1. Classification (GTDB taxonomy): domain Bacteria; phylum Verrucomicrobiota; class Verrucomicrobiia; order Opitutales; family Opitutaceae; genus GAS368. The sequence continues at coordinate 158 of JBIKOK010000274.1, forward strand.
GCCCGTCGTTAGCCCGCAGAGGAATCGTCACAGTGACGTTTGCGCCTGTTGTGAAGTCGGAGGAGATCGCACTGAGTTCTAGGCCTAGTTGGACAGCGTTTTCGCCATTCGCGACAGTTTCCTCGTGTATGACGGGTTGAAGTTTTGCTTCAGGTTTTGGCTGCGTTGATGCCCCGACCGACATGGATATTCGGACATCCGCGCCCTCGGTGCTGTCGACCCACGGATGATCGGGAATTGCAAAGGTGAGATAGAGTCCGGCGTCCATCGCCGATTGGACAACGCGTCGGTTGAAGGACTGGCGAATGCTGTTGGTCGTGATGAAGCCGAAGCGGCGCGAACGCCCGGCGAGAACTTCCAACGCGGCTTTCTGCCACCAGAACATGACAAAGTCGGCGCTCTCCGGCATCGCGGGATAGGTTTTGCGCAGCGTCTCGGTATATCCGTCGCCGAGGTCTTCGCGCATGCGGGCGGTGCCGAGGAACGGCGGGTTGCCGACGATGAAGTCCGCCTGCGGCCACACCGCGGGGCGCGGATTCACGAAGACGTCGAGCGGGACGACGGCTTTTTCGTCGGGGACTTCGCGGCCCGTCACGGGATCGGTTTTCGTCGTGCGCCGGTTCCAGACGAAGCGCGTCGCGCCGTGTTCGTCTTTCGAAAAACTTTTTGCGTCATAGGCGAGAACGGCGTCGCGGCACTCGATGTTCTTGAACGCGCGGAGGACGGGCTGGGGCCACTCGGTGGCGCCGCGGTTGCGGTAGTGCCACTGGAGGTAGCCGATCCAGAGAACGAGTTCGGCGATGGTGGCCGCGCGGGGATTCAGTTCGATCCCGAGGAATTGGTGCGGGTCGACGGTCTCGCCGCCGAGGTCGAGGCGCATGTTTTCGCCGAAGGCTTCGGCGAGCTGGAGGACTTCGCCTTCGAGGCGTTTGAGGTGCTCAAGGGCGACGTAGAGGAAGTTGCCGGAGCCGCAGGCGGGATCGAGCACGCGGACGGCGCAGAGGCGGTGGTGGAAGGCGCGGGTTTCTTCGATGGCGCCTTGGAGATCGCCGCGGGTCGCGAGGGTGACGGCGGCGGCGCGCGCGTGGTCCCACTCTTCGCGGAGGGGCTCGACGAGCGTGGGGAGCACGAGGCGCTCGACGTAGGCGCGGGGCGTGTAGTGGGCGCCGAGTTTGTGGCGCTCCGCGGGGTTGAGGGCGCGCTCGAGGAGGGTGCCGAAGATGGCGGGCTCGACGTGTTTCCAGTCCTGTTTGGAGGCCGCGATGAGGAGGCCAAGCTGCACGCCGTCGAGCGGGAGCACGGCGGATTCGGCGAAGAGGCCGCCGTTGAAGTGAAGGAGCGTGGTGCGGAGGGCGAGGGAGTAGCCGCCGCGGTTCATCTCGTCGAAGAGGCCCTTGAGCAGCGGGACGGCGGCGGCGGGATCGGCGCGGACGGATTCGAGGAGGGCGGTAAAACTGTCGCGCGGGAGGAGGTCGACATCCTCGGCGAACATGCAGAAGAGGCAGCGGGAGAGAAACGCGGCGACGGTGGCGGGGTCGTGTCTCTGCTCAAAGAGCTTGGCGAGTTCGGCGAGGTAACGGGCGACTTCGCGGGTGACGGCGGCGGCGATCTTCGCCGGATCAAGCGTGAGCGGCTCAAGCCAGATGGCGCGGAGCTTGGCGCGGACGGCGGGGTCGCGGAGATCGGCAAGGCGGATGCGGTTGGCGCGGGCGTCGGGGAACGGGAGGTAGGCTTTGCCCTGCTGGGAAAAATCGGCGTAGAGCTCGAAGACGTGACCGACATCGACGACGATGAGGAAGGGTGGCGTGGGCTCGCCGGCCGGGAGATTGCGGGCGTAGCGCTCGGCTTGGCCGCGGGCGGCGAGCATGGCGTCGTCCCAGGCGTCGGAGCCGCGCACCAAGCCGGGCCGCGGCTTGGCCGTGCCCGGGACCAAGGCGCCGAGGTCCAAGGCCAAGATGGCGGCCTCCGTCTTGCGGGTGGCGTATTGTTTGGCTTCGAGGACGAACGCGCCGCGGCGGTAGAGGTCAATGCGGCCGGTGGTGGACTTGCCGTCGCGCTGGTGGAGCGGAACGGCGCGCTCGAAGACGTAGGCGTTGTGCGCGGTGTCCTCGCGCGCGGGATCGGGCGGCGGGACCTCGAGGATGCCGCAAAGCTCGGTGAGGAAGAGCGCGTAGTTGGCCCGCTCGGCGGCGCCGACGTCGACTCAGCGGGCGATGAAAGCGGCGACGGAGGCTTCGGACGTGGGCGACGGGGCGGACATGCGGCGGTGGGCGACAGAAGGCGAAGCCGCCGCGCCTGTAAACCGCTATCACCGGCCGCCGGGCCGGACGGCGCATGTCCCGGTGCGGCGTTCCCTCCCCCGCCGCGACCCCGCACACCGTGATTGCTTGCCGCGCCGGCCCATGCCACTTTTCCCGCCCTCCATGAGCGAATCGCCTCCCGGTCCCCCCTCAGCCGCCGACTCCGCCGAGTCCCTCGACTCCGCCATTCTGCGCCTGTTGATGGAAAACATCCCCGACCGGATCTACTTCAAAGACCTCCAGAGCCGTTTCGTCCGCGTCAACCGCGCCCACGCCACCTGGCTCGGCGTCACCACCCCCGAGGACGTCCTCGGCAAAACCGATTTCGATTTCTTCTCCCAAGCCCACGCGCAGGGCGCCTTCACCGAGGAGCAGGTGATCATCTATACCGGCCGGCCCCTCATCGGCGAAGTCCAGCGCATCACCAAGCGCGACGGCACCGAGGCCTGGGGCTCCACCACCAAAATGCCGTGGCGCGACGACACCGGCCGGATCATCGGCACCTTCGGGGTCACCCGCAACGTCACCGCCACCAAGCAGGCCGAGGACAAACTCACCGAGGAACGCAACCTCCTCCGCACGATCATCGACCACGTCCCCAGCCGCATTTTCGTCAAGGACACCGCGTTTCACTACCTCATCAACAACCAGGCCCACCTGAACTCCCTCGGCGTCGAACACCAGCAGGAAGCGCGCGGTCGCACCACCCTCGACTTCTTCACCGGCGAACGCGGCCAACAGGCGATGGACGACGACCGCAGCGTCATCGCCAGCGGCACGCCGATCCTCAACCACGAACGGTCCGATTTCGGCGCCGAGGGCCACGTCCGCTGGTCCCTCACCACGAAGGTCCCGTTCCGCGACATCCAGAACAAAATCATCGGTGTCGTCGGCATCAGTCACGACATCACCGAGCGCAAGCGGATGGAACAGGAGCTGCGGCACCGCACCGAGGAGATGGAGGCCGATGTCCGCATGGCCCGGCAGATCCAGGAGGCCTTTTTCTCGCAGACGTATCCGGTCTTCCCCCGCGGCGTCGCCCCCGCGGCCAGCGCCTTCCGCTTCGCCCACCGCTACGTCCCCGCCTCCACCCTCGGCGGCGATTTCTTCGACATCGTCCGCCTGTCGGACACCCGCTGCGGCATCCTCGTGTGCGACGTGATGGGCCACGGCGTGCGCGCCGGCCTGCTCACCGCCCTCATCCGCGGCATTGTCGAGGAAGTCGGCCCGCATGCCCGCGACGCCGCCCAGGTCCTCGGCGAGATCAACCGCGCCCTGATGCCCATCGTGCACCAAACCGGCCAGCCCGTCTTTGCCACCGCGTTCTACGCCGTCGTCGATAGCGCCGCCCGCACGCTCTCCTTCGGCAACGCCGGCCACCCGCCGCCCCTCCTCCTCCGCGCCGCCACCGGCGCCGTCGAACAGCTGCTGCTCGCCGACCCCGAACCCGCCACCGGCCTGATCGAGGACTTCGTCTACACCAGCCACGAGAGCCCCTTTGCCCCCGGCGATGTGTTCCTCGGCTACACCGACGGCCTTTTCGAAGCCGGCGACGCTTCCGGCAGCCAGTTTGGCGAAGACCGGCTCCGCACCTTCCTCGCCCAGCGCACCGGCGTGCCGGGCGCCGCCTTGCTGGACCAACTCGTCGCCGAAATCGTCGCCTTCACCGGGCGCGCCCAATTCGACGACGACATCTGCGCGCTCACCGTCGAAGCCGCCCGGTTGTAACGCCGCCCGCTCCGGTCGCCGGACTCAGTGCGTGTGCCCGCCCCCGGCGCGCACCTCGCGCCGGGTCGTCGCGGACACCTCCGCCGCGAGCGCGATCGCCGCGCTCATCGTGTCCCGCGCCAGGCTCGGCTGACCGCACGGCGCCTGCTCCGGCTGAGACGGCCCGTGCACCAATCCCCCGCGCACCCTGCGCTGCCGTCGCGCCGCCACGATCGCCTTGATCGGCCACGTCGAGCCGGACGCCGCCGGCCCCCCGCGCACCACCGGCCGGCCCCCGCGTTGTCACCGAGCCACGCCTCGCAGCGTCTCGCTCGCTCCTCGCCGCGTCTCACTCGCTTCTGCAGCCGGTGCCGCTCCAGCAGTCCGATCACCGGCGCCACCAGCGCCACGGGCAGCACCCTCTGGCGGTTTTTGAAAAAATAGTTCCCCAACCGCCCGATGATCTGGCGAAACGACCGGCCGGCCACCAGTCCCGTCGCGCTGCCCGCGGCCATCACCACGGGCAGCGTGTTGAACCACAGCGCAAACCCGACGGCGACCACGAGAATGCCGCTGGGCTTGATCACGCGCCGAACGCCCGGAGTTCGATCCCCGCCCTCCGCAATTCCCCGTTGAGCCTCTGCGCAAACGCCACCGCGTGCGCGCCGTCGCCGTGCAGGCACACCGTGTCCGCCGCGATCGCCACCTCCGTCCCGTCCGTCGCGCGCACCACGCCCTCGCGCACCATGCGCAACACCTGCGCCACCGCGACCGCTTCGTCGTCGATCAGCGCGCCCGCGCGCGACCGCGGCGTGAGCGAGCCGTCGCGCTGGTAGGTCCGGTCGGCGAACACCTCGCGCGCCACGCGCAGCCCGCGCGCCGTGCCCGCGCGGACCAGCTCGCTGCCGGCCAGGGCGAACAACACGAGCGTCGGGTCGGTGGCCCGCACCGCCTCCGCCACGGCGTCCGCCCACCGCGCGTCGCGCGCCGCGAGATGGTAGAGCGCGCCGTGCACCTTCACATGCCCCACGGGACCGAGCGCGCGCAACGCCTCCACCTGCCCCGCCACCAACGCGCGCACCGCGGCGGGCTCCAGCGGGACTTCCTTCCGCCCGAAATTCTCCCTGTCCTCAAATCCCGGATGCGCCCCAATCGCGACGCCGCGCAGCCGCGCCAGCGCCACCGTCGCCGCCATCGTCGCCGCGTCCCCGGCATGCGCTCCGCACGCAATGTTGGCCGACGTGATCAGCCCCATGAGTTCGGCGTCGTGGCCGCCGCCCTCCCCGAGGTCGCAGTTGAGGTCGAGGCGCGGTGGCATGTCAGCAGATTTTTCCGGCGAGCCCTTCGCGCAGCATCGCCAGCGCGTGCTCGCGCGTCAGTATCAGCTCGTGCGCGGCGGCCAGCGGCACCTCGGTGAACCGCACCGTGTCGCCCGGCCGCAATTGCGCTACCAGCGGCAGGTCCACGCTCGCGACGTGCGCAATCTGCGGATACCCGCCGATCGTCTGCGCATCCGCCAGCAGCACGATCGGCTGCCCGTCCGGCGGCACCTGCACCGTGCCCGGCACCACGGTCGTGGAAAGCAGTTCGGCCCCGCCCCGGCGCCCCACCGCCGGACCCGCGAGCCGCACGCCCATCCGGTCGGCCTTGGCCGTCACCTTGAATTCCCCGTCGGTCAGCGGGCCGTCAAATTCCCCCGCCTGCGCGCCGCGCACCACCCGCACCGTCGGCGCCGCCGTGTAAGCCGGCAAGATCCGCTCGTCGATGTGCCAGCGGCCAACCACCTCGCGCGCGCGGTCCGCCGCGCGCAGCACGTCCCCGTCGCGCAACGCCCGCCCGTCCAATCCGCCCAACTTCGCCCGCAGATACGTGCCGCGGCTGCCCAGCACCGCCGGCACCTCGATGCCGCCCGCCAGGGCGAGATATCCCCGGCAGCCGCTCCGCGCCGGACCGAACTTCACCCGCTCGCCCGCCCGCACGCGCACCGGCTGCCACCGCGGCGGCCCGCCAAAATCCCCGCCGCCCACCGCGATCGTCGTATCGGCCGAAAATTCCAGCTCCGGCCCCACCAGCGTGAACTCCAGCCCGGCGGCCTCCTCGGCGTTGCCCACCAGCAGATTCACCAGCCGCAGCGCAAACGCATCCACCGCCCCGCCCAGCGGCACGCCGTCCGCCCGGTGCCCGCGGCGACCGAGGTCCTGCACCGTCGTCAGCATGCCGCCGCGGATGACCGTCAGCGCCATGCGGCAAACTCCTCCGCGCTGATCGCGCGAAATCTCACCCGGTCGCCCGTCCGCAACAGCGCGGGTGCGGTCCGCCCCGCGTCGAACAGCCGCAGCGGCGTCCGGCCGATCAGATTCCACCCGCCCGGCGTCGCCAGCGGATACACGCCCGTCTGCGCGCCGCCGATTCCCACCGTGCCTGCCGGCACCCCCACCCGCGGCGTGCCCCGGCGCGGCGTATGGAGACGCTCCGGCAATCCCCCGAGGTAGGCAAAACCCGGCGCAAACCCGATCGCGTGCACCAGGTAGTCCGCCCCCGCGTGCAGCGCTACCGCCTTCTCCGGACTCACGCCCGCGCCCGCCGCCACCTCGCCGAGGTCCGGGCCACCCTCGCCGCCGTAGCACACCGGGATCTCCAAACTGCGCGACTGCTGCGAAACAAGCGACAGCTCCGTCCGCGCCACCCGCGCTGCCAGTTCCGCACACAGGTGCGCATAACCCCCGCAGTGCACCGCCTCGTAGAACACCGTGACGCTCGCAAAGGCCGGCACGACGTCCACCACCCCCGCCGGTCGGTCGCGGTCCAGCGCCTCCGCCAGCGCCCGCACGCGCCGCAACGCCGTCTCGTCCAGGCCCGGGCCCAGCGCCACGACCACTGCGGAATCGCCCAGCGGGGAGAGCGTCATGCCGCAGTTATTTCGGGCGATCCGCCCCGCCGCAAAAGAAAAAAACCGGCGCTCGGATGAGCGCCGGGTGGCTGACCGCGCCGGCCGCGCTCAGCGCGGGCTGTCCCCGACCGCGGGCGTGGCGCAAAATTCAAGATTCGCGAGGCGGGCCTCCGCCAGCGTGCGGCTTTCCTGCGCCTGGCCGGGAATTTCCAGCAACGCCGCGGACGCCACCGCGCCCGTCGCGCCGACGATACGGAGATCGGTCGCTTCCAACAGCGCCACCCCCGTGCCGCCGTTGCCCGACACCACCGCCGTGTAATTGCCCGGGGGCAGCACGACGATCAGCGCGGATTCCACCGTGTTCGTCGGCACGCCGGGCAAGGCGGCGAGGTCCGAACCGGCCGCCGGCGTGCCGATGTTGTCGCTCACCGCAATGCCCCGCCCGGCCGAATCATAGAGATCGAGCACCGGATCCGCGAGCGCACCCGTGACGCCGAACGCCGCGAGCGACGGGCCTTTCGCCGTAATCAACATCCGCACCGGATCGGGCCCGACGATGCTGATGCCCGTGATCAGGTTCTGGTTCCCGGCGCCCACAAAACCGCGCGTCGCCGTGCTGAACATCCGCGAGCCCGGCACTTCGTCCGATGCCCGCACCTGGCCGCGGACCTCGCCGCCCGCGAACGTCGTGCTGTGGAAATTCAGATACGCGCCACCCGTCAGCAGTTTGACCGGGTCGCCCGTGTAGGGGAGGTCGAAGCTGCCCGAAATGTGCCCGTTGGTGTTCGTGTAGCCGCCCGCATTCGCATTGTTGCCCAGATTGAGCACGACCGGTCCGCTGACCGCCGGCGCGCCTTCGTGAAAGTGGGAATTGCTGAGCTGGTTGCGGAAATTATACACCGAGATGCGCAGGTTCACCCGGTTCGTGCCCGGGTTGTAGCTCATCACCGCCGCGCCGAAATCGCTCAGATTCGCGCCGGCCAGATTGACGGCCGGAAACGCCGCCTGCTCCTGCCCCACGTCGATGCTCGCCACGAGCCGCTTCGGCTGCGCGATCAGCTGCCCGCGCACCTCGCCGCCCGGAAATTGCGCCGTGTGGAAATTAAGGTAGGCCCCGTTTTGCAGCAGCTTCACCTTGTCGCCCCGATAGGGCAGCCGCAGAACCGTCCCGCTCAACGTGCCCGCGTTGGCCGCAAAATTGTTCAACGAAAACGGCACCACGACCGAACCGTTCGTGCCCGCTACCGCCTCGTGAATGTGCGAGGCCGACAACGCGTTCGTAAATCCGCTGATCGAGATGAAGAGATCGAACGTATTGTTGCCAATATCGTAGAGCATCACGGCATTGCCCGTGGCCGTCGATGTCGTGGCCGGCACTTCCTGCGCCGCGGTGATCGCCGCGCGAAACTCGATGACTTGCGCCCGGGCCGTCAACAGTGAGCCGGCGGTCAGCACGGCG
>JBIKOK010000275.1:0-8503 GCA_044358025.1 Opitutaceae bacterium
CACGGTTAATTTTTTTACCCTTCGCCACACGGGCTTAGGGAACTCCCGACGCTTGGTCATCATCATGCGCGCTCTCCGATCAAATCCCTCGCACCATAGTTCCTTGGATTTTGAAAACACGCCCTAAACACAAACCGGGCGTCGCCCCCTTTGCGGCAGGGCTTCCCGTCCGCACCGGCGAAGAGCGGCACCTCCGCCTGCCCGGTGGTCTCGCGCAGGAACCGGTCGCCGGCCACCGTGATCGCGAGAGCGAAGCCGGGCCGGAGCTCGTGGGTGCCAACGCCGAGCACCAACGTCGCCGTCGGAAGGACAATTTCCTTCCGCTTCACCACCGTGTCGCTGATCCGCGCCGCCTGCGGGGGCCAACCGCCCTGGTGCAGGAGGAGTCCGGCCCCCGGCCACGCGTCGTCGGCGACAAACTCCAGCTGCGCATCGACGACCTTCAGGGGGAAATTTACTCTCGGACTCCGCGAAGATTGGCCAGGCCGCCTGCCCGGACAGCTTGGGGCCGAGCTGGCCTTCGATGACGCGAAGGGTGCCGGTGATTCTTGGGTTGAGTGGGTAAACCCCGACATAGTGCTGCCGGTGAGCGTCTGCGCCATCTCGTCCGGCGTCCAGTTTAGCGGACCGCCGTGGCCGCCGCAAAAAAACCATCTTCCCAAATACCTCTGTCTTGGGGCCGCGGCTCCGCCGACTTGGTCGCATGGGTTATGACCGGGTCGGTGGCTGCGCGCAACGACGCCGGCGCCCCGGCGGGCCCGACGCACCCGGGCTCGTCAACGCCACGCTTCGCCGTCACGCTGCCGACATGCACCGGTTCTCCGTCGCCGTCGTCGTCCTGTTGGCCCTGTGGGGCGCCCGTGCTTTGGCGCAGCCGAACCTGAACGACGTTCCGGCGGATCTCGTCGTACCGGTCACCGGCTCGGGAGCGCCCGCACCCGGCCTGCGCGTGCGGGCAACGACCGCGGGCTGGGAGAACACCGCCGTGCACCATACGCTCTACCTGCCGTCCGATTGGCGGCCGGAAATTCCCCTGCCGGTCATCGTCGAATATGCCGGCAACGGCGGCTATGCGAACCGGCTCGGCGACGTGAGTGATGGATCCGTCGAAGGCAGTGTGCTCGGTTACGGGCTGAGCGCGGGCCGGGGATTTCTATGGCTCGTCCTGCCGTTCGTGGAGCGCGCCCCCGCGCCCGCTCGAAACGCGGCAAAGTGGTGGGGCGACGTGGCGGAGACGAAGCGCTACTGCCTCGCCACGGTGCGCGACGTGTGCCGTCGCTTCGGCGGCGATCCGCGGCGCGTCGTGCTCGTGGGCTTCTCGCGCGGCGCCATCGCGTGCACCTACGTCGGCCTCCACGACGACGAGATCGCGCAGCTCTGGTGCGGGTTTCTCGCGCACAGTCACTTTGAAGGGGAGTTCAAACATCCCGCACCCGATCAAGCCGAGTGGCCGGAACGCCTCCGGCGCATCGGCCCCCGGCCGCTCTTTGTCAGCCAGGAGGTGAGCACGGCGAAAACCGCGGCGGCGATCGCCGCGACCGGCATCGCGGGCGACTTCACCTTCGTCGACTTCCCGTTCCCCAACCACTCGGCGCGCTGGTCCCTCTGCGATGTGCCGCTGCGTCAAACCGCCCGCGCGTGGCTGCAACGCGTCATCCGGGAAAAACCGTAACGTTCCGCCTGCCCGCTCCCAGGCTGATCCGCGCCCTGCTTGTTTGGGTTCTCATCGCCGGCGGTGAAGTCATTCACGGGGCGTTGCGCATCAAGTTCCTCAACCGTCCGCTGGGCGCCCGCCGCGCCCGCCAGGTCGGCGTCTGCACCGGTTCCGTACTGAATTTCGCCCGCACGTGGCTGACGCTGCCGTGGATCGGAGCGGTGACGACCGGGACTTGCTGACCGGCGGAGGACTGTGGCTGGCGTTGATGCTGGCATTCGATGCCGGATTCGGCCGGGCGGTGTTTCACTTCCCGTGGGAGCGCATCGCCCGAGACTTTGACCCCCGCGCCGGCGGCTGGCTCGGTTTCGGGATGACGCGCCTGTTCCTCCCTCCGCCGGCGCCGGCGTGGCTGCGTCGGGCCCTGGCGTGACGCGGGCGTTCCGAGCCGCTACCGCGTGGCCCGCCCCGCCTCCGCTCTGGTCTCATACGTGACAATCTTCCCTTTCCCGCGGTCGTGAATGATCGCGAAAATCGTGAAACCGCTGTCCTTCGACGCAGCGGCAATCACGCGGACGACCATGGCGACGCCCTGCGCCTTGCGCAGGTCCATGAACTACGAACTTGCTCCGTGCGACCGGAGGCGGGCACTTTGGCCCTGTTCATTTTCACGACGACTCCCACGATGCCCCATCCTCCCTGCCCTGCCTGCACCCTCGAAGATGTGCTCAGCCACTCCGACCACTGGGAGTGCGCGACCTGCGGGCACGAATGGCCAAAAGCGGCGGCGGCCGAGGTGGCCCGCATCGTGAAAGACGCCCACGGCAACGTGCTCGCCGATGGCGATACCGTGACGTTGATCAAAGACCTGAAGCTGCGCGGCGGATCGGGCGTCCTGAAAGGCGGGACCAAGGCCAAGAACATCCGCCTGGTCGACGGTGACCATGAAATTGACTGCCGGATCGACGGGACCGCGATGGCCCTCAAGGCGTGCTTCGTGAAAAAAGGCTGAGGCGACCGGCGGCCGCCGGCCCGAGCTCAGCGTTCGTCCCGGGCGACCGGACGCGACGTATCCGCGATCCACTCACTCCAGGACCCGGCGTAGAGCGCCGAACCGCCGAGGCCCGCGTGCTCCATCGCCAGCAGATTGACGCACGCAGTGACGCCTGAGCCGCATTGGTGGATCACCTGGTCCGGCCGCCACGGGCCCAGCAAGGCGGCAAACTCCCCGCGCAACTCCGCCGGCGAACGCATCGTCAGGTCGGGATTCAGGTTCAGTTTGAAGAACCGGTTCACGGCGCCGGGGATGTGGCCCGCGACGCGGTCGATCGGCTCCGTCTGCCCGCGATAACGCTCGGGCGCCCGCGCATCGATCACGAGACCTCCGTCGCGGGTGGTGGCGTCGAGCACGTCGCGCGTGCTGCGCTGCATCGTGGCCGCCGCCCGGGCGACGATCTTTCCCGGCGCACGCGGCAATGGCACGTCGCCCGTGATCGGACCGCCCTGCGCGATCCATTTCGGCCAGCCGCCGTCGAGCACCCCCACGCGGGTGAGCCCGATCCAACGCGCCAACCACCACAGTCGCGCGGCATATTGGCCACCCACGTCGTCGTAGGCCACGATCTGCGTGGTCTCATCCACGCCGTGCCGGCCGAGGAAGTCAGCGAAGTCGTCGGCCACCGGCAACGGATGCCGGCCATTCTCCCCCGTCGTGCCCCCCGCGAGGGCCGCCTCGACCGGCGCAAAAAACGCCCCGGGAAGGTGGCCCTCGCCATAGACCCGCGCCCCGCGCCCGTGGTCGGCCAGATCATGGCGGCAATCGAACACCACCCAATCGGGGCGCTGGAGATTTTCGAGCAGGCGGGCCGGTGCGATCAACATGCAGGCACGCTGCCCGGGCTTCGGCGGCGGTGAAAACAACTTTCGGACGCCCGCCCCTCCGGCCAAAGAGCGCGGCCCCGCCCGTTTCGCACCCACCCCGCCTGGTCACCTGTGCCAGCTAAACGCCGCGGCCGGCGGCGAGTTCGCGGTTCACACGTGGCGCCACGCGGGTGCCGAGACGTTCGATCGCCCGCATGATTTGACGGTCGGTCAACGCGCCGATGTCGCGCAGGACCGTCAGTCCCGCCTGACCGCCGAGCAGACGATGCGCCGAAACCACCTTTTCGGCGACGCCCTCGGCGTCACCGACCCACCGCACTCCAGCCGGACTGCATTGCGCGTCAAACTTCGGTCGGGTCGACGGCGCCCAGCCGCGTTCCCGGCCGATCCAGCCAAAGGTTTCCCGGTAGGCCGGCCAGAAGGTCTCCGCCGCGAGCGCGCTCGGATCGGCCAAAAACCGATGGAGTGGACGCCGACGGTGATTTTTTCCGGAGCGTGCCCCGCCCGCGCGCCTGCCTCGCGGTAACGGTCGATCAGTGAGCGGAATTGCGCCGGCTGCCCGCCGATGATCGCGAGCATCAGCCGCAAGCCGAGGGTGCCGACGCGGACGCATGACGGCGGCGTCCCGCCGACGCCAATCCACACCGGCAGCGGATGCTGTACCGGGTGGGGAAAGACGCCCTGACGCAACAGCGTGGCGCGTGCTGGCCGGCCCAGTGCACGTGCGTGGGGTCGCGCAGCGTGCGCAGCAACTCGAGTTTTCCGCGAACAACGCTTCGTGGTGGTCGAGATCGAAACCGAACAAGGGAGAGGACTCGATGAATGAGCCGCGGCCGACGGTGATCTCCGCCGGGGCCGGCGAGACCCGGTCCGACGGGGCGAACCGTTGAAAGACCCGCACCCGATCGTCCGAACTGAGCACCGTGACCGCGCTCCCGAGCCGGATACGCTTCGTGCGCGCCGCGGCCATCGCGAGCAGCACGACGGGCGCCGACGCGACACCATCGGGCGGGGGCCGCCTGCAGCGACGCCGCCTGGGAAAAAGCTGGCCCGCCTCGCCGAAGCCCGCCTGGTTCTGCGCGAGCGGGCTCACGCGGAAATCGCCCCGCCCGGGGGTGCGCTGCACTTGGCAACGACTTGGGCTCACGGGGGGTCGGAAAGCTCCAACGTCCGGCCGTGCGGTGTAGTTTTCTCTTGGATGCCCGCGGCCAACCCGGGTGGAGCGCCGACGCCCAAACCGATCTTCGCGGTTGGCGCGCCGACGAACACCGCGTTGCCGAACCGCTCACGCTGCCCGCCACGCTGCGCACCGGAGACTGTGCCGGGGCATTGGCGCCGGTCCTCCCGGACGGTGGCGTCACCTCTTCCCTCTCGCGAGCGACGCGCCTGAACTCGACGGTCGTTACACGATCGGCCGCGTGGCCGTCGAGCGAGCGGTCCGCGCCCTACTTCTTCTTACCCTTTTTCGCGGGCTGATCGCCGGGCGATTTCTTGAACTTATGCAGCGGGCTCTGCTTCTGCTTGAAGCGTTCGCTGGCCTTGAGGTCTTTGATGGTCGGTAGATACTTGGCTCCCATGGCGGCAAGGCGGGCGAAAATGCGACGGTCCGGCAATCAGAATCGCGCCGCCTTCTTCACCGGCATCGCCGGATCGGTTGTATTTTTCCCGCTCCTCCCCGAACGTCTGCCCCATGGCCCGCCGCAATCCCACCGAGGAAGACATCGCCCTTGAACGCCTGCCGAAGGCCCCGCTCACCCGCGAAAGCCTGCGGCAGACCTTCGCGCTGGCCCGCTACGTGCGCCCCTACCGCGCCCGTTTCCTGTCCGGACTCGCCACGCTGTTCGTCAGCGCCGCCCTCGGTCTCGCCTTCCCGCTCCTCGCGGGTGCGTTGATTGATGCGGCGCTGCATCCCGGCGAGTCCACCCTGCCCGTCCTCGGGACGCCCGGTCTCAACCAGGTGGCCCTCCTGCTCGCCGCCTCCGTCACCCTGCAGGCCCTGGCTTCCTTCAACAGCGCGCTCGCCTTCAACCGCGTGGGCCAGAGCGCGCTCGCCGATTTGCGGCGCGACTGCTACGGCCGGCTCATCTCCCTGCCGATGGCATTTTTTGCCCAGCGGCGCGTCGGCGAACTCACCAGCCGCGTCTCCACCGATGTCGCCCAGATCGAGGGCGCCCTGATCGATGCACTCCCGCAGATGTGTCGCCAATCCGTGTTTTTGCTCGGCGGCATCACGATGATCGCCCTCACCTCCGGCCGGCTCACGGCCGTGATGCTCGGCACGTTGCCGCTGCTCATCGCGGCCGCCGTCTTTTTCGGCCGCCGCCTGCGTCGCTTCTCCCGCGAAACCCAGGACCAGCTGGCCGCGACCAACACGATCGTCGAGGAAACGTTGCAGGCCATCGCCAGCGTGAAGGCCTTTGCCAACGAGGCCTTCGAACTCGGCCGCTACGAGCGCGCCAACGCCCGCGTGCTCGCGGCCGCCCTCAGCGCCGCCCGCTGGCGCGCGGTGTTTGTGGCCTTCTTCATCATCGCGCTCTTCGGCGGCATCGTGATCGTCCTGTGGTTCGGCGCCAGCCTGCTCCAGAGCGGCGGCATTAGCGCGGGGCAGCTCACCCGCTTCGTGCTCTATACGACCTTTGTCGCCGGCGCGATGGGCCAGGCGGCGGAACTGTTCAGCCAGATTCAGAAAACCGTCGGCGCCACGCAACGCGTGCGCGAACTCCTGCGCGAACCCACCGAGACCTCGCCTGCGCCGGCAACTCCCGCCGCGGCACCGCCGGCCGGCCGGCTCCGCGGCGAAGTCGCCTTCGAGGGCGTGAGCTTCCAGTATCCGTCCCGGCCCGACGTCGGGGTGCTCCACGAGGTCTCGCTCGCCGCCCGCGCCGGCGAACGCATCGCGCTCGTCGGGCCAAGCGGGGCCGGCAAGTCCACCCTCACCGCGTTGCTGCTGCGCTTCTACGCACCGGCCAGCGGCCGACTCCTGATCGACGGGCGCGACGCGCGCGACTACCCGTTGCTCTGGTTGCGCGGCCAGATGGCGATCGTGCCGCAGGACGTGCTGCTGTTCGGCGGCACCATCGCGGAGAACATCGTCTACGGCCGGCCCGGCGCGGACGACGCCGCCGTGCGGGAGGCCGCGCGCCTGGCCAACGCGGACGAGTTCATCTCCGCTTTCCCGGAAGGTTACGCGACGCTCGTCGGCGACCGCGGCATCCAACTCTCCGGCGGCCAGCGGCAACGCATCGCCATCGCCCGCGCAATCCTCAAAAATCCCGCCATTCTCATCCTCGACGAGGCCACCAGTTCGCTCGACAGCGAGAGCGAGCGGCTCGTGCAGATCGCGCTGGAGCGCCTCATGCAGGGGCGCACGACGTTCATCGTCGCGCACCGGCTCTCGACGATCCGCACCGCGGACCGGATCGCGGTGCTCGAATCCGGCCGGGTCGTCGAACTCGGCAATCACGTCGAACTCTCCGCCAAACCGGACGGGCTCTACCGCCGGCTCAGTTCGCTGCAATTCGGCCAGCCCGACCAGCTCCCGACCGACCCGGTGATTTGAAGCCCGGGCGCTTTCCCCCAAAAGCCGACCGGCGGCTTGCTCCACACCGCGCGAGTTTACCCGCCCTTCTTCACGATCGCGCGATTCCGATTGTGGCGGCGAAAAGCCGGCCGCGCCGACCGCGCGTTTTTCGCCAGGGTCGGAATCGTCTGCGCCTGCCTAAGCCTTTTCGTCGCCCTCGCGAATGGGGTCCGCGCCGGAGAGCTTCAGCCGCTGGAAGAGCGCATCATGCCGTCGCTGCGCTCGCCCGCCGAGCCACGACTGGCCCGGGGCCCTGCCTGGCTTGAGGGGCTCGCGCACGCCATCAGCGCGCTCGGCGGCACCCCCGGGCTTACGCTGGCGACCGAAACGGCGGTGCGCTACCAGCTTTTGCTCGGCCGCCGCCGGCCGGCGCTCTTCGTGAGTGTCGCCGCGGTCGGGGGAACGGCGCTGAGCAGCGGGCTAAAGGCCTTTTTTGAACGGGCGCGACCCGGTCCGTGGCTGTATCTGACGCCGGTACATTCAGCCCGTTTCCCCAGCGGCCCTTCGCTGCGTTCTTCCGTCGTCTTTCTTCCCCTGAGGGTGATGGTGTCCCGGCTGCTCTGCGGCGCGCCCAAAAAATCTTCGGCATTTTCGTGGCGCTAACGCTCAGTTTTGTCGCCGGGTTCAGCAGCATTTTCCTAGATGTGCCCCATCCGACCGACGTGCTGTCGGGCTGGACGGCCGGCATGGCATGGGCACTCGTCTGCGCGGTGGTGTTTGCCCGCCGCACCTCGCCCGATCGATGAAGTGCCGCTCGCACGCGTGACCCGCGCGAGTGGTCGGCCGGCGAGTCCCGCCGGGCCCCGACCCGCCCGCCGGCCTATTTCCCGAGAAGCTTTGCGACCACAAAAATCACCAGCGCACCGACGAGACCGCCTCCGAAAATAAGATACAAAAGTGAATAACCGGCGGCGGCCAAGGGGAGAACCAACCGGGTGAGATCATGCATGGGAGGAGCGGCGTTAAGGATAACTGAGGGCGGCAGTCTGGCCCAAAAAGCGCCGGCGGGCGATCGGGTGTTACCCTACCGCCGTTAGCCCTCCCGTCGAAAACCGCGGCGGCGATTCACCGAGCCGCCCGGTTCAGGCGCCGCGCAGAAACCGCAGATCCGCCCGGAGGCGTTCCACTTCGCGCCGGAGCCCGCAGATCAGCCGGAGCGTTTTCCGGTCCACCCCGTGGTGGCGCCGGTAATGTTCGAATCGCCGCAGCTCAAACAGTGCGTCGTCGTCAAACTGCAGTTCGGCGTCCGGCACCGCCCGGGACTCCCCGAACAGGCCGAGCCGACAATAATACCCGAGCATGGCGGGATGGACGCCGGCCGACCGGGCCGCCTCCTCCAGCGAATACACCGGAGGACTCTCCGGCGCCACCCCGACCAGCGTGATGGA
>JBIKOK010000069.1:0-28121 GCA_044358025.1 Opitutaceae bacterium
TGAACAGGAGAAAACGGAGAGAACGGAGGTCGGAGGAGGGCAGATCGGCCAGGTGGGGCGGCCGCTCCGCGGGCGGCGGAGCGGCGGGGGGGCGCGTTGAGCCGCGCGCGGCGCGCCCGGCCCACCTCGGAAAATCGACCGCGGCCGTGCATCATGTCACGGTAGTGCTTGCCGGCGGCTCGCTTGACGCCACTCTCTGGCGTTCATGACGACCACGGTTTCCCTTTCCGCCTAACGATGTGCGGCATCATCGGCTACGTGGGTAAACAAAAAGCCGCCCCCTTCATCTTGGAAGGTCTCAAGCGGCTCGAGTATCGCGGTTATGATTCGACCGGCGTCGCGATCCTGCAGAACGGGGCCTTCCGTATCGTCAAAAAAATCGGCCGCGTCGCCCACTTGGAGAAGGAAGTGGCGAAGTCCCCCCTGACCGGGACCTTCGGCATGGGCCACACGCGCTGGGCGACCCACGGCGGGGTGACCGATGCGAATGCCCATCCCCACCTCAGCAGCGACGGCAAGATCGTCCTCATCCACAACGGGGTCATCGAGAACTACGGCTCGATGAAGACCTTTCTCCTGAGCAAGGGTTATACGTTTCAGTCCGAGACGGACACCGAGGTCCTTTGCAACCTCATCGCCTACCACTACGCGAAGGAAGCGGATTCGGCCGAGGAGAACCGCTGCCTCGCCGCCGTGCGCAAGGCCCTCCTCCATGCCGAAGGCACCTACGGCATCGTGGCCATGAGCGTGGATCTCCCCGGCGAAATGGTGGCCGCCCGGAAAGGTTCGCCGCTCATCCTCGGGTTGGGCGACGGCGAGAACATCGTCGCCAGCGATGTCTCGGCGATTGTCGCCCGCACCCAATCGGTCGTTTACCTGAAAGACGGCGAAATCGTCCACCTCACGCCGAAGGAGTTCCGGATCACCACCCTCGATCAGGCGTCGGTGGCTCCGTTTGTCGACCAGGTGACCTGGTCGGTGGCCGACGCCGAGATGGGCACCTACGCCCATTTCATGGAGAAGGAAATCTTCGAGCAGCCGATCGCGCTCGAAAACGCCATGCGCGGCCGTTTCTCCGAGGATGGCAGCACGGCGAATTTCGGCGGCCTGAATATTTCGGCGGGAGAGTTTCGGGGGATCGAGCGCTTCACGTTCTGCGCCTGCGGCACGGCGCTGCATGCCTGCATGGTGACCGAGCACATGATCGAGCGGTTTGCCCGGATCCCGGTCGAGTGTGACTACGCCTCGGAGTTCCGTTACCGCAATTCGCCGCTCTTTCGCAACACGCTCTTCTTTGTCATGAGCCAGTCGGGCGAGACGATCGACACCCTCGCCGCGCTCCGCGAAGCGAAGCGCAAGGGTTACAAGGTCCTCGCGGTGACGAATGTCGTGGGCTCCACGGTCGCCCGGGAAGCGGACGGCGGCATTTACCAGCACGTCGGTCCCGAAATCGGGGTCGCGTCCACGAAGGCCTTCACCTCGCAGCTGCTCATCGGGGCGATGCTCGCGCTCTACATCGGCCGCATGCGGGACCTGAGTTTCTCCGACGGCGTCGATTATGTGCGGGCCTTGAAGGCCGCGCCCGACCTGGTGCGGCGGGCCTTGGAACAGGCTCCGCATATCCAGGCGATCGCCCGGCGGTATGCCCGTTACGCCGATATGCTGTTCCTCGGCCGCCTGTCGCTCTTTCCCATCGCACTGGAGGGGGCGCTCAAGCTGAAGGAAATTTCCTACATCCACGCCGAGGGCTATCCGGCCGCCGAGATGAAGCACGGCCCCATCGCCCTCATCAGCGAGGACTGCCCGAGTGTCTTTTTTGCCCCGAGCGGCGAAATCTTGAACAAGATCATTTCGTCGATGCAGGAAATCAAAGCCCGCAAGGGCCTGATCATCGCGATCATCACGGAGCGGGTCGCCCTGCCCGCCGGCCTCGCCGACGAAATCGTTGTGATTCCCGAGTGTCACGAAGCCGTGCTCCCGATCGTCGCTTCGATTCCCGTGCAGCTCTTGAGCTATTACATCGCGGTCGAGCGCGGCTGCGACGTCGACAAACCCCGCAACCTCGCAAAATCCGTCACCGTCGAATAGCCGTAATTTCGCCGTGGGTTACCGCTCATCGTCGCTCATCCGCGCCAATCCCGAGGAAAGAATCTGATTGTCCATGAATGCCCGATTCACCGTTTAGGTGGCCAGCCTAGCGGGGGGAAACTGACTCAATCATCTTCATCAGCGGTGAGGAGCGACGATGAGCGGTTCCGCCCTCTGCGGTTTTTAAACTCACTCATCGCCCTCTCCCTTTATCCATGAGCAGAAAATATTTTGGCACCGACGGCGTGCGCGGCCCCTACGGCGGCCCCGTCATCAACGAAGACTTTGCCGCGCGTTTGGCGCAGGCAGCGGCCCGCTGGGCGCGTTCGGCCGGCTCCGGCCGCGTGTTGATCGGGCGCGATACCCGGGCCTCCGGCGGCGCGCTGCTGGCGGCGGTTGCGCAGGGACTGCGCGCCGGCGGGGCGGAGCCCGTTTCCCTCGGCGTTTTGCCCACCCCGGCGGTGGCGCGGGCCGTACGGGAATCGGATGCCCGCCTCGGGGTGATGATCACCGCGTCCCACAATCCGGCCTCCGACAATGGGATCAAATTCTTCGGCGCGGACGGCGTGAAACTGACCGATGCGGACGAACTCGCCATCGAAGCGTTGCTGGAGTCCGCGGCGCCGTTGCCCGGGGCGACGTGGACGACGGCCGAAGGCGCGGTGGGTCATTACATCGCCGCGGCCGAAGCGATTTTGCCGGCCGGATCCCTGGCCGGTTGGAAAGTGGTGCTGGACACCGCCCACGGTGCGACGTCCGCCACAAGCCCGGCCGTCCTCCGCAACCTCGGAGCGGAGGTGGTCGGGATGGGGGCTGCGCCCGACGGAGCGAACATCAATGCCGGCGTCGGGAGCGAACATCCGGAGCCGTTGGCGGCGAAAGTGCGGGCGGTCGGAGCCCGGCTGGGCATCGCCCATGACGGCGACGGCGACCGCTGTCTCCTCTGCGACGAAAACGGCGAGGTGTTGGACGGCGATGTGATCCTGACGATTTTGGCCACGCATGCGTTGGCGCAGGGGCGGCTCGTGCAGGACACCCTCGTCATTACAGTGCAGAGCAATCTGGGCGTGGACGCGGCGCTGGCCGCGGCCGGTGGCCGGGTGGTGCGGACGTCGGTCGGCGACCGCTATGTGATCGAGCGGATGGCGGCCGAAGGGGCGACGCTCGGCGGGGAGTCGAGCGGACACATCATTTGCTCGGACATTTCGCCGACCGGCGACGGGCTCGTCGCCGCGCTGAAAGTGATCGAAGTCATGCTGGCGACGGGGAAGCCGCTCTCGGAATTGCGGCGGGTGCTGCAGAAATTTCCGCAGCTTACGGCGGCCCTGACGGTGAAGGAAAAGCGTCCGCTGGAAACCCTGGCCCGGGTGATGGCCGCGATCCGCGCGCTGGAGAGTGAATTGGGCGAACGGGGCCGGGTGCTGGTGCGTTATTCCGGCAC
Organism: Opitutaceae bacterium; assembly: GCA_044358025.1. Classification (GTDB taxonomy): domain Bacteria; phylum Verrucomicrobiota; class Verrucomicrobiia; order Opitutales; family Opitutaceae; genus GAS368. Next base: position 3,530 of record JBIKOK010000069.1, read on the forward strand.
GGAAGCGAAGCTGCGGCTCCTGATCGAAGGGCCGACTGCGGCGATCGTGCAGGACGGGCTCTCGCGCCTGGAGGCGGCCGTGCGGAGCGACCTCGCGGTGGTGTGATCGCCTTGGGGGGGCGGAAGGCAGGCCGGGCCGAGCGGCCAGGTGGGCTGGCCGCTCCGCGGGCGGGGGCGGGGGTTGGCCGCCAAGAGGCGCAAAAGGCGCAGAAATCGGAGGACGGATTGGGTCACAGAGACCACGGAGCGCGGACACGGAGGAAGCAGGAGACGGGCGAAGGATCGGCCAGGTGGGCCGTGCGCTCCGCGCGCGGCTTGCTCGGTGAAGCTCGGTTTGGGTCTCGGTGAACTCTGTGAAATGATCGGTTTTTTACTCCCGGAAAGTAGGCCGCGAAGAGGCGCAAAGGGCGCAAAAACGGAGTCGGATTTTGTCACAGAGCTCACGGAGTGCGGACACCGAGGAAGCCGGAGACGGGCGAAGGATCGGCCAGGTGGGCCGGCCGCTCCGCGGGCGGCGGTTCGGCGGCGCGGACTCGACAAGCGCGCACCGCCTTCCCAATCAGGTGGGATGCCCCATGTGACGCTCCAGGACGTCGCCGACCGCGCCGGCGTGCACCGCTCGACGGTGGCCCTTGCGTTGCGGGATCATCCGCGGATTCCGGCGGCCACGCGGACGCGCCTCCGCGCCTTGGCGACCCAACTCGGCTACCGGCAAAATCCGCTCGTGGCGGCGTTGATGCGGTCCCGCCGCTCGGGCCGGGCGGTGAAGCATGTGACGATGGCGTTTGTGACGAACTACCCGACGCGCGACGGCTGGCGGCCGGTGCATCACGACCGGCCGGATTATTTTCCCGGCGCCGTCGAGCGGGCCCGCGATTTTGGCTATAAGCTGGAGCATTTCTGGCTCGGCGAACCGGGGATGACGCCGGCGCGGTTTTCCGCCATTTTACGGGCGCGGGGCATTCATGGCGTGATCGTGGGCCGCCTGCCGCCGGCCCGGCCGGCGCTGGAATTGGAATGGCCACACTTCTCGTGTGTCGCGCTCGGCATGACGTTGCGGTCGCCGTTGCTACATCAGGTGACGGAAAACCATTTCGCGACGGCGTGGCAGGCCATGCAGCGCTGTCACGAGCGCGGCTATCGGCGGGTCGGGTTTGTGTTTGCCGAAGCGAACGACAGCCCGCGGGTCGGCGACCGCTGGCTCGGCGCCTTCCTCGCCCAGCAGGCGCTTTTCCCGCGCGCCGACCGCCTGCCGCCGTGTCCGGCGGTGCCGGCGGACGAAGCCGCGTTCCGGGCGTGGTTTGAGCGGGTGCGGCCGGATGCGCTGCTCGCCAACCATGCCCGCCCGGTGCTCGCGTGGCTGGAGCGCATGGGCCGGCGGGTGCCGCGCGATGTCGGCCTGATCGACCTCGCCGGCGACCACCCCGAGCGGGGCTATGCCGGGGTCTACGCCGAACCCGCGGCACTCGGCGCGCTCGCGATCGACATGCTCGTCGGCCTCATGCAGCGCAACGAGACCGGGGTGCCGCGCGACCAGCACGAAATTTTGCTCACCGGCGAATGGCGGGACGGCACAACGCTGCCGCCGCGCGGGTGACCACGGGGCACCCGTCTGAGCCAGAACGATTCAGCCGTCGGCCGCGCGCTGGCCCGCGCTCCGCAAAACGCGCCAGCCAGCGGGCGGCCGACGAAGTCACCCTTCAGGTTTTCGAAAGGCTGAGGATGCCCGGTTGGCCGCGAAGAAGCGCAAGAGGCGCAAAATCGGAGTCGGAGGGGGTCACAGAGATCACGGAGCGCGGACACAGAGGCGGACGCCGCACGCTTGCGCCCGTTGAAGATTAAACGATGAAGTGGAAGGAGGCGGACCGTCGTGTCGCGCCGGGGAGGTTCGGTCCGGAAAATTTTCTTACCACCCAATCTTCCTCCCTCCACCCTCCGATCCGTAGAGGTAGGAAAATTTTAAGGGTAGGAATATTTTGCAGACTGGGCGGACGGAGGGTTGGCCGCGAAAAAGCGCAAGCGGCGCAAAATCGGAGGGCGGAGGACGGAGTTTTGGCCCACGGAACACACGGAACACACGGAAGGATTTGAACAGGAGAAAAGGGAGAGAACGGAGAACGGATGACGGAGGACGGATGACGGAGGACGGACGACGGATTTTTTCACAGAGGCCGCGGAGTGCTGACACAGAGGAAGCAGGAGACGGACGACGGAGTCGGATTTTCTCACAGAGGCCACGGAGCGCGGACACAGAGGAAGCAGGAGACGGACGGAGGATCGCCAAGGTGGGCCGTGCGCTCCGCGTGCGGCGGATCGCAGGGGTTGGCCGCGAAAAAGCGCAAAGGGCGCAAGAAACGGAATCGGAGTGTGTCACAGAGATCACGGAGCGCGGACACCGAGGAAGCAGGAGACTGGCGGAAGAATAGAAGAGCTGGAAAAGGTGGAAGGCGGAGGGCTGGCGGAGGACGGCGGACGGAGGACGGAGGACGGCGGACGGCGGATCGGCCGAGGTGGGCCGTGCGCTCCGCGCGCGGCGGATCGGCGGCGGTCGTGTCGTGACGTGCGGGAGCTGTTCGCTCCGGAAAATGGCCTTACCCACCCAATCTTCCTGCCTCCACCCTCCGATCCGTAAAGGTAGGAAAATGTTAAGGGTAGGAAAATTTCGCACACTGGGAGGGAGGCGAGGCGCGCAGCGACGTGGCCATCCATCTGACCTTTCAGCCGGATCGCCACGCGCTCGTTCCTCGGATGGTCAAGCCACGGGCGGCCGACGTCGGCCCCCGTCCGTTTTTGCATGGTCGAGGACCCGGGCGGCGGGCGGAGGGCACCCGACTTAGTCGACAATGCGCGCAACGGCGCGCTGGAGTGAGGGGACCGGCGGTGCAGGGTGGTCCCCTGCGCGCGTGGGATGACGGCGCAGACCCAACCCTTGTCCGTCTATGAAAACCCCGTTCACTGCCCCCGTTTCCTGTCTCGCCCGCCTCGCCCGGCTCTCGCCGCTCGCCTTGCTGCTCCTCGGAGCCGCCGCGGTCCACGCGCAGCGGGCGCCGGCCGCCGCGCCCGACGCCGCGACGCTGGCCCGCTACGACACCAACCAGAACGGCCGACTCGACCCGAATGAGATCGCCGCGATGGAGGCCGCCCAAAAGGCGGCCGTCCCCGGGTCGGCCGACGCCGGGGCCAGACCGGCCCAGGAAGAGGTCGTCGCCCTTTCCCCGTTCGAAGTCACCTCTGACAGCAATCGGGGGTATTTTCAGTCGAACACGATGTCGGGCACGCGCCTCAACTCGAAGATCGAGGATTTGGGGCAGTCGATCACGGTGATGACCAAGGAGCAGATGACCGACTTCGCGATGCTCGATATCAACGACGTGTTCGATCACATGGCGAGCACCGAGGGCACGAACTCCTACTCGCTGTTCGAGACGGACCGCACCGGTGCCGTGGTCGACCAGGTGAGCCTCAATCCGAACAACGCCAACCGCGTGCGCGGCCTCGGCAACGCCAACATCGCCTTCAACAACATCCAGACCTCCGGCCGTGTGCCCGTGGATCCGCTCTGGATGGATTCGCTCGAGCTGAGCCGCGGCCCGAATGCCAACATCTTCGGCTTGGGCAATGCCTCCGGCACCGTGAACCAGGTCCCGGCCACCGCCAACCTCAGCCGCCACTTCAGCAAGGTCGAATTGCGGGGCGACAGCTACGACGGCTGGCGCGTCTCGCTCGATCTGAACCGCCGGCTGACCGACAAGGTCGCCGTGCGCGCGAGCTACGCCAACCAGCACACCGGCTTCGTCCGGAAGCCTTCCGGCGAAGACGCCCGTCGTCTCAGTCTTCAGCTCAAGGTCCGGCCCTTCAAGAACACCACGCTGTCGGCGTCCTGGTATAACTACAAAAATGCGTCCGTGCGGCCGAACTTCACGACCCCGCGCGACTACTTCACCGATTGGGCCAAGGCCGGGAAGCCCGGCTGGAATCCGGTCACCAATCTGGTCACCCTCGCGAACGGGCAGGTCTACGGCAACGGGAACGTCCTCGGCTCCAGCACGCCCTATACGGCCGCGCCGGCCCTGTTTTTCACCGGTGGTTCGGAGACGCGTTCCCCCTTCCGAATCGGCGCCCCGGGGCAGGCGCCCTACTGGACGATGGCGCGGTATACGAACGCCACGGCCACCAACGGCACCGCGATCTTTGCGGCCACCGATCCGTTTGCCGCCTCGGTGGCGGGGATCGGCCTGCTGACCACGGGTCCGGCTGAAACCTATACGGCCACCCAACAGCCCCTCTACAATTCCGTCACCCGCCCCATCAACAGCCAGTCCATCTACGACTGGACCCGCGTCAATCTGGCGGGCAACGGCAAGGCGTGGGACGACGTCGACACCTACATGGCCCAGCTCGATCAGATGATCCTCAGCACGCCCAAGCACACCTTGGCGGCCCAGGTCACCTTCATGCGGGAGGATTCCAAGCGGATCGAAAACCAGCCCATGGGCCCCGCGAGCGTGAACAGCAATGTCGGCCAACTCCAAGTCGACGTGAACCTGGTGAATTTGGACGGCACCCCGAATCCGTACTTTGGCCGGCCCTACCTGCGCAGCAGCGAGCCCTACCTGCGCATCAAACCCCTGCAGTGGGACACCACTCGGGCGCAGACCGTCTATCGCCTCGATTTTTCCCAGGACCGGGGCTGGAGCAAGTGGCTCGGCACCCAGCAGCTCCTCGGTTACTACGAGTACAAGGACCAGCAGAATTCCACGTATAACTACCGGCATACCGCGCTGGGGCTCGACAAGGGCTGGCAGCAAAAATACGCGGCGGCCAACACGATTCTGGGCGGCCAAACGACGTCGAATCTCAACCCCCGCTACGCCATCGCCCCCGGCGGATTCAGCCGGCTCAACGAACAATATTACGTCGGCAATACCGTCGGCGGGGGCATCGAATACGCGCCGAGCGCCTTCCCGGAAGGGGCCAGCGTTCCCTATGTCTGGGGGCCGAACGCCGGCGCGATGATCAAGGATGTTACCGCGGTCGGTTATACCCCGGCCAACGGGGGCGGTCTCGCCAACGTCAATGCGGTCGTGAAGACCGCGGGGAGCGTGCTCCAGAGCACGTTCCTCGGCGGCAAACTGGTGGGCACCTTCGGCATGCGCGAAGACCTCGTGAACGAGCGCAATGCCCCGCTCGCGTTGCTCACCCCCAACCTCCGGGAGTACGACTTCGCCGCGTCCGACCAGTGGGTCGGGCCCTGGCGCGTGGCCAAAGGCAAGACGAAGAACGTGTCGCTCGTGGCCCGGCCGTTCCGGGATCTCCCGTTCCTCCAGTCCCGGCTCCGGGGCGGCAGCGCGATCGGCCGGTTCCTCGCCGAGGCGATCAGCGGCGCCAGCCTCTCCTACAACACGGCCGACAACTTCATTGCGCAAGGTCCGGCCTACGACCTGTTCCTCAAGCAACTGCCCAACCAGACCGGCACGACCAAGGACCTCGGGGTGTGGCTCACGGTGCTGGAGGGCCGACTGTCCGTCCGCTACAATCATTTCGATACGAAGCGGCTCAACCTGCGCAACGGCGACATCTCCACGATGGCCCAGCGCATTTTGCGGTATGAAGGATTTGTCGCGAGCGATGCCTACAATCTGCGGACCCAGACCACCGCCTGGCTGAACGGCCTCGGCACCGGCGGCCTCGCCACCAACGCGCAGATTGCCGCGGCCATCAAGATGCCCCTCGAGCAATATGAAGGGCTGCAGGCCATTTCCGCCGCCGGCACCTATGCCGCGGTCAACGACGCGCAGTCGAAGGGGCACGAGGTGGAAATCAACTTCAACCCCACCCGGCACTGGACTATCAGCGCGTCGGTCACGAAGATTCAGGCGGTCAACACGGCGGCCGGCTCTGCGGTGGACGAGTATATCGCCGCGCGGCTGCCCGTCTGGACCTCCCTCGAAGATCCGCGTTTCACCCGGACCACGCAGACCATCAACGGTGTGACCACGCCCTATGCGACCGGCCCGGTCAATCTTCCGACCGGGGCGACCGGCCACCTGCTCTGGTGGAACATCCTCGGCACGCCGTTCAGCACGGTGGCCGGCTACAACGGCACCAACTCCGCCGCCACGAACTTCGCCGGGAATGTCGATGCCCCCATGGCCGTGTTCCGCGCCCTGATCGGCCGTCCGCAGCCCCAGCAGCGCGAATACTCGGCCAAGTTCAACACACGCTATAATCTGGCCGGCCTCAGCGACCACGCGATCCTCAAGGCCATGAGCGTGGGCGGCTCGTTGCGGTACGCCAGCAAGGGCTCCCTCGGTTTCTACGGCCTCGGCTATACCCCGGGCATGGACCTCACCCTCCCGGCGAACAAGATCCTGCAACTCGATCCGAACCGCCCGATCTACTCGTCGGCCGACATCAACGTCGACCTGTTCGTCAGCTACCGGACCAAGCTCTTCGCCGACAAAGTCCGGGCGAACTTCCAACTCAACGTGAGGAACCTGCAGGAAGACGGGGGCCGCTTGCAGAAGACGGGCGCCTTCTTTGACGGCCGGCCCTCCACCTACCGCATCGTCGATCCGCGACAGTTTGTCCTGTCGGCGTCGTTTGATCTGTAGCGGCGGCGGCGGACGCTCGGCCGCCCGCGAACGCGGCGTGGCCGACCGCCCCCGGCGCCGTCGCGCGCGGGCCAAGGCGGCGCGGGGTGGCTCCGAGCCCATGAAGTCCGGGCTACCCTCCCGCCGCCGGGCCGGCTGGCGGCTTGCCCGGGAGCGCCGCCCCTTGTTCGCTGACCGATGACGATGAAGCCGTCGAAATCCTCTCCTTCGCCGACCCGGCCTGCCGGGGCTGCACCGGACCCGGTGGGTTGGCCGATGGGCGCGGTCTTTGCGCTGGTCGCGCTGGTGACCTTCGTCGCCTACTTCCCGGCGCTGGCGGGCGATTTTTTGTGGGACGATGCGGGGCACGTCACCCACCCCGCCCTCCGGTCGTGGTCGGGCCTCGGGCGGATCTGGTTCGAGGTCGGGGCGACGCAGCAGTATTATCCGCTCCTGCACTCGGCTTTTTGGATCGAACATCGCCTCTGGGGCGACGCCACGGTCGGTTACCACCTGATCAACGTGCTCTGGCATACGATCTCGGCGTGTCTGCTGGTCGCGGTGCTGCGGCGCCTGGCCGTTCCCGGGGCTTTGTTCGCGGGACTGGTCTTCGCGCTGCATCCCGTGTGCGTCGAATCCGTCGCGTGGATTTCCGAACAGAAGAACACGCTCTCGACGGTGTGCACTCTCGCGGCGGCGCTGGCCTGGTGGCGCTTCGCGGACGACCGGCGGCCGGCGCGTTATGGGGTGGCGAGCCTCTGGTTTCTGGCGGCGCTGGCGACGAAGACCGTGACGGCGACGCTGCCGGCGGCGCTGCTCGTGGTGGCGTGGTGGCGGCACGGGCGGCTGTCGTGGCGCGGTGAGGTTCGGCCGTTGTTGCCCTGGTTGGCGCTCGGCGCGGCGGCCGGGCTGGGCACGGTGTGGTTCGAATCCAACTACATCGGCGCCAGCGGTGACGCCTTTACGCTCGGCGGGGTGGAGCGCGGTCTGCTCGCGGGGCGCGTCGTCTGGTTCTATCTCGGCAAACTGCTCTGGCCGGTCGGCCTGACGTTTTTCTATCCGCGGTGGACGATCGATGCTTTGGCCATTGGGCAATGGATTTACCCTGCCGCCACACTCGCGGCACTCGCTGCGGGGGTGTGGTGGAGCCGCCGCGACCGTGCGCCGCTCGCCGCGGCGCTGTTGTTCGGCGGCACGCTGTTTCCGGTGCTCGGTTTCGTGAACGTGTATCCGTTCGTGTTCTCCTATGTGGCCGACCACTTCCAGTATCTCGCGAGCATCGGGATGATCGCCTTTTTCGCGGCCGCTGCGACGCGCGGCTTCGCGCGGCTGGACTGGCCGCGTTGGAGCGGTCCGGTCGCGGCCGCCGGGGTGCTCGCGATCCTCGGCGGACTGACGTGGCGGCAGAGCGCGATGTATCGCGATATTTTCGTGCTTTATAAAACCACGCTGGAGCGCAACCCCGGGAGCTGGGTGGCGCACCTCAACCTCGGCACCGCGTGGGACGAAGCCGGTGAAACGGAAAAGGCGTTGCCGCATTTGCAGCGGGCGCTGGAGTTGAAGCCGGGGTTTCCCGAAATCCTCAACAGTCTGGGCAACGGGTTGAACCGGCTCGGCCGCTCGGGCGAGGCGTTGCCGCTGCTCGAGCAAGCGGTGCGGCTGCGGCCGCGGTTCGCCGCCGCGCACAACACGCTCGGCGCGACGCTGATGAATCTCGGCCGCGCCGCCGAGGGCCTGGCGGCCTTGGCGCGGGCCGTTGAAATCGATCCGCAGCTGACCCTTGCGCGGGTGAACCTCGGTTGGGCCCTCGCCAACCAGGGCCGAGCCGCCGAAGCGGTGGCCCAGTTCGAAGCGGCCGGGCGGCTCCAACCGACCTCGGCGGACGTCGAGTTCAAGTGGGGCATCACGTTGGCGATGCACGGCGACCTGAGCGGGGCCCTGCCGCACCTGCAGCGGGCCGTCGCGTTGCAGCCCGGGGATGCGGATATGCGGCATGCCTTGGGCCGGGCGTGGCTGGCCCTCGGGCGCACGGACGCCGCCACGGCGCAGTTTAAAGCGGCGCTGAGCGTGGCCCCGAATCACGGCGGTGCCCGCGAGGCGCTTGAGCGCCTCCGGCGCGGGGGCGCGCCGGTGCCGTGAACGGCCGCGGGTCTTCGGTCGGTAAAAATGGACTGCGTCCAGCCGGTGCCGGTGCCGTTTCGGTCGCCCCGACATGGGCTTGAGGCGCAAGACGCGCGAGAATCGGAGGACGGCCCACGGAACACACCGAACACACGGAAGGCTTTGAACAGGAGCAAACGGAGAGAACGGAGGGCGGAGGGCGAAAAACTGAAAGCTGAAAAGCTGAAACTTGGAAACGAGCGACAGACGGCGGATCGCCGGGGTGGGCCGGCCGCTCCGCGGGCGGCGGATCGCAGGCGGCGGAGGGTTGGCCGCGAAGAAGCGCAAGAGGCGCAAAATCGGAGTCGGAGGGGTCACAGAGATCACGGAGCGCGGACACAGAGGAAGCAGGAGACGGACGGAGGTCGGACTGCGGGCGGAGGGCGGAGGGCGGCCCACGGAACACACGGAAGGCTTTGAATAGGAGAAAACGGAGAGAACGGAGACGGGCGGCGAGCGAAAAACTGAAAGCTGAAAAGCTGAAACTTGGAAACGAGCGACAGACGGCAGATCGCCGGGGTGGGCCGGCCGCTCCGCGGGCGGCAGATCGCAGGTGGCGGAGGGTTGGCCGCGAAGACGCGCAAGAGGCGCAAAATCGGACGGCGGATTGTGTCACAGAGCTCACGGAGCGCGGACACAGAGGAAGCAGGAGACGAACCGTCCCGAACCGGAGCGGAGTCCACGGAACACACGGAAGGATTTGAACAGGAGGAAACGGAGAGAACGGAGGACAGAGGACGGGGGACGGGGGACGGATTTTACAGGAGGGAACAGAGAGAACGGAGGCTGCTTTTTTATCCGCGCTATCCGCGTGATCCGCGGTGAAAAGGTTTGGAATGTTGGCCGCAAAAAAGCGCAAGAGGCGCAGAAGAAGGAATCGGGGGGCGACGGCAGAGAACGGAATAGACGGGCGAAATGAGTCACCGGGACAATCCCTCCCTCGGATCGACCTCGGTATTGCTCCTGTGCCCATAAACCGGATGAGGATTTTACAGGAGACGAACCGAGTGAAGACCGAGACAATCCCTCCCTCGGATCGACCTCGGTCTTCCTCCTGTGCACCAGATCGGATAAGTCTTTTTCACCGGAGACGAGCCGTCCCGAACCGGAGGCGGCGGAGGGTTGGCCGCGAAGACGCGCAAGAGGCGCAAAATCGGAGTCGGATTTTGTCACAGCGATCACGGAGCGCGGACACAGAGACGGAAGGAGACGGGCGGAACCGCAGGACGTACCGGGGACAGCAGTACGTACCCGGGGCCGCGGGGCGGCGGGCGGGAGGTAGGGTTAACCGCACCACGAATTGAGTTGTCGTGCCGGGTGGGTGCGCGTCGTCATAAGGGCGTCTTGAGCGAACAGCCGGAAAAGAAGCATCCGTGGGCCAAGTTTAAGGCCCGCCCTGTCGCGCCGGGCCCGTTGACGGGTCGGAGCGGGCCGGGGGCTGTGGTCCCACAGCCAAGGGTGGCAGGGCCAGCCGCGCCCGGCGGGGCGGCGGGGCCGGCGCCGGCGATTCCGTTTCGGCCGGTGGCGCCCGCGCGGGCGTTGGCGCCCCGGCCGGTGGCTCCGGGGGCGAAACCGGCGGCGGTCGCCTCGCCCGAACCCAGGGTGGTCCCCGCGGCGAAACCGGCGGCGGCCCCAACCCCGCGAAGTCCGGTGACGGTCCCCGATGCGGGACCGACGAAGCCGGTGGCGGCGCCGGTGGCGGCGGCCGTGCGCCCGCCGGATCAGGCCCTGGCGGAGACGGTGGCGCAGATCGAGGCGTGGCAGGCCACGCCCTACCGGCCCAAGCAGTGGGTGCGCGCGCCGGGCGAGGGGCGGTGGTCATGGCTGGGGGCGGCCTTCCGGGATTCGTTGCGCCGTTACCGCCACCGGGGCGGGCGGCTGGCGGCGTGGTGGCGGGTCTGGCGCCATTCCGCCTCGTGCCGGGTGGGGGTGGCGTTTGTGGCCATCTACGTCATGCTGGCGCTGATGCGGGCGCCGAGCGCTGCGGTGGTCGAGCGTTCGCGCACGAACGAGGAGATCGCCTTTTTACAGGATTTCCTGAAAACGTATATTGCGGCCGGCGGCGTGGTGCTGGCGGAAAAACCCCACGGCGGCGCGGAGCTCTTTCCGCGCGGCGTGCGGTTGAAGGGCGAGATCCTGGCGGCGTTTGGGCGGGCGCCGGCCGGCGAGGTGTTTGCGGTCCACACGACGTCACCGGAGTCGAACCCGCTCGCGGGGTTCTATGGGTTTCCGCCGATCTTTGCGGGCGGCACCTACTTTCACCTCGAACGCCCCTTCTCTTTTTCCGCTTACCGGTGTTCGTATCTCATCCGCAAAAACACCGAGCAAGCCGGGGTGATCCTGCTGGCCCGGGTCGAGCGGGCGCCGTGACGCCGGCTCAGAGCCCGGCGAGCGCGGCGTCGTAGTCGGCCTTGGTCAGGTCGGTATAGTCGACCCGGCGAAAGGAGATGACGCGCGGGGTGCCGGGGGGAAGGTGCCGTTTTGCAGGAGGTCGCAGAAACCCCAGTTGCGGGCGGGCGCGCCGTAGTAGTCGATGCGCCACGGTTCGTCGGCCATGCGGCTTTCGAACAGGGCGACGAGGGAACCGCGGATGTAGACGGCGCGGCCGCCCCAGTTTTCGAGGAAGCGGGCCAGGTTGTGGGCGCCGCCGCTCATGCGGGCGCTGTTGTTCTTGTTCGTGGGGGACTGGCCGGTGAGGAGGGCGGCGGCGACGACCGTGTCGGCACTGGCGGGGGGCTTTACGGCGCTCCGGCTGGTGATGTCGTTGTAATCGGCGGAGAGGATGGTGACGGCGTCGGCGGCGATGGCGGCGGGTTTTTCGCCGGACTTGGAAACCGAGGCGCTGGGCGAGGTGCCGGTGTCGTTGAAATGGCCTTTGATATAGACCGGGGCGTTGGTGGCAATGGTCAGTCCGGCGGTCGCGCCGCTGCCGTAGGTGGGGACCGGAATGTTGCCATTGATGAGGCGGATCGCGACCTGGCGGCCGCCGGAGGCGAGGACGGTCGAGCCGTCGAGCCGGGTGGTCGAGCTGCTGGTGACCTCGAGATAGACGATGCCGGTCCAGTGGTTGGTTTCCAACGAGCTGATGGCTTGGGCGGCGGTGCGGCTGCCGGGGGCCAGCTGCATCTGGGCGACGGCGGTCTTGAGCTTGGTCAGGTCGAATTCAACGATGTCCTGCCCGCTGGTCCGGCGTTGGTCCCACAGGCCGCGGTCGACCCTATAGGTCGTGTTGCCGGAGGCGGTCACGGCCGCTTGTTTATAGGGAAAATAGGTCACGAGCCCGGCGGGGACGACGCCCGCGAGCGGACCGGCGGCGCCGCCGGCCCGGACGGTGACGATCGCGGGGATGGTGGGGTCGTTGGTGGTGACGGTGGTGTTGCCGCCGCTGGTCGTGGTGGTGGTGGTGTAACCGGACGCGGGCACGATGGTGATGTAGATGCCGGCCTGGTTGGAGTATTTTTGGGCCTCGACTTCGGGGCTATAGAGCGTGGCGCCGGCCGAGGGGGCGGTGGGGGGCTCGATCATCAGGCGGCCGGTGTTGACGGACTGGTCGGAGCCGTCGGCGGGGGTGGCATCTTCGACATAGCGGCCGATGGCGACGGGGGTGTAGTTTTGGACGCCGTTGGCTGCGGTCTGGACATTGCCGTTCCACAGGGTGGAGGCGGTGGTCCGGTAAGCGGTCTGATGAGTCGTCGCGCCGGCCACCAGGGCGGCGCTATAGGCGGCCTGGGTGGCGTAGCCGCCGCTTTCGTTGTTGGCGTTTACGGTGGTCGAGACGCTCAGGGTGCTGTCGCGCCACACGGTGCCGGCCAGCATCGCGACCTGGGTGTTGACGCGGTTGATGAAGGACACCGGGCTCGTGCCGAGGATTTCGTTATTGGAGCCCTGGGCGGAAGGCTGAAAACTTTTCCAGGCCCGGTAGATGTGCCCGGTGCAGGTGACGGTGTTGTAGAAATTGAGGGCGGTGCCCTGGCTGCTGAGGTAGATGTCGCCGTTGACGTGGACGGGGCCGTAGACGTTCATGGTCGAGCCCGGTTGGAGTTCCATGTCCATATTGTAAAACGCGGCGTGGGCAAAGAGGGGGGCGCCGCGGACACTGATTTTCTCGCGCACGTAGGCGTAGATCGGCGGGCCGTTGGGGACGTCGACCCTGGCCCGGGCGTAGATGGGGATGTCGCGGCGGAAGATCCATTTGCCCCTCAAGGGGTCGTTGACGTTGTTGGGGTCCTCGGCGTCGACATAGTAAAGGGTGGTCGAGCCGGCGGAGATGACGGTGGCGATGGCGCCGCCGGTCAGGGCGCTGGCGGCGGGATCGACAGAGGTGCCGGCGAACAAGGTGGTGGGGGGCAGGACGAGGGCCTGGGTGCCGGCGGGGGTGAAGGAATTGGCGATAAAGGTGCTCGTGTTCTCCATCTTATGGCGGACCTGCGTCATGCCGTATTCGGCGATGGCTTCGGCGGCATTATTGGCCTCGAGCCGGCGCATGGTGCGCTGGTTGAGCGAGGACTCCGTCAGGACCCACCGGAGCATGCTCGCGAGGACGGCTGAAATCACCCCGGTGAAAATCAACGCCAGGATAAGGCCCGAGCCGCGGGGTCTCCGTGGGGAGAGAGGGTCGGAGCGAGGCGCGAGAAACGGGAGCATGGTGGTGGCCGCGGGGCAACGGGCTGAAGGGTTCTAACGCTCCACGCGGATGGCTGGCAACCGTGGCGTTTAAACTGGCGGGAATAGGGCCCCACCCCCAGGCAGAATAACGGCCCCCGGGCGCGGAGCTTGAGCGGTTTTCGGTGTGTTCCCGGCCCGATTACGACCCTTTGCCCCGGGCGCCGGCGGCGGGGGGGTGGCCGCTCCGCGGGCGGCGGAGGGTTGGCCGCGAAGAAGCGCAAAAGGCGCAGAGGGCGCAGAGGGCGCAAAAATCGGACGGCGGAGGGTGTCACAGAGGCCACGGAGCGCGGACACGGAGGAAGCAGGAGACGGGCGAAGGATCGAAAAGGTGGGAAGAGGGCGGAGGGCGGCCCACGGAACACACCGAACACACGGAACACTCGGAAGGCTTTGTACAGGAGCAAACGGAGAGAACGGAGGACGGAGGAGGGCAGGTCGCCGGGGTGGGCCGGCCGCTCCGCGGGCGGCGGAGGGTTGGCCGCGAAGACGCGCAAAAGACGCAAAATCGGACGGCGGATTTTGTCACAGAGCTCACGGAGCGCGGACACAGAGGAAGCAGGAGACGGACGGAGGAGGGAGGTGGGCCGGCCGCTCCGCGGGCGGCGGATCGCAGGGGTGACGCGTTGAGCCGCGCGCGGAGCGCACGGCCCACCCCGAACCCATGGGCTGGAAAGCCCATGCCACGTGGCACGGGCTTTCCAGCCCGTGGGTTTGAGACGCAAGAATCGGAGTCGGACGGTGTCTCAATGGCCACCGCGCTCGGACACCGAGGCGGAAGGAGACGGGCGAAGAATCGAAATAGCGGGAAAAGGCGGAGGGCGGAGCGCGGATCGCGGCGGGGGGCGCGGTCCGATCAGAGGCCGGCGATCGCGGCGTCGTATTCGGCCTTGGTCAGGTCGGTATAGTCGACCCGGCGGTAGGACATCACGCGCGGCGTGCCCGGGGGGAAGCGGCCGTTCTTCAGGAGGTCGCAGAAGCCATAGTAACGCGTCGGGGCGCCGTAGATATTGTTATTGCGGGGTTCAACGGCCACGCGGCACTCGAACAACGCCACGAGCGAGCCGCGCAAAGTGACCGGGGTGGGATTCCAGCTTTCCAAATAACGCACGAGATTGGGGGCGCCGCCGGATCGGCCGCCGTTGTTGTCTTTGTTCCACGGGACGAAGCCGGAGAGGATGGCAGCGGCGACCACGGTTGGGCCGGAAACCACCGGGCCCCATTGCACGACGTCCCGGCTGTCGGCGTCGACGAAGCCGGAGGAGAGCAAGGTCACGGCATCGGCGGCGATGCAGGCCGGGACCTCGCCGGTCCGGGGCACGGTGGGGCTGGTGCCCGTGGCGGACGTGTCGTTGAAGTTGCCTTTGATATAGAGCGGCGCGTTCGTCGCGATCGTGAGGCCGGAGACCATGCCAGTGCTGGGGACTTGGACGGCGCCGTTGATCAGGCGGATGGAGACGTTGGCGCCCCCGGCGGCCGCGATGGTCGTGCCGTTGAGGCGGGTGGTGGGGTTGCTGGTGACTTCCAGATAGACGACGCCGGTCCATTGGGCCGTCGAGAGCGGGGGGAGGGCGTGCGAGGAGGAGGTGCCGATCGCGGCCACGGCCGCCTTGAGCTTGGTGATGTCGAGTTCGACGAGGTCCTGGCCGGCCAAGCGGCGCTGGTCATACATGCCGCGGTTAATATTATAGGTGGTGACGCCGGAGGTCGTGGTGGCGGTCTGCTTATACGGATAGTAGGTCACCAGGCCCGTCGGGATACTGGTGGCGAGGGGTCCCGTGGCGCTGCCGACCCGGACGGTAACGACCGCGGGAACGGTGGGGTCCCGGGTGACGACCGTGGTGGTGGAGCCGCTGGTGGTGGTCGTGTTGGCGTAGCCGGAGGCGGGCACGATTTTGATATAGACGCCGGCCTGGGTGGAGAATTTCTGGGCTTCGACCTCGGCGCTATATTCCGGGCTGCTCGTGGCCGTGGGTGGCTCGATGATCAGCCGGCCGGCGTTGACGGACTGGTCGATGCCATCGGTGTAGGCCACATCCTCGATATAGGGGATCACCGCGACCGGGGTGTAGGGTTGGATGCCATGGGGCTTGGTCTGGACGCTGCCGTGCCACGTGGTGGAGGCGTGGGTGCGGAAAGCGGTCGCGTTGGTGGTGGCGCCGGCGAGGAGTGCGGCGTAGTAGGCGGCCTGGGTGGCGTAGCTGGCTTTGTTGCTCTGGACGGTCGTGGAGACGCCCATGGTGCTGTCCTTCCAGATACCGCTCGCGTCGGCCGAGATTTGGGTGACCAAGTTGCCGACGCGGTTAACGAAGGTGACGTCGTTGGTCATGTTGGCGCCGCCCTCGGAGACGCCCTTGGCGGCGTGGAAGATGTGTCCGGTGCAGCTGACCACATCGGTGAAATTCAGGGGCGCGTATTGCGCATTGGGATAGATGTCGCCGTTGGCGTGCACGGGGCCGGAAACGTTCATCGTCGGCCCCGGGGAAATCTCGAGGTCCATGTTGAAAAAGATCGCGTGGGCGAAAAGCGGCGCGCCGCGGACGCTGATTTTTTCGCGGACGTAGGCGTAGATCGGCGGGCCGCTGGCCGGGGTGACCTTGGTCTTGGCGTAGATGGGGATGTCGCGGCGGACGATCCATTTGGACCGCATGGGATCGTTGATGTTGTTGAGGTCGGTGGGGTCGACGAAGTAGAGGTTGGTGGCCGGGGTGGCGGCGGTGACGATGTTGGTGAGGGTGCCGCCGGTGAGGGCGTTGGCGGTGGCGTCCACGCGCGTACCGGTGAAGAGGGCGCTGGAGGGCAGCACGAGGGGGCTGGCGCCGGAGGGGGTGAAGGAATTGGCGCTGAACGTGTTCGAGTTTTGCATCCGATACCGGACCTGGACCATGCCGTATTCGGCGATGGCTTCGGCCGCGTTGGCCGCTTCGAGGCGCGCCATGGTGCGCTGGTTGAGCGAGGACTCGGTCGTGACCCACCGGAGCATGCTCGCGATCACCGCGGTGAGCACAGTGGTAAAGATGAGCGCCAGACCGAGGCCGGAGCCGCGGATCTTCCGTGAGCTGGGGCGGCGCGAAGGAGGTGGGAGGCGAGAGTCCATAGGGTTAGCCGCGGGGAGACACGGTGAAGTTATAGGTGGAGACGGCCCGCCGGGTGAGGCCGTCGTTGGAGGTGTAGGTGATCTGGCCCTTCACCATGACGCTGCGGTTGAAAAAATTATAGAAGAGGTTGCCCGTCGTGGAGGTGCCGTTGGCTTTGCCGATGGTGCCCGCGGAGATGATGTCGTCGTTGGTGTGAAGGGAGGAGGCGGCGGGCAGGAGCGTCCAGAGGTTGGTCCCGGTCACAGTGGGCGAAAAACTCGTCGCGAAGCGTCGCACGGGGCCGAGCCCGGCGGCGTCGGGGTCATGATAGTAGCCGACGATGCGCCGGATCTTGGCGTCGTTGGTGGGGTCCTTGAAAACGAACAGGACGCAATCGCCCGATTCGCCGTCGCCCATGTAGGCGAGGACTTCGCTGCCGACGGCGCCGGTGGTGCGGGTGGAGAAGTCGGCGAGGATGACGAAGTAGTTGGCGTAGGTGGCGGTGTCGCTGAGTTCGTTGGTGAAGGTGCGGACGTCCTTGTTGATGCTCAGGCGGAACGTGTTGTATTTGTAGCTCTTCATCAGGTTGATGAAGAGGCCCAGAATGGCCACGGTCATGATCGAGAGGATGGTCGTGGCGATGAGGACCTCCAAGAGGGTGAAGCCGCGGGCGGGGCCGGCGCCGCGGCGGCGGAGGCGGGGGGGGAGAAGGGCAGCCAGCGAGCGCATGGGGGGGCGGGGGGTTAGTGGGTCGGCACGAGCGAGCGCAGATTCTTGATCACGCCGGGGTAGGAGCGCGTGGTGCGACCGTCCTGGATCTGCCACATGTAGAGCAGGGTAATGGCTTTCGCCTGCTGCGCGGGCGAATAGCCGCTCGGGGTCACGTCCTCGATCCAGACCCAGATGTGCAGGGTGAGGTCGTTGGCGCGATTCACGTCGAAGGTCTTGATGTTGTCGTAGACCGTGGTGGGGATGGCCGGCGGGGCGAGGTTGGCGGGGGTGAGGGGCGCGAGCGGGGACAGAATCAGTCGATCGGCGGTGACGTCGTCGCGCTGGGTCGCGAGGGTATAGGTGGTCGCGTAGGTGCCGGAGGACATGCTCGTGCCGGCGGGCGGCGAGAAGGGCAGGCTTTCGAAGGGCATATTTTTGATCTGCTCCAGATAGCCCTGCATGATGGCGGTGACGGAGGCCTGGTAGACGGCAATCTCGGTGAGGCGGCGCGTGAGGATCGAAGCGGCGATGAGGCTGGTGGAGACAATCCCGATCACACCGATGGCGGTGACGACCTCGACGAGGGTCATGCCGCGGACCGAACGCCTATTCCCGGCGGCGACCCGGGAGCGGGTCGGGAGGAGGCGGGAAAACTGGACGCCGAGGAAGGGCCTATGCGGAGCGAACCGCTATGTTCGGAGTGCGGGCGGGAGGCGGGGCGAGGGGGCGCCGCCCCGGAGGAGCGAGGGGGTGAGGTGGCGCGCGGGGCGGTGGGGGTCGGCGGGCTTAAGTTTCCCCTCCGCGGTGGCGCGGGCTTCGAGCGCCGCGGCGGCCGCTTGGAGTTGGGCGGCCTGCTGGGCCTGGGCGGCCGCCTCGGCGGCGGCGGCGGCGCGGCGCAGGTTCTCCTCGTGTTCGAGGCTCAGCAGCCCGTCTTCCCGCTTGACGGCCCAGACCCGCACGCCGGCGACGCTGAGGGCGAGGATGAGGCAATCGCCCGCGCCGCACAGGGCGCGCTGGCGATCCTGGTCGGCGCCGGAGCGGGCGATCCCGAGTGGCAGGGCCAGCGTGACGAGGGCCCAGAAAAGGGGGCCCCGGGCTTTCGGCCACAGGGTGGCATTACTCAGGTGGATTGCTCCCCAGAGCAGCAGGCCGGCTTGCGCGGCCGCGAGCAGCAGAACCAAGGGGGTCATTGGTTGGCAAAGCGCGGGCCGGGTGCACCGGGTGCGGTGACGAGGGTGGCGTTGGCCTCGCTCAGGTGGGCGTTTTCGCCGGGAGCGATGTCGATCCAGGAGAAACTCCACGTACCCTGGGGCACGGTGACGCGACCGATGGCGACCAGGCGGGCGTCGCGCAGATCGTGGCGCAGGGTGAAGTGGCCGTAGTCGTCGCTGCGGGCCGTGTAGGGCGCCAAGGGCATGAAATCGAGGTAGTGGTCGGCGGCTTGCGCGGCGCGGGCGGTGAGCGTGGTGCCGTCGGCCGCGCGGCCTTCTTGCACGGCCACGGCAGCCAGTTCGCGGTATTTGCGGGCGACCGCCGCACCTTGGGCGCGGGCTTGGGGCAGGTAGCGGGCGAGGAGGGCCGCCGGATAGGCGCGCACCTCGACGTCGCGGAGCAAATGGGGGCTGCCGGTGGGCAGCGTGACGGCGACGCGACCGGCGAGGGTGATCCACGCGGAGGTGGGCGCGGCGCCCGACGTGGGCGGGCCGCCGGCGAGGGGCGGGATGTTGTCGTCGCCGGCCGCCGCGGCCGCCGCAGCCCGGACCAGGGAACGTTCGGCGGCGAGACCTTCGGCGGCGGCGAGACGTTCGGCCGCACCTGGACCGGCGGTGTCGAAGGCCCAGGCGCCCGCGGGGCTGGGGGCCGCCGGCGCGGTCTGCCCGTCATCGACAGCAGGCTTGTCGGCCAAGGCGAGAAAAGCGGCGTCGTAGACGATCGGCTGGGCGAGCTCGGGGGCGGGGAGATGGAGGTCGGCGATGACGTGTTCGGGCAGGACGTCGCTCCGCAGGGAGGTGGCGCCGCCGGCATGACGCACGAGCACATCGGTGGTGGTGTAAGTGATGACCTCGACGGCGGAAAGCTGTCGGCCGTCCCGCAGGGTCAGGTTGGCGTAGGTCTTGATCGGCCCCAGGGCGGCGGCGCGGCCGGCCAAGGACAAGGCGAGGAGGACGGTGAGCACCCGCAGTTGGCGCCGGTTGCGGCGAGCGTTCTGCGCACAAGGACGAGTCGGTTGGGGGAGGTGCATAGGCGTTCGAGAACGCGACGAGAGTCGGCTCAAGACGGGGTGATTGTCGAGGGGGAATCACCCTATATCGGGGCGGAGAAATGCCCAGCAATCGGTGCGTAATCACCGCACACGGCCGCCCGCGGCCGCCCGCGCTCAAGCGGTCCCGGCGGCCCGCGCGTCCGCGCGGCGTTCCTGGGCATCGACGACGACGGTGGTAACGACATCGGAGCCGACGTTCGTCATGGTGCGCACCATATCGAGGACGCGGTCGACGCCGAGCACGATGCCGATGCCTTCCGCCGGAATGCCAAAGGTCACGAGCAGGCCCGCGATGAGCGGCAGGGAGCCGCCAGGGATGCCGGCCACGGCGACGGCGCTGAGCACGGAAAGGAGGAGCAGGGTGAGCTGTTGGCCCATCGAAAGGTCGATGCCGAAAACCTGGGCCACGAAGAGCACGACGCAGCCTTCGTAGAGCGCGGTGCCGCTCATGTTCATGGTGGTGCCCAGCGGTAACACAAAACCGGCGACGCTGGGCTTCAGGCCCAGTGTGTTTTTGGCGCAATCGAGCGCGGCGGGCAGGGTGGCGTTGCTCGAGCTGGTGGAAAACGCCGTCACGAGCACCGCCCGGATGTCCTTCCAAAACTGGAGCGGGCTGCGGTCGGTCCACACCTTGAGCCAGATCGACATCGTGCCGAAGAGGTGGAGGAGCATCACAAAAATGCAGCCGAGGGCGAACACGCCGAGCGCGATCAGGATGTCGACGCCGATTTTGACGATCACGCTGTAGATCATCGCCGGCACGGCGTAGGGCGCGAGTTTGAGGGCGAAATGGACGATCCCGGTCATCAGCTCGCTGACGAGTTCGAGGGTGTCCTGCAGTTTCTGGCGCTTGGCCTCGATGAGTTGCGTGCCGACGGCCCCGACGAGGATGGCGAACAGGATGAGCGGGAGCACGTCGCCGATGACGTTGTTGTTGTGGCCCATCACCGCGCCGAAGAGATTTTTCGGCATGAACATCTCGACGATGGTCATGAAATTCATCTGCGGCGAGGCCGCGCCGGTGGCGATGTGTTTTTGGGCGGCGCCGCCGAATTCCTGCAACAGGCGCGTTTTCGTCTCGGTGTCGAGCTGGTTGCCGGGCCGGAGGACGTTCATCATGATCAGGCCGAGACCGACCCCGATCGCCATGTTGAGAAAGAACAGGGTGAAGGTGCGCCCTGCGAGCGGCCCGAGGCGGTCGAGGCGCCCGAGTTGGACAATGCCGGTCGCGAGCGAGGCGAACACGAGCGGGATCACCACGAAGAACAGCATGCGCAGAAAAATCTGGCCGAAGGGATCGAGGACATTCGTCGCGACCTTGCGCATGAACGTCAGGAACTCGGGGGAGAACTTCCCGATGGCGAGGGTGGCGACGCCGGCGGCGATGCCGACGGCCAGCCCGAGGAGAATGCGATTGGACAGGGGGCGGTTGGACTCGGCCATGGCTGGCGAAACTGGGTGGCTGGCGGAGGCTTGTCCAACGTGAAGTGGGCGGGCACGCTGGGTCCCACCATGAATCTGCCCAGCGAGTTCAGCGCGGTCGTGCTCGCGGGCGGCCGCTCCCGCCGCATGGGCGGCGACAAGGCGTTGCTCGACGTCGTGGGCGACGGGGTGCCGCTCTGGCGCCGGCAGCGCGACGTGGTGCGCGCCGCGGGCGCGACGGAGGTCTTGCTTTCGGTCCGCGCCGAGCAGGCGTGGCGCTGCGGCGCCGAGGGGTTCGACGGGCAGTTGCTCGATGCGCTCGAGGTCGGCGGGCCGCTCATCGGGGTCACGGCGGGACTGGAGCGGGCGGCGCACGGGCATCTCGCGGTGCTGGCGATCGATCTGCCGCGGATGCCGGCCGGGTGGTTCGCGACGTTGTGGGCCGAGTGCGGGGCCGGGGTCGGGGCGGTGGGGCGGCGGGCCGACGCCGGCGGCTATTTCGAGCCGCTCGCCGCGATCTACCCGAAGGCGCTCATGCGGACGGCGCGGGCCGCGCTCGGGCGCGGCGAGTTTTCACTGCAGCGCTTCGTGGCCGCCGCCGTAGCGGAGGGCAAGATGCGGGTGCGCGAGATCGGCCCGGAGGAGGCGCCGCTGTTCGAAAACTGGAACGAACCGGCCGACGTGCGACCGCCGCCTCAGGCGTAACGGTCTTCGGTCCACGGATCCGCCCCGTTCGAATAACCGCGGACCTCCCAGAACCCGAGTTTGTCTTCGGCGAGAAAGGTGATGCCGCTGACGAATTTCGCGCCCTTCCAGGCGTAGAGCTTGGGCACGATCACGCGCGCGGGGCCGCCGTGTTCGCGCGAGACCGGCGCGCCGTCGAAGGCGGTGGCCACGAGCACGTCGTCGTCGAGGCACGCGGCCAGCGGGAGGTTGGTCGAGTAGCCGTCGTAGCTCGTAAAATACACGAATTTCGCCTCGGGCGCGGGCTGGGCGAGTTCGTAGAGTGCCGTGAACGCGACGCCGGCCCAGCGGCAGTCATATTTGCTCCACGTCGTCACACAGTGGAAATCGCTGACGTCCTCGACTTGCGGCAGCGCGTGGAAATCCGCCCAGGACAAGGTGACGGGTTGCGCGACGAGGCCGTCGAGTTTCAGGGTCCACTTTGCGTGGGGGATGTCCGGTTGCACGCCGAGGTCGAGCACGGGAAACCCGGCGGTGAGTTTCTGGCCGGGCGGCAGGCGGTCCGGGGAGGCCACGGCGCGCGCGGTGACGCCGCGGGCTTTCTGTTTTTCGGCCCAACGTTGTTTCGCTGCGATGTAGCGTTCCTTCGACATGCGCGGACGCTAGGCAGGCGCGGCGCGCGCGCAAGTTCGGCTAGGGAGATTCCAGCGCCGTCGCGACGGCGCCGCGGCGCCGGAAATAGTAGAGCGCCATGCCGCCCTGATACAGGATCGTGGCCAGCGCCACCGCGAAGTAAGTGAAGCGGTAAACCAGGCCGATGAAATGGTCGATGGACCAGCCGATGAGCTCGAGCTGTTGTTTCATTTCGTCGGTCACCGCGGCGCGCAGGGGCTCCAGCTGGGGATGGGCCAGCCGCAGGGCACAATAGCTGAGCATGGCGAGCAAAATCAGGCACTGGCTGTTGACCAGCCACGTCATCCCGCGCGCGTCGCTGTGCCGGAGGCGCGAGACGCCGTGGAGTTCGACCGCGCCCGCCCCGGCGACGAGTACGCCGATCCCCGCGCCGATGCGGTCGCCGAGGGACGCGGCGAGCACGGCGCAGACGGAACCGACCACGGCGATGCTCAGGCCGTCGAACTGCGCGAGGCGGAGGACGCGCTGGAAGATTTCCTCGGGAAGGGGCGGGGGGGCTTTCATCATTGCCTTGTGATTCTGGATGCGACGGAGAAGGTCACCCTCCGCCCGCGTGACCGCACCGTCAAACAAACCCTTTCCCTTCCGCCTGGAGTTCCCGCCCGAACTGCCGATCACGTCGCGCGTGGAGGAGATCACGGCCGCCATCCAGGCGAACCAAGTGGTCATTCTCGCGGGGGAAACCGGGTCGGGCAAAACCACGCAGATTCCGAAAATGTGCCTCGCCGCCGGGCGCGGTTCGCTGGGGCGCATCGCCTGCACCCAGCCACGCCGCGTGGCCGCGCTCTCGGTCTCGCGCCGCGTGGCCGAGGAGCTCGGTGTGCAATGGGGCCGCGAGGTCGGCTGCAAGATCCGGTTCAACGACGAGACCACCCGCGACACGGTCATCAAGTTTCTCACCGACGGCATGCTGCTCGCCGAGGTGCAGGGCGATCCGCTCCTGCGCGGCTACGACACGATCATCATCGACGAGGCGCACGAGCGCTCGCTCAACATCGATTTCCTCCTCGGCCATCTGCGCACGCTGCGCTACAAGCGCCCCGAGCTGAAAATCGTCATCACCTCGGCCACGATCGACACCGAGGCCTTCAGCAAGGCGTTCGACGACGCGCCGATCATCCAGGTCGAGGGCCGCACGTATCCCGTCGAGGTGATCTATGCGCCGCTCGACGAGTTCGGTTCCGACGCGGCCGAGGGCGACGAACGCGAGGCAAAGGCCGAGGCGTTGCACTACATCGACGGCGCGGTCGAGGCCGTCCAACGCATCGTGCGCGAGAGCACCGGCGGCGACGTGCTCGTGTTTCTCCCGAGCGAGCGCGACATCCGCGAACTCGGCGATCTGCTCGAGGGCCGCCGGCTCGGGAACTGCGAGATCATCCCGATGTTCGGCCGACTTTCCAACGTCGAGCAGCAGCGCGTCTTCGCGCCGACGCAGCGGCGGAAGATCATCCTCGCGACGAACATCGCCGAGACCTCGCTGACGATTCCCGGCATCCGGTTCGTCGTCGACACGGGGCTGGCGCGGCTGAGCCGCTACTCGCCGACGGCGCGCACGCGGCGTCTGCCGATCGAGCCCGTCTCGCAATCGAGCGCTGACCAGCGCAAGGGCCGCAGCGGTCGCGTGGCCGACGGCGTATGCATCCGACTGTACGCGGAGAAGGATTTTCTGGAGCGGCCGCGTTTCACCCAGCCGGAGATCCAGCGGGCGAATCTCGCGGACGTGATTTTGCGCATGAAGGCCTTCGGCCTCGGCGACATCGAGCGGTTTCCGTTCATCAACATGCCGGCGGCGAAATCGATCCGCGCCGGCTACGCGCTGCTCGAGGAACTCGGGGCGCTCGACGCCTCCGACGATGTCGCGGACTCGGTGCGCGTGCTCACGCCGATCGGGCGCGAACTCGCGCGGCTCCCGGTCGATCCCACGGTGGGGCGGATGATTTTGGAGGCGCGCACGGAGCAGGCGGTGCGCGAAGTCATCATCATCGCGGCGGGCCTGAGCATCCAGGATCCGCGCGAGCGGCCGATGGACAAGCAGCAGCAGGCCGACGCGGCGCACCGGCGCTTTGTTCATCCCGACTCGGATTTTCTCACGCTGCTCAACATCTGGGAGGCGTATCACGGGGAGTTTGAGACGATGGCGCAGGCGAAGCTCCGGCGGTTTTGTCGCGACCATTTTTTGAGCTACACGCGGATGCGGGAGTGGCGGGACATCTATACGCAGCTGCTGGATACGCTGGAGCAGCGGGACGATTTCCGGCTGACCTCGGCGTATCACGGCATGGGCGAGATCGACCCGAAGACGACCGCGTTCGGCACGCCGTTCTACC
>JBIKOK010000070.1:0-27999 GCA_044358025.1 Opitutaceae bacterium
TGGGCGACACCGTCACCGTGACCTTCACGGCGAGCGAAGCGATCGCCCCGCCGACCGCGACGATCGCGGGCCGCACGGCCACGATCGCCAACAGCTCCGGCAACACCTACACCGCCACGATCACGCTGGCCGCCGGCGACACCGCCGGTGCCGTGGCCTTCGCGCTCGCGTTCACCGACCTCACCGGCAACGCCGGCACGGCCGTGACCGCGACCACCGACGCCTCCGCCGTCACCTTCGACCAGACTGCCCCGACGCTCACCGCCGTCGCGATCGCGTCGAACAACGCGACGCCGACCCGCGCAAAGATGGGCGACACCGTCACCGTGACCTTCACGGCGAGCGAAGCGATCGCCCCGCCGACCGCGACGATCGCGGGCCGCACGGCCACGATCGCCAACAGCTCCGGCAACACCTACACCGCCACGACCACGCTCGCGGCGGGCGACACCGCCGGTGCCGTGGCCTTCGCGCTCGCATTCACGGACCTCACCGGCAACGCCGGGACGACCGTGACCGCGACCACCGACGCCTCCGGCGTCACCTTCGACCAGACCGCGCCGACGCTCACCGCCGTCGCGATCGCGTCGAACAATGCGAACCCGCTGTGGGCGAAGGTGGGCGACACCGTCACGGTGACATTCACGGCGAGTGAAGCGATCGCCCCGCCGACCGCGACGCTCGCGGGCCGCACGGCCACGATCGCCAACAGTTCCGGCAACACCTACACCGCCACGGTCACGCTGGCCGCCGGCGACACCGCCGGTGCCGTGGCCTTCGCGCTCACGTTTACCGATGTCACCGGCAACACCGGCACCGCCGTGACCGCGACGACGAATGCCTCCGCCGTCACCTTCGACCCGACCGCGCCCAGCGCACCGGCGATCACGGCGATCACGACCGACACCGGCGCCTCCGCCACCGACTTCCTCACGAACGATCCGACGCTGATGCTCTCCGGCACCGCCGAAGCCAACAGCACCGTGACGGTCTCCCGGGTTGGCACCGGGGTCATCGGCACCGCGACTGCCTCCGGCTCGGGCGCCTGGTCCTACGACTATACCGCGACGACGCTCGCGGCCGGCGATCACAGTTTCACGGCGACGGCGCGGGACGCCGCCGGCAACACCAGTGCGGTTTCCGCTGCCGTCATCGTCACTGTCGACGCGGCCACCACCGCACCGGTGATCACGGCGATTACAACCGATACCGGTGCCTCCACGTCGGACGGTATTACCAGCGACACTACGCTCACGTTCACCGGCACCGCGGAAGCCCACAGTGTCGTCACACTCACGCGCTCCGCCACGCCCACGCCGCTCGCGCTCGGCACAGCCACCGCGGACGCCTCCGGGGCTTGGTCCTTCGTTCATCCCACGCCGTTCGCAGACGGGACTTATCTCATCAACGCCTCGGCGATCGACCTCGCCGGAAACGTCAGCGCGGTTTCCGCCGACTTCCCCGTCACGATCGATACGCAGGCGCCGACGCTCAGCGCCGTCGCGATCGCCTCGAACAACGCCGCTCCCACGCGAGCAAAGGTGGGCGACACCGTCACGGTGACGTTCACCGCCAGCGAAGCCATCGCCACCCCGACCGCGACGATCGCGGGCCGGGCCGCCACGGTCGTGCCGGTCTCCGGCAATACCTACACCGCCGCGGTCGTGATGGCCGCGGGCGACACGGAGGGGGCCGTGGGGTTCTCCCTCGTTTTCACCGACCTCGCCGGCAACGCCGGCACGGCCGTGACTGCGACGACGAACGCCTCCGGCGTCACCTTCGACCAGACCGCGCCGACGCTCACCGCCGTCGCGATCGCGTCGAACAACGTGAACCCGCTGTGGGCGAAGGTGGGCGACACTGTCACCGTGGTCTTCACGGCGAGCGAAGCGATCGCCACGCCGACGGCGACGATCGTCGGACGGGCCGCCACGGTTGCGCCGGTCTCCGGCAGCACCTACACCGCCACGGTCACGATGGGTGCGGGCGACACGGAAGGGGCCGTGACCTTCTCGCTCACGTTCACCGATGTCACCGGCAACACCGGCACTGCCGTGACCGCGACGACGAATGCCTCCGCCGTCACCTTCGACCAGACCGCGCCGGTGATCACGAGCGCGCCAACCGCAGGTGCCACTTACAAATCAGCCTTCACTTACACGGCAACCGCCTCCGGCTCCGCGGTCAGCTTCGGCGCCGCAGGACTCCCGGCGGGACTCGCACTCAATAGCGCCACCGGCGCAATCACCGGTGCGGCCACGATCAGTGGCTCCTTTACTCTCGCGCTCAGCGCCACCGATGCCGCCGGTAACGTGGGCACCGCCAACGTCGCCCTGACCGTAGCCAAAGTGAACCTGACGGTGAATGGAGTCACCGTGGCCAACAAAGTCTACGACCAGACCCTGCCTGCGACGCCGAACTTCACGAGTGCCGCGCTGGTGGGCGTCGTGAGCGGCGATAGCGTTAGCCCGGCAAGCGCCACGGCCACGGCGAGTTTTGCCACGGACGTGGTCGCGACTGGCAAGACGGTCACGATCGCCGGCCTCACCCTGGGTGGCGCCGATGCTTCGAACTACACGGTCACACAACCGACGACCACGGCCGACATCACGGCGAAGACCCTCTCGGTTGCAGGCATCACCGCCGCGAGCCGCATCTACGATGCGACGACCGTGGCCGCGCTGACGACGACCTCTGCGGCTCTCGTGGGCGTGATCGGCGCGGACGCGGTCACCCTGGTGAAGACCAGTGCGGCCGGGACCTTTGCTACGAAGACGATCGGCATCGCCAAGCCCGTGGAAGTATCGGGTCTCACGCTCAGTGGCGCGGACGCGGGCAACTACACGGTGACGCAGCCGACGACGACGGCGGACGTGACGGCGAAGACCCTCACGGTCACGGGCGTGACGGCTTCCGGCAAGATCTACGACGGCGTCACGACTGCCGTCGCGGACTTCGCGACGGCTGGCCTCGTGGGCATTGTCACGGGTGATACCGTGTTGGCCGACAGCATTTCGGCCACGGCCAACTTCTCCTCGAAGACGGTGGCGGCTGGTAAGACCGTCGCGATTGCCGGCCTCACGCTCGTCGGAGCGGATGCGGGCAACTACACGGTTACGCAACCGACGACCACGGCCGATATCACGGCCAAGACCCTCTCGGTCGCAGGCATCACCGCCGGGAGCCGCATTTACGATGCGACGACCGTAGCCGCGCTCACGACAACCTCCGCGGCCCTCGTGGGCGTGATCGGCGCGGACGCGGTCACCCTGGTGAAGACCAGTGCGGCCGGGGCCTTCGCCACGAAGACGATCGGCCTGGCGAAGCTCGTGCAAGTGTCCGACCTCACCCTCGGTGGCGCCGACGCTTCGAACTACACCCTCACACAGCCGACCACCACGGCCGACATCACGGCGAGGAACCTCACGGTGAGCGGGGCCACGGCCGCGAACAAGATCTACGACAAAAACCGGACGGCGACCTTGTCGTTCGGCACCGCCTCCTTGGTGGGCATCATCAGTCCGGACCTCGTGACGCTCCTGTCCGGGGCCGCGGTCGGCACGTTTGCCGACGCGAACGCCGGCCTCAACAAAGGGGTCACGATCACCGGCCTCACGCTCGGTGACACGGACAGCGTGAACTACAGCCTCACGCAGCCCACGGCGACGGCGGACATCGCACCGGCCGAAGTGAGCATCGCGATTACGAACCTGACGCAGGCCTACGACGGCCGGCCGAAGGCGGCGACCATCACCGTGACGCCGGTGGTCCCCACGATCACCGTCTACTCGGACCTGCGGGCCGGAGCCGCGCCGACCAATGCGGGCAGCTACTTCATCACGGTCAATGTGACCGACCCGAACTACAGTGGCAGCGCCGGGGCGACCCTCGTGATCGCGAAGGCGGCGCAGACGGTGACCCTCAATGCTCCGTCGACGGCGACGCTCGCGACGCCGGTCGCGGTCAGTGCGACGGCGAGCAGCCAATTGCCGGTGACGCTCGCGGTCACGGGCCCGGCCACGCTCGCCGGCGGGCAGCTCCTCTTCACGGCGCCGGGCACGGCGACGGTGACGGCGACCCAGCCGGGCAATGAAAACTACGCTCCGGCCACGGCCACGGGGACGATCATCTCCGCGGGCAAACTGGCGCAGACGATCGCGTTTGGCCCGCTGGGCGACCGCCTGAGCAACAGCGGGGCCTTCACCCTGAGTGCGACGGCCAGCAGCGGCCTGCCGGTCAGCTTCACCATCGTCAACGGTCCGGCGCTGATCGCGGGGTCGAAAGTCGATCTTACCGGGGTGGCCGGCACGGTGCAGATCCGCGCCTCCCAGGCGGGCAACGCGATCTACAACGCGGCGCCGGAGGTCACCCGCTCGTTCACGGTCACCGCGGCCACGACGAATGTCTACTTTGGCACGGTCACGACCGCCGGTAGCACCACCAAGGCGGGCGACGTCGCGGCCTCGATGCCGCCCAACTCCAACCGGGGCTCGTTGCTGGTCGTGGCGCCGTCCGTGGGCGTCAACTCGGCCTTCGAATTCGCCCTCAATCCGGACGGCACCTTCACGATCACGTATGTGGTCCCGGGGGAACCCCTCGCCACGCCGCGCGGCACGCCCGCGATCGCCGCGGCGCCGCTGACGCTCACCATCCGCGGCCTCCTCATCAACGGCCGCCTCGAGGGTGTGATTGAACCTCTGGGACTCGCCTTCAGTGCGGCGGTGTTGCCCGTGACCGGTGTCTCGGCCAATGCCGCGGGCTTCTATCAATCGAGCAACCTCGCGACCGCCGGCGGTGCGACGTACTCCGTCGTGGGCACGAACAACCAAGTGCTCGTCCTCGCGACCACGCCCGATGTCACGACCGGTGGTCTCACGACCCTCGGGAGCAACGGCAGCTTCAACCTGCAAACGCAGACGAGCGCCGGTGTGGCCACGATCCGCGGCAGTGTCGATGCCCCCACCACCACGGTGAGCGGCACGATCAGTGTCCCTGGCAAAGTGGATACGAACTTCGCGGGGGTCGCCTCGACGACGACCCGCACCGATCGCCTGATCAACCTCTCGTCCCGCGTGCAGGTGGGCTCCGGTCGCATCCTGATCACCGGCTTCGTGGTGGGCGGTCCGACCCCGAAACGCGTCCTCCTGCGCGCCGTCGGCCCGACCCTCGCCGGCTTCGGCGTGACGGGAGCCTTGGCCAATCCGCGCCTGCAACTCTTCGACGCCACCGGCCAGGTGATCGCGGAGAACGACGACTGGAGCGGCGCGGATACGACGGCCGCGATGGCGCAGGTCGGCGCCTTCGGCTTTGCGGCCGGCGCGAAAGATGCCGCCCTCCTCGTCACGCTCGCCCCGGGCGCCTACACGATGCAAGTGGCCGAAGTCGGCGGCACCGGGGTGGCCCTCGCGGAAATCTACGACGCCAGCCTGAACCCGAACGCGGACTACCAACGCCTCGTGAACATCTCGACCCGCGGCGAAGCCGGCATCGGGGAAAACGTCCTGATCGGTGGCTTCATCATCACCGGCAACTCGCCGAAGAAAGTGTTGGTCCGCGGCATCGGCCCCGGCCTCGCGGCCTTCGGGCTCACGGGCACGCTGGCGGATCCGCGCCTGCGCGTTTACCGCGGCAGTGAACTCGTCGCGGAAAACGACAACTGGAGTGCCGTCCCGGCCGAGGCCACCGCGGCGGCGCAGGCCGCCCGCGACACGGGGGCCTTTGCCCTCGCGACCGGCAGCAAGGACGCCGCGCTGATCCTCACGCTGATGCCCGGCGCCTACACCGGCCAGGTCTCCTCCGCCGATGGTGCGAGCACCGGCACCGCTCTCGTCGAAATCTACGAACTGCCGTAATCCTTCACCCCAAGGAACGCGCCCGCCGGTGCTCCTGACCGGCAGGCGGCCGGACTGGGCGATTTCGCACTTCCCGCGCCGGTTGAAAAACCGGCGCGGGAAAGGTGCGGAGGATATTTGCCGCGGGCTTCAGCCTGCCCGGTGAGGATTGGTTCGGCTCCGGCGCCGCTTGATCCAGGCAGGGCTCCAGCAGCGCGAGAGCAGACGTGCGGCAACGCACGGAGCGACCTCCCGCGCCAGCGGCGGCGTTTCGCCCAAGCGCGGGCGCCGTTCATCAGCCTCGATCGCAAGAAGCGCGAACTGCTTGGTGGATTCAAAAACCCCGGCCGGGTTTGGAGCCAGGCGGCCGTCGATGTGCACGACCACGACTTTCGTTCCTTGGCTGATGGCGTGGCCATCCCGTACGGCGTGGACGATCTCTCGACCAACTGGGGCCGCATTACCATCGGCACCTCTCGCAACACTCCGGCCTTCGCCGCCGAGTCGATGCGCCGGTGGTGGCGGCGGGAAGGGCGCCCACGCTATCCCCATGCCTCTCACTTGCTCAGCCTCGCCGGCAACGGCGGAAGCAACGGAGCTGCCACCGCTCTCTGGGTGGAAGTGTGGGTCAGGGAAACCTCGCGGGCCGCTTCGGCCTGTACGTCACCGCCGGTCATTATCCCGCGGGCGCCTCCAAGTGGAATACCCCCGAGCGTCGCCTCTTTTCCGAGATCAGCAAACGCTGGGCCGGTGAGCCGCTGGTCGATTACTCCTCCGTCGAACGCCTCGCTCGCGAGACCCGCACCACCCCCGGGCTCACGGTGTCTTGCTTGCTCGACGCGCGCCGCGACTCGCAAGGAATCAAACTCATTCCAGAACGGCTCAAGCAGATCCGCCCCCATCGACACTCCGTCCTCCCGCCGTGGAATGGCCCGATTCTGCCCAATCAAAGTCAGAATCAGTTTTTGCCCGCGGCCTTAGCCAACGGTTTTCCCAACCTCGAAAAAAGCTCTGATTTTTTCCCCACTGGCTGCCCGACATGGATTCGAACCATGACTGGGTGAGTCAAAGTCACCTGTGCTACCATTACACCATCAGGCAAGAAAGTGCGGAAGGGATACCGTGCGGGCTTCGAGTCGCCGGTCAAGGGCGGAAACGTCTCCGCGGCGTTTTCCATTTTGCCCCGCCGGGCGCCGCGCACCGGCAACAAAAAGCCCGCCCGCGCGGGGCGGGCGGGCTCGGCGATTGCGGCGAAGCCGCGAACTCAGCGTTTGCCGCCGGTGCGGCCCAACGTGTAGGTGAAGAACACCGACCGACCGTCGCCGGGGATCTTGTTCGCGCGGAGATAATCCAAGTCGAACAGGTTGTTCACGTTGACCGCGAAGGTGTGGTCGAAGCCGGTGCGGCCCCCGGCAAGGCGGTAGCGCGCGCCAAAATTCCACAGCGTGTAGGAGGGAATCCGCATCCGCCATTGGTTGGTGGAGCGCGTCACCACCACCACCCCGCCGACGCGGCCCATCGTGTCGCCGGCGTTGGGCGATTCAGTCGGCGTCGAGTCGACAAAGGTGACGCCGAGATTGGTCGAGAAGCCCTTCAGCTTGGCGTGGGACGGGGTGTATTTGACGTAGGCGCCGCCGTTTTCCGGCGAGATGCCGTTGACGCGCCGGCCGATGGCCTGGGGGAAGGCGCTGCCGAAATCGGTGTAGATCGAGTAAACGTGGCCCCAACTGCCGCCGACGTTGAATTCGTTGGAGAGATTGTAGTTCACGTCCATTTCGTAGCCGCGCACGAGCTGGTTGCCCTCGCGGCGCGTCTCGTTCACGAACGTGCCCGAACCGGGCGGCGTTTCGATCGACTCGGTCACCGAGACGTTGTTGCGGATGGCGTAGAAGCCGCTGACGGTAAAGTTCAGGCGGTCGTTTAGGAGCGCGCCCTTGAAGCCGTAGTCGTAGCCCTTGGCGGTCTCGGCCACGTAGTCGGCGCGGGCCACCGTGGGCGTGGCGTCGGATTGGGGTACGAAGAAGCTCTCACTGTAATTGGCAAACACGCGCAGATTCTGGGTCAGTTTGTAGTTCACGCCGAGGTTGGGCGTCACGCCGGAGTCCATGCTCTTGTCGAGCTGCTGGCCGGGCGCAAAGCCGGCGGGCGGGGCGGTGAAATCGCGGTGCCGGAAGCGGACCGTGTCGAAACGGACGCCGGCATAGCTCAGCAGGCGGCCGTCGAACAACGCCGTCTGTTGGCGGATCAGGCCGCCGAGGACGGACACGCGCTGTTTACGGATGCGGGTGGAGATGCCCTTGGAGCCGTCGAAGGTCTTGGTGAAGTAGTTGATCGGGCTGATGGGGGTGAGGGTCTTTGGGTCGAGCGTGGTGGTCCGGACGGCCGCGCTCCAGGCGACGAGGTCGGGATCGGTGGCGGCGGCGTAGCTGCGGGCCGGGTCCCAGCGGTAGTAGTCGTTGAAGTCGACGGCGACGAGGGTGCGGTGCTCGATCTTGCGGTTGTTGGTCCAGTAATGGGCGAGTATGTCGCTCTGGATACCGCCGCCGTCTTCGACGATCTGGCCCTTGGAGGGCACGGCACCGCGGACGACGGTGATCGGGGGAACGAGGCCGGTGGCTGCGGCCGGGGCGGGATTGATGTTCACGGTGGGCCAGCCGTTGTTTTGATTATAGTCCCAGCGGCGGGCCAAATAGTAATTGCCGGACGCACGCACGCTGAAGACATCGTTCAGGCGGCGGTCGTAGTTGGCCGTGTAGCTGGTCGCCCCGCGGGTGAGTTCGCTGACCGGGCCGAAGGCGTTGTAACCGGCAAGGCCTTTCGCGTAACCGACGATTTCGTCGTCGGTGTTGGTGGGGGTACCCTTCTGATCGTTGATCAGCGGGGAGGCGGAGTTGGGCGAGTGGCGGATTTGCAGGAGGTATTCCGCGGAGAGGAGAAGGTTGCCGCCGTTGTCGAACTTATGCTTCAGCGCCGCATAATACTCGAGGTTGCGGTTGCGGGCGTATTCCTGGCCGAAGTCGCGCTGGTATTGGCTGAGCGTGACGATGTAGGAGGTCTTGCCGAGGGCATCGACCGGCACGGGGCCGGTGGCCTCGAGGGTTACGCGCTGGGTGCCGTAGTCGCCGACGTTGTAACTGAATTTCTCCGACTGCCGGTCCTTCGGCGCCTTGGAGATCATGTTCACCATGCCACCGGGCGAAGTGCGGCCGTAGATGGCGGCGTTCGATCCCTTGATGATTTCCATCCGGTCGATGTTGCTCGAACCGTAGCGGCCGAGACGGAAAAAGCCGTCGCGCAGTTGGTAGGTGGATTGAAATCCGCGGAGGTTAAAATTGCCGCCGATGTCGAGGCCGGTGAAACTGCCGATTTGGACGATGTTGTCGGCGAGTTCGAAGATGCCGAAGTCTTCGAGGAACTCGCTCGTGAGCATGTTCACGGTGTAGGGCAGGTCGACGATCTTGGTCGCGATGCGCGAGCCAGTCATCGTTTCGGAGGGTGCGTAGCCGCGGTTGGGATCGGCGCTGACGGAGAATTCCGAGAGTTGGATCACCTCGCCCGGGTTTTTGGCCGGGGGCGAGGCGGGCGCGGTTTGGGCGAACGCGGCGGCGGTGCTCAACAGGAGCAGCGCGGCCGGCGGGAGGGCGGTCAGGGATTTGAGGTTCATGGAACGAGGCAGGGTTTGGTTGGTCGGGGTGGGGCTGGCTGGCGCGGGGTAGGAAGCGCGCAGTCAGATAGGGGTGGGCAACCTCGTCGAGGATTTCGTTTGCGCCGACCGGACAAAAGCCGCGTCTTGCTTACATCCTTAAACAATGAGCCTTGGCGTCACCATGAAGACCATCGCGGCGCAGGCGGGCGTCACGCAGGCGACGGTGTCGATGAGTTTGGCCAACAATCCGCGCATTCCGCAGGGGACGCGCGAGCGCATTCAGGGCGTCGCCAAGCAGCTCGGTTACCAGCCGAACCCGTATCTTTCGACGCTGATGCGCATCCGGCGGCAGGGAAAGCCGCTGAAAGACAAGCCGGCGCTCGCGCTCGTGTGCGCGCATCATGCGGCGGACGGATGGAGCCGCAATCCTTCGCTCACGATCCGGCAACTGCGGGAGGGGGCGCTGGAGCGGGCGACGTTGCGTGGCTACCGGGCGCAGGAGTTCTGGTTACACCGTGACGGCATGTCCAACGGGCGGTTTTCGGAGATGCTGCGCGCCCGGGGCATCCAGGGGCTGCTCATCAGCCCGCTGGCGGACGGCGATCCGCCGCCGGCTTTGCACTGGGATTATTTTGCGGCCGTGAGCATCAGTGTGCCGTTGCCCTCGCTGACCATCACGACGGTGTGCAACGACCACTATTTTTCGAGCCTGCTGGCCGTGCGCGAGTGCTACAAGCGCGGCTACCGCCGACCCGGGCTCGCGTTGCGCCACGTCCACCGGCACCGCTTCCAGGGCCGGTGGCAGGCGGGCTATCTGGTCTCGGCGGAAATGATGCCGGACCTCACGCTGGTCGAACCGTTGTTTGTGGACGACTGGAATGACGCGGCGGCCCCGCGCGTGGCGCGTTGGCTGAAGCAGGAGAAGCCCGACGTGGTCATCAATCTGGGCGGAGCGCCGTTGCGGGACCTGATCATCGGCGCGGGCCGGCGCATCCCGGAGGACATCGGGTTTGCGTGGCTGGCCTGTCCGAAATTGGGCGATCCGCTGAGCGGCGTGTGGCAAAACGGCCGACTCACCGGCGCGATGGCCGTGGATGCGCTCATCAGCATGGTCGAGCGCAATGAGCGCGGCCTGCCCGAGCAGGCGACGACGATCATGCTCGAGGGTCAGTGGAACGAAGGGCGGACGCTGCGGCCGATCTCGATGATCCCAGCGATCAGGACGACCGCACATCCAAGGGTGAACACCACGCCTATGGCCTAGAGAACTCGCTCGAGGAACCTGTAGCTCCTGCGCGGTTCGCCGTCACTGCTTCCGCCGTTTCCACCGGTCGAACAACACGGCCGCGAGGAGGATCAGGCCGCGGGCGACGTATTGGTAGAAGGTCGCGACGTTCAGGAGATTCATCGCGTTTTGGACGATGCCCATGATCAGCACGCCGGCGATGACGAAGGCCATGCTGCCGACGCCGCCGGTGAGCGACACGCCGCCGAGCACGCAGGCGGAGATGACTTCGAGCTCGAAGCCCTGCGAGGTGTTCGGTTGGCCGCTCGTGATGCGCGAGGCGAGGACGATGCCGGCGAAGGCGGCCATCACGCCTTGCGTGGTGAAGATGATGATTTTCACGCGGTCGACGGCGATGCCCGCGAGGTGGGCGGCCTCGGCGTTGCCACCGACGGCGAGCGTGTCGCGGCCGAAGACGGTGCGGTTGAGAATGAATCCGAAAAGCGCGAAGCACCCGGCGGTGATCCACACGGGCGTCGGCACGCCGAAGAGGGCGGAGCTGCCGAGGGAAAAAAAGTCCTCGAGGCCGATGCCGACCGCCTTGCCGTCGGAGATGATGAAGCCGAAGCCGCGCACGATCTGCATCGTGGCGAGCGTGGTGATGAGGGCGTTGATGCGGAGTTTGGCGACGACGTAGCCGTTGGTGACGCCGACAAGGGCGCCGATGCCGAGGCCGGCGGCGACGCCGAGCGTGATGCTCTCGGTCTGGTTCATGACGACGGCGGCGAGCACGCCGGCGCAGGCGACGACGGAGCCGATCGAAAGATCGAAATCGCCGGCGGCGAGACAGAACAACATCGTGCAGGCCACCATGCCGGTCATCGAGACGGCGAGGGCGAGGCCCTGCATGTTGCGCCAGGAGAGGAAATTTTCGACGAAGACCGAACAGCCGACGAACAGGATCGCGAGCACAACGAGCATGCCGGCTTTGTCGAAGAATTCGGCGACGGATTGGCGGGGAGCGGGGGAGGCGGCGGCGGCGGACATGGCGAAAGGGCGTTACGAGGCGCGGGCCGTTTCGAGCGGCAGCGCGAGTTTGAGGAGTGTTGCTTCGGTCGCATCGCCGCGATCGAGGATGGCGGCGATCTTGCCCTGGCGCATGACGGCGATGCGGTCGGAGACGCCGAGGACTTCGGGGAGTTCGCTCGACACGACGATGACGCAGACGCCGGAGCGGGCGAGGTCCTGCATGATTGAGTAGATCTCGCTCTTCGCGCCGACGTCGATGCCGCGGGTGGGTTCGTCGAGGAGGATGACGTTGACCTGTTCGGAGAGCCACCGGCCGAGGATGACTTTCTGCTGGTTAC
Source organism: Opitutaceae bacterium (assembly GCA_044358025.1). Lineage (GTDB taxonomy): Bacteria > Verrucomicrobiota > Verrucomicrobiia > Opitutales > Opitutaceae > GAS368. Next base: position 12,070 of record JBIKOK010000070.1, read on the forward strand.
CGCCGGAGAGGTTGCGGATGAGCTGGTGGACCGAGGGCGTTTTGACGCGGAGCTGGGCGGTGCGCTCGCGGGCGTTGGTCCGCTCCCAGGTTTCGTTAAGGAAGATGCCGGCACGGGCTTGGCGCCGGCGGGCGCTGAGGTTGATGTTTTCGAGGACGGAGCGCACCGGCACGATGCCCTCTTTTTTGCGGTCCTCGGGGCAGAGCACGATGCCGGCTTCGATGGCCTGGCGGGGGGACGTGAGCGTGAGCGCACGGCCGGCGAAGGTGACGCGGCCGGCGGTTTTTTCGGCCCCGCCGAAAAGCAGTTTCAACAACTCGCTGCGGCCGGCGCCGATGAGCCCGAAGAAACCGAAAATTTCGCCGGCGGCGGCGGAGAAGGTGCAGGGTTCGGCGAGGCCGGGGCCACACAGGCCTTCGACGACGAGGCCGGGGCCGGCGGGCGGGCGCGGCGTGTAGTGGTAGATGTCGGCGAGTGTGCGGCCGACCATCCGTTGGACGACGGCGTCGCGGGTGAGCGTGGCGAGGTCGGCCGTGTCCACGTGGCGGCCGTCGCGCAAAATGGTGATACGGTCGCAGAGCTCGAAAATTTCCTCCATGCGGTGGGAGACGTAGAGGATGGCGCAGCCGCGGGCGCGGAGTTCGCGGATGATGGTGAAGAGCCGGCGCACTTCGCGGTCGGAGAGGCTGCTGGTGGGTTCGTCGAAGGCGATGATGCGGGCGCCGCGGGTGAGGGCTTTCGCGATTTCGACCATCTGGCGCTGGCCCAGCGAAAGCGTGCCGAGCTTGGTTCCCGGATCGATGTCTTCGCCGATGAGCTCGAGTTGGCGGCGGGCGGCCGCGGCGAGGGCGCGGCGGTTGACGATACCGAATGTTTGCGGGAGGTGGCCCAGAAACAGGTTCTCCGCGACGCTCATCTCCGGGACGAGGTGCAGTTCCTGATAGATCACGGCGATGCCGGCGGCGAGGGCGTGGGAGGTGTCGCCAAACGTCCGCGGCCGGCCGGCGAGAGCGAGGGAGCCGCCGGACGGCGTATAGGCGCCGCTGAGGATTTTGAGCAGGGTGGATTTGCCCGCGCCGTTTTCGCCCATGAGCGCGTGGATCGAACCGGCGCGGACGTCGAAGGAGACGTCGTCGAGCGCCTTGACGCCCGGGAAGGTCATGGCGACGCGGTCGAAGGCGAGGGCGGGGGGCACGCGGAAAGGAGGCGGGGCGGGCGAAAGGATCCGACGATGGGCCGGTCGGAGACCGGCCCGGCCTCAATCCCGGATGCCCTGTTCCTTGAGCACTTGGCGGAAGTTTTCGCGGGTGATGAGGACGCCGACGGTGCGGGTGTCGAGGGGCGGCTCCTTGCCGTCTTTTATCCAGTGATACATCATCTTGGTCGTTTCGTAGCCGTGACTTTTCGCGGAGAGGAGCATGGAGCCGAAGAACGGCGTGGGTTTGGCCTTCTCGAATTCGACGATGCAATCGGTGCCGTTGATGCCGACGCCGACGGCGGTGGCGGCGGTGAACCCGCGGCCCTCGAGGGCGCGCACGGCGCCGAGGACGGCGCTGTCGTTGTTCCCGCAGACGAGCCAGTGTTTCACGTCGGGCTTCTGGGTGAGGAGGACGTTGGTGGCGTCGAACGAGCCGGGGATGTCGGCGGTGCGCTGCGGGGCTTTGAAGATCCGGTTCGCGGGGAAGCCGGCGGCGGTGAGCGAGGCGATGGCGCCGTCCGTGCGGGCCTTGGCGGTGGCGAGTTCGTCGAAGGTCGCGGCGCAGACGGCGGTGTCGGCGGCGGTCCAGCCGCGTTTTTTCATTTCGGCGGCGAGGGTCTTGCCGACCTCTTCGCCGATCTTGCCGGCGGAGATCCCGAGGTAGTGGACCTTGGTCATGGGCTGACCGTTGGCCCCGACGAACTGGTCGTCGACGGCGAGGAGTTTGAGTCCGGCGGCACGGGCCTTGGCGACGATGCCGGGGCCGAGGCGGGTGTCGGGCGTGCAAATGACCAGACCTTGGGCGCCGCCCGCGGCGAGATTGTCGATGGCGGACAGCACCTTCTCGCCGTCGCCGGCCCCGATTTTGACGAGGGTGAAGCCGAGGTCCTTGGCGGCTTGGTCGGCAAATTTCCATTCGAGCTGGAACCACGGTTCCTCGGGTTGTTTGACGAGGAAACCGATCTTGATGGCGGGCGCGGCGTGGGCGGCGAGAGCCAGCACGGTGAGCGCGGCGAGGGTACGACAGGGCAGGGAAAGCAGGGATTTCATAGGAACAAGGAGGACCGTAAAGCGATGGGACAAGAGCGAGCGCGACGCGGGTCTGGCAACAGCGAAAAATCGGGAGGGCGCGGAGCGGACGCCTCTCGCTTTCCGGCCAGCGCCATCCGCGGTGGGCCGGCCGCGCCGCGGGCGGCGGAGCGCAGGTCGTGGCATGACTCGTTGAGCGCGCGCGGAGTAGCCGGCCGACCCCGGGGGAACTGAGCGCGGCAAGAAACGGAGAGGCGGCTGTGCGGGGCCCGGACGACCCGCGGGGCAATTGCCCCTTGCGGCTCGCGACGGGGCCGGTTTCCTCGGGGGGAATGGCCGCCCCTGCCGATGTTTCAGTTCCCCGCTCCGCGGCTCCCGCGGAGGCGGCGGGTGCGCTGTCCCACTGGGCGCTGATCCGGCGGCGGTTCTTCCGGCACAAGCTGGCGGTGGGATCGCTCTATCTGCTGGGGGTGCTGTATACGCTGGCGGCCGGCGCGGAATTTTTTGCACCCTACACGCGGCAATGGCGCGACCTGTCGCATGCCTATTGCCCGCCGCAGTTGCCGCGTTTTTCCCTCGCGGACGGCTGGCACGTACCGGCGATGCGCAGCCACGTCGATCCCCTGACGTTCAAACGCAGCTACCTGGAGGACCCCACGCGCGTCGTCGCGCTGGGTTTTTTCGTGCAGGGCGAACCCTACCGGCTCGGCGGCCTGATTCCGTGGGACCGGCATTTGTTTGGCGCGAAGGCCGCCGCGGAGCGCGGGAGGGACGGGGCGGCGCCGACGTTTTTCTTCCTCGGCGCCGACAAATACGGACAGGATATTTTCAGCCGGCTGGTCTACGGTTCGCGGATCAGTCTGTCGGTCGGGCTGGTGTCGATTGCGGTGACCTTTCTGCTCGGGGTGACGATCGGCGGAATTTCCGGTTACGTGGGCGGGCTGACGGACACGATCATCCAGCGGGTGATCGAGATTGTGAACGCGTTTCCGCAGATCCCGCTATGGCTGGCGTTCGGGGCGGTGCTGCCGGCGGACTGGCCGCCGCTGTCGACCTATTTTGCGATCACGCTCGTGCTCAGCCTGTTTGGCTGGACCGGGCTGGCCCGCGTGGTGCGCGGCAAGATCCTCGCGCTGCGGGAGGAGGATTATGCCACGGCGGCGCGGCTGCTCGGCGCGAGCCACGGGCGGATCTTGTTCCGGCACCTGCTGCCCGGTTTCTCGAGCCACATCATCGTCGTGCTGACGATGAGCGTGCCGACGATGGTGCTCGGGGAAACCTCGCTGTCGTTTCTCGGGCTGGGCCTGCGGTCGCCGATTGTGAGCTGGGGCGTGATGCTGAAGGAGTGTGAGAGCATCCAGACGGTGGCCAACTATCCGTGGCTCCTCATGCCGGTCGTGCTGATTGTGCTGACGGTGCTGTGTTTCAACTTCCTCGGGGACGGGCTGCGCGATGCGGCCGATCCCTACTCGGCCCGATGAGCGAGCCGGCTCCCGGGTTGTTGGAGGTCAAAAACCTCAAGGTCTCGTTCTTTACGAGCGACGGTGTCGTGGAGGCGGTGCGGGACGTGTCGCTCAGGATCGGTCGGGGCCGGACGCTGGCGTTGGTGGGGGAGTCGGGGAGCGGCAAGAGCGTGACCGCGAATTCGATTTTGCGGCTGGTGCAGCCGCCGGGACGAATCCTCGGCGGGCAAATCGTGCTGCGGTCGCGGCGCGAGGGCGATATCGACATCGCGCAGCTCGACGAGGATTCCGGTCTGCTGTTCAAGGTGCGCGGCGGGCTGGTGAGCATGATTTTTCAGGAGCCGATGACGGCGCTCTCGCCGGTGCACAGCATCGGGAACCAGGTGGCGGAGGCGATTCTCATGCATCAGGACGTGAGCGCGGCGGCGGCGCAGCGTTTGACGATCGAGATGTTCAAGAAAGTCGGCATCGCGAATCCCGCGCAGCGCTTCGACCAGTTTCCGCACGAGCTGTCCGGCGGGATGCGGCAGCGCGTCATCATCGCGATGGCGCTGGTCTGCCAGCCGGAACTGCTGATCGCGGACGAGCCGACGACGGCGCTCGATGTGACGATTCAGGCGCAGATTTTGGGGCTCATCCGGAGCCTGCAGCGGGAACTCGGCTGCTCGGTGCTGCTCATCACGCATGATTTTGGCGTGGTCGCGCAGATGGCCGACGAGGTGGCGGTGATGCATCGCGGCGAAATCATCGAGAAAGGGAGCGTGCGGGACGTGCTCCGGAATCCGCAGCACGCCCACACGCGCGCGCTGCTCGAGGCGCTGCCGAGCCGGCGGGCGGCCGCGGCGGCCGGAGTGGGGCCGTCGGTGGTCGGGAAAGGAACCGTCCGATGAATCCGGCGCCCGATCTGGCGCCCGCCGGCCTCGTCCCGTCGCCGGGTGGGGTGGCGCCGCTGCTGTCCGTCCGCGGGCTGGCCAAACATTTTCCGGTCTACGGCCGCGGCTTCCGGCGGAAAGTCGTCGGGGTGATCAAGGCGGTGGACAACGTGAGCTTTGACCTCGCGCCGGGCGAATCGCTCGGGCTCGTGGGCGAGAGCGGGTCGGGCAAGACCACGACGGCGCGCTGCATTCTGCGGGCGATTGCCCCGACGGCGGGCGAGGTGCGGTTTCGGCTGCCCGACGGGCGCACGGTCGATCTCGCACAGCTGACCGACCGCGAATTGAAGCCGGTCCGGCAGCACGCGCAGATGGTGTTTCAGGATCCGTTTTCGTCGCTGAATCCGCGCATGAATGTGCGCGACATCGTGGGCGAGCCGCTGGTCATCCACGGCCTCGCGGCGGGCGCGGACCTCGACGACCGGGTGTCGGAGGTGTTGGCGCGGGTCGGGCTGCAGCCGGAGCACCGTTCGCGTTATCCGCATGCGTTCAGCGGCGGACAGCGGCAGCGCATCGGGATCGCGCGCGCGCTGATCATGCGGCCGTCGCTCATTGTATGCGACGAGGCGACGTCGGCGCTCGATGTGTCGGTGCAGGCGCAGGTGCTGGATCTGTTGCAGGAGTTGCAGCGCGAGTTTCGGCTGACGTATCTGTTCGTCGCCCACAACTTGGATGTGGTACGAAATTTTTGCGACCGGGTGGCGGTGATGCGCAAGGGCCGGATCGTGGAGCTGGCGGAGACCGGGCGGATTTTCTCCGCGCCGCAGCACGCCTACACGAAGATCCTGCTGTCCGCCGTGCCGTCGCCGGACCCGGATGTGGTGATGAATTTCAACGTGGGCGAAGAGCTTGCCAAGCTGGATGCCGCCGGCTGAGGTTGGCGTTCCCATGCTCGTCCATACTGTCTACTTCTGGCTTCGCCCCGATCTCACCGCCGCCCAGCTGGCCGACTTCCGCAAGGGGGTCGAATCGCTCGGGGCGATCAAATCCGTCGTGAAATGTTACGTCGGCACGCCGGCGAAGACGGAGAAGCGTCCGATCATCGACGATTCTTACACGTTTGGCCTGACCGTCGTGGTGGAAGACATCGCCGGGCACGATTACTACCAGGTGGATCCGATCCATCTGGCGTTTATCGCGACGTTCAAGACGTATTGGACCAAGGTGCAGATTTACGACGCGGAGTGATGCGACGGGCCCCGGGGCGAGCGCATTTCGGGGGAAATCGGCCGCGGCGAGTGCACGAGCTGGATGACCGGGGCGTCGGGTGATTGCCATGTCTTCGGCCCCAGCGCTCCGTTTTCCCGGGCACGCCCTTTCCTGTCGACGGGCGTGCGCACGGCAGCGCGGCGGGCCTGCTTCCCGGCGACGGCAGTGGGTTTCCGGGGATGATTCCGGAAATATCGATGCTGGACGACGAGGAGAGGAACGTCGTCGCGCTTGAGCGCTTTTGGGCCGCGGATGGTTACGAACGGCACTCTGTGTCGAGCGGGGCCGAGGCCTGCAAGTTGGCGCGGGCGCTGCAACCCGACCTGATTTTGCGGGATGGATGAAGCCGGACCTGGACGGCTCTACGGTTTGTCGGCTGCTGCGCGGTGATCCGACGCTCGGGCGCATCCCCCTCGGGTTGATCACGGCGCTGGACGACGATGCCTCCCGGCTCGAGGGCCTTCGGGCGGGGGCGGATGATTTTGTCGCGGAACCGCGCCGGGGGGGGAGGAATTGCGGGCCCGTGTCCGGACGATCGCATCGCTGAACCGCTTCCGGAGCATCGCCGAGCACCGCGTGCGTTTCGATCAGCGCTGCGAGTCGTCGCCGCGGGCGATCGGGTTGGCGGACGCGGTGGGCGGCGTGAGCGATGCGAATCCGGCGGCGAAGGTCCTGCTCGCGATCGAGCCCGCGCGGGGAACGGTCCGGACTGCGCTCGCTGTCTGCTTCGACTCCGGGGGGAGCGGCGGCGGAGCGGGCCGGCATCAGTCAGGCGCTGGTCGCCGGCCCCATGTTCGCCCCGTCCGATATCAACCGGGGTTTTGGGCGCGGCATGCGGGGCTACGCGCCGGAGGAACCGGATAGCGCCGGGTGTTTGCTGAGCAGCCACGCCCCCCGGACGCCGGTGCAGCGTTTGTCGGGGCTGCACCGTTTGGGGGAAAGCTCGGTGGTGAATTGAGGAGGGGACGGACCGGAAAATTGCGGACTCGTGGCGGCCGGGGCGCGCGGCGCAAGGGCGGTTTTTTGCGGGGACCGGGGTTCTCCGCGTAGTCACCCGGGTCGCAGTCAGCATCATTACCCATGCCGCAAGCGACGTTTGTGGCGTCACTACCCATTACCAATGGCCGGCTTTGTCCCTATGATCGGGCCGATGGATGCCAATGAGACGCGCCTTGGCGCTTCCCCGGTCAGCGTGATGATGGTCGAAGACCCTGCGACCACCCATGAGCTGCTCGCCCAGTTTTTGGCGGCGAGTCCGGATTTTTCGTTGGTCGCGGAGGCATCGAACGCGGATGACGCGCTCCGGTTGGCGGCGGAGCATCGGCCGCAGGTGGTGGTGCTCGACTGGGTCATGGCGAACGGCACGGGGCTCAAATTTCTGCGCGAGGGGCTGGGGGGCGCGCGACCGCCGCGCGTGTTGGTGGTTTCCGGCACTACGACCGATCTGGCGGTCCGGGAGGCGCTGAGCAACGGGGCGAAGGGCTACCTCGAAAAGACGGCGAATTTTTCCGAGTTTGCCGAGGCGATGCGCGCGATGGCCGACGGCAAAGTTTATCTCAGCGGGGAGGTGGCGAAGGCGGTGCACCGCATGTCCGGCCGAAGCGAACCGGCGGCCATGGCCGCGACCCTGTCGGCGCTTGAGCTCGCGGTGCTGAAGGACTTGGCGGAAGGATGCTCTTCCAGGGAAATCGGTCTGCGCCTCGGGATCAGCGTCCGCACGGTGGGGAACCATCGCGCGAGACTTACCCAAAAGACAGGTTTGGGCACCATCGCGCAGCTGACGTTGCATGCGGTGCGGCTCGGCCTGGTGGACGGGCCCGTGCCCCGGCCCGAAAGCAACGGGGAACTCCGCGGCACCTAAAGTGGCCGGTCGATGCGGACGGTCCGCCCGACGGGACCGCGTTATTTTTTCACCACGAAGGGCGCGAAAAAGCCGGCTTGGGTGGCGGGGAAGCGGCCCTTGATGCGCACGCCGGCCTCCTCGTGTTCCTGCTCGTGGATGTGGCCGAGTTTGTGGATGCGCGCCACGACGTCGTAGCGGTCGTGGGGAATGAGCAGCTCGGTCTCGCCGAGGGCGTCGGCGATGAGTTCGACGCAGCGCGCCTCGAGCGTGTCGAGTCCGGCCTTCGTGCGCGCGCTGACGAAGAGCGCGTCGGGGACGAGGCGGCGGGCGCGCTGGAGCATCGCGGGATCGGCGAGGTCGGTCTTGTTGAAGACGGTGACGATGGTCTGGTCGGCGGCGCCAAGTTCGGTGAGGACGCCGAGGGTGGTCTTATGGTGCTCCTCGAAGTTGGGGTTGGAGACGTCGAGCACGTGGATCAGGAAATCGGCGACGATGACCTCCTCGAGGGTGGCCTTGAAGGCCTCGACGAGACCGTGGGGGAGGCGGCGGATGAAGCCGACGGTGTCGGTGACGAGGAGTTTTTGGTTGCCGCGCAGCACGAGCTGGCGGGTGGTCGGATCGAGGGTGGCGAAGAGTTTGTCGGCGGCGAGGACCTGGGCGCCGGTGAGCGTGTTGAGGAGGGTGGATTTGCCGGCGTTGGTGTAACCGACGATGGCACAGGTGGGGACGGGGACCCGCTGGCGTTTGGTGCGCTGCACGCTGCGCTGTTTGACGACGCCGCGGAGCTCGGCCTTCAGGTGCGTGATGCGGTCGCGCACGGTGCGGCGGTCATTCTCCAGCTGGGTTTCGCCTTCGCCGCCGAGGCCGCCCTTGCCGCGTTGGCGCGAAAGGTGGGTCCAAGCCCGCGTGAGCCGCGGGAGCGAATATTCCATGCGGGCGAGGGCGACCTGGAGCGTGGCCTCGCGGGTGTGGGCGCGGTCGGAAAAGATTTCCAAGATGACTTCCTGGCGGTCGATGACGGCGAGGCCGGAGAGCTCTTCCCAGTTGCGCTGCTGCGCGGGGGAAAGGGCCTCGTCGAAGATGATGACGTCGGCGCCGTCGGCCTTGGCCTGTTCGACGAGTTCCTTGGCCTTGCCGGTGCCGAGGAGGAGGGCGGGGGTGGCGCGGCGGAGGTTGACGAGCTCGGCCCGCACGACGGTGAGGCGGAGGTTTTCGACGAGCTCGGTGAGTTCGAGGAGGAGTTCGGCGCCCTCGCCGTCCTTCATGTCGGAGGTTTGCACGCCGACGAGGAAGGCGCGTTCAAGTTTGGTGGGACGGGTGTCGTCGAGGAAATCGGCCATGGAGAGGGATGGACAGTGGGTGCGGTCGGGGCGGAGGTCAAACTGTGCGCGGGGCGGTGAAGACCTGAGGCGGCCGGCCTGGCCGGGCGGCGGTCGGAGGGCGTGGTGCGGGCCGGGGCGCGCGAAATCGTCAGCCGCAGGTGGAGGTGGAACGGGCGGCCGAGCGACGCAAAAAAAGGAGGTTACGTCGAACCGGCTTTCCGCGGGGAGGGGCGATCGCAGGCGCCGGTCTGGGCGCTTCGCAGCCAAAGTTCCGGCCCGCCGCCCGCCTTACCGGTGCTCCTCGTAGGTGATGTCGATTTTGGCGAGGAAGGCCTGTTTCTTGGCGGCGCCCTGAAAGCGGATGCTGTGGGTGAGTTCGTCGTAGACGTAGCCGTTTTGCGGGTCGGCGCGCACGTCCTGTCCGTCCGCCCGTACGCGGAGGGTTTTTGGCGCGAAGGTCGCGGCGCCCTCGACCGGCTCGAGGGCGACGGCGACGGTGTCGGCGATGCGGTCGCCGAGCGCGGCGAGCGGGCCGGAGAAATCGCTGTCGATGTTCAGCACGGTGCCGCCGGTGAGCTCGGCGGCGCGCCGGTGCGAGACGTTGTTCGGCGAGACCACGGCGTGCATTTCGATTTTTCCGCGCTTGTTGCCCTTGGCGATGATGAAGGGGCGCAGCACCCAGGTGTTGATGTAGCCGTCCAGGGTCTGGCGTTGGGCGGGGTGGCGCGCGTTGTACTGGTTGAGCAGGTCGGGGAGTTTGCCATTTTCGATCCACTCGGCCTGCCGGGACCCGTTTTTTTGCTCCTTCCACGTGGCCATGCGCGTCTCTTCCTCGTCCATGAAAAAGACCACGATGGTGGTGGCTTCGGGGCGGAGAAAGACGTGCTCGCGGTGGTAGGACCCGGCGACGAAATTGTAGACGGAGGTGAACGCCGTGCGGTTGCTGTCGCCGTTGGTGCCGACTTTTACGAGCTCGGCAAACAGAGGGTCGGGCGTCTGGGGCGTGATCCAAGGCTGGGGCAGCACCGGGAGCGTCACGAGCGTGCCGTTGCTCGCGACGCGTTTGGTCGTCGGCTTCGGCCGGCCGCGGCTGTCGACCACCGGGTGGCCCGCGGCGTCGAGTTCGACGGAGCGGACCGACTTGAAGTAGGCCTGATCGCCGGGCCGGCGGTCCGGATCGGCGTTCACGAAGTCGGTCGTGAGGACGCCGATCCGGTCGTCGAGATCGCGCTCCCGGAAGAGCTGGCGAAAGCGGCTCAGGTTGGCCGCGATGCGGCTCTGGTGCGCGGCCATCGAGGGCGAATTGTTGATGACGAACACGAGGTCGACCTCCCGGCTGCGGGAGCGGTCGACGGCGATGTGCTTCACGGTGCGGATCGGCTCGACGCTGACCGCGACGGTGTTCTCCACGCCGAGCTGGGGGTTGCGGGCGTCCAGCGTGTAATACTTGAAGCGATCCTCGCCGATGAAGCCGGGATTGGGTGCGTAGGTGAGTTGGCCGGTGACGCGGTCGAGGCGGGCGGTGCCGTGCTGCGGCTGGGCTTTTTCGTCGAGGAGGTAGGCGATCTGGGCGTCGACGATGCGCACGCGGTCGGTGAGCGCCATGAACTCCTCGTGATTCGGGAGTTTTTGGGTGACGGGGGTGTTGGGGCGAGTGGCGAGCGAGACGCTGCGGACGTTCATGGCCTGCTCGCGGTTGGCGCCGACTTCGAACGCTTGCATCACGATCGGCGGCGCCGGCTTCACGTGGACGACGACGGTATTCTTGAAGACGAGGCCGGAGGTTTCGTTGCGCACGGTGTAGGTGAACGAATCGTCGCCCACGTAGCCGTCCTTCGGTCGGTAGGCGAAATAGCCGAGGCGGGAGGTCTTGGTCTTGAAGAAATCGGCGTCATCGCCGACCCCCGCCAAGCCGACCCGGCCAAACAGCGGCTCTGCCGCAATGGCATAGACCAGGTCGCTGGTCGAATCGGGACTCACGATTTCCCGGGCAACGACAAACTGGGCGTGGGCGCCGGAGCCCTCGGCGACAATCTCCATCGGCGTGGACGAGACGATCACATCCTTGTCGGCGGTGCGCGCTCCGGCTGGCGGCGCCGGTGCGTCGGCGGCGAGGAGGGGGGCTGCCAGGAGGAGGGACGCCACGCCGAGGACGCGCGGCCAAAGGCGGGCGGTGAGGTGAAGGCTCATGGGGGTGGAGAAGAGGCGGCGCATGATGCCTCACTGTCATGCCGGACGCGCAGAGGTTCCGCGAGGTTTGGTTGTGGTGGGCGGGCGGTCAAAGGCCGCGGCGCAATGCGATGGCGCTGCGGCGCCGCGGCAAGGCTCACGCGGTGGGCAGGCGGAGGACGAAGCGGGCGCCGGTGCGGGGGGCATCGGTGACGGTGGCGGTGCCGCCGTGGGCTTCGACGATGGCTTTGACGAGCGAGAGGCCGAGGCCGAGGCCGCGTTGGGAGCGGCTGCTGTCGCCGCGGTAGAGGCGGCGCCAGATGGCGTCGCGCTCGGCGACCGGCACGCCGGGGCCGGTGTCGGACACGGTGACGACGACGGCGCCGGGCTCGGTGGCGGTGGTGAGCGTGACGGTGCCGCCGGCGGGGGTGTATTTGAGGGCGTTGTCGACGAGGTTGTTGATCGCCTGGCCGAGGCGGATGGCGTCGGCCGGGCACTCGGCCGGGGCGGGTTGGTCGACGAGGACGGTGAGGTCTTTTTCCTCGGCGACCTCGCGGTAGAGGTCGGCGGCGCGGTCGACGAGGGTGCGGACGTCGAGGTGGTCGCGGTTGAGTTGCAAGGCGCCGGCTTCGGCGGCGGAGATGTCGAGGAGGACCTCGAGGAGGTGGAGGACGCGGTCGGATTCGTTGACGCAGTCGGCGAGGGCGGCGCGGGCTTCGGCGGGATCGCCGGCGTCCTGGAGGGCGAGTTCGGCGGTGCCGCGGAGGCGCGTGAGCGGGGTGCGCAGATCGTGGGCGAGGTTGTCGAGGGTTTCGCGGAGGACGCGGACGTGGGCGGCGTTTTTGTCGAGGAGGGTGTTGAGCTGGGTGACAAGGGTGGCGAGTTCGCCGCGGCTGCCGGTGGCGGGGACGCGGGCGGCGAGGTCGCCGGTTTCGAGGATGCGGCGGGCGGTGGCGGAGACGGCGCGGAGCGGGCGGGTGGCGCGCCAGGCGAGGACAATGCCGGCGGCAAAGGAGAGCACGAGGGCGCCGGCGCCGACGAGGGCGAAGGCGCGTTTCAAGGGCGCGAGGAGCACGGCGCGGCTGTCGAGGATGCGGCCGACCTGCAGCTGCCAGCCGGTGGGCCATTGGTAGGTGGCGATGGAGTAGTCGCGCAGGGCGGTTTGCGGGATGCGCTCGGTGCGCACTTCTTGGTTTACGGTGAACGGGCCGAAGGGAATCGATTTGATCTGCGTCTCGACCCAGTCGTCGGGAAGTTTTTGGAAAAACGTGGAGGTGTCGGGCGCGATGAGGCGGACGAAGGAAGCGCTCATCTCGGGCGAGGGATTGTTTTTCACGCGCGCGATGACGTCGACCGGGGCGCCGCGCGTGAAGGCGTCGGCGAGGGAGCGCACCTGGCGTTCGAGGCCGGCGAGTTCGCGGGCGTCGAGGGATTCGGCGAGCGTCCAATAGAGGACGCCGAAGAGGGCGCCGCTGCTGAGGGCGAAGACGAGGGCGTACTGCGCGGCGAGGCGCAGCGCGAGGGACTGGCGCAGGCGGTGGAACACGTTGAGCGCTGAGAGCTGGGAGCCGAGAGCCGAGGGCGGAGGTTTCAAAGTTGAGAGCTGAGGTCTGAGAGCTGAGCCGGAACGATTCAGTCTGCCGTAGGTCAGCGCGCTTGCGCGCGCTTCGAAAACGCGCCCGCAAGCGGGCGGCCGACCAAGTCACCCTTCCGTTTTTGAATGTTCGAGGACAAAGGCGTCGGGCTGAATGGACGCGGCTGAGAGCCGATCCGAATCGGATTTTGGGCGATCGGCGGATGTGCCGCGCTCAGACATGGGGGCGGAAAATGTAGCCGACGCCGCGGACGGTCTCGAGGCGTGTGTGCTCGGGATCGATCTTGGCGCGGAGGCGGGAAACGACGACGTCGACGACGTTGGTCTGCGGGTCGAAACTGTAGTCCCAGACGTGCTCGAGGATCATCGTTTTGCTCACAGGGCGGCCGGCGTGGCGGAGGAGGAACGCGAGGAGTGTGAATTCGCGCGGCTGCAGCTCGACGGGTTGGCCGGCGCGGGTGACTTCGCGGGTGACCAGATCGAGGGTGACGTCGCCGCAGGCGAGGCGGGTGGCCTCGGGTGACCGGGAGGCGCGGCGGATGAGGGCGTGGACACGGGCGAGGAGTTCGGAGAAGGCGAACGGTTTGGTGAGGTAATCGTCGCCGCCGGCCTGGAGGCCGCGGATACGGTCGTCGACGGAACTTTTGGCGCTGAGGAAAAGGACCGGCGTGACGCGGCGGGCGGCGCGGAGGCGTTTGACGAGGCTGATGCCGTCGAGTTGGGGCAGCATGACGTCGACGATCATGGCGTCGTAGTCGGTGGAATCGGCGAGGGCGAGGCCGGTCTCGCCATCGGGGGCGTGGTCGGCGGCGTAGCCGGCTTGCTTGAGTCCGCGCACGACGAAGGAGGCGATTTTGGAATCATCTTCGACGACGAGGATGCGCATGGTGAGGGGAGGAGGCTGAAGACGGAAGGCGAAGGGCGGAAGGCGGAAAGCGAAGGTCTGCACCGTAACCGCTGTGGCTGCGCGGCGGCGAGTGCGGAAGAAGCGGGAAAAAGAAAACCGGCACCGGTCGACCACAACGAAGACCGATGCCGGATTGATGGCTAACTGTTCAACAACACGGACCTGAACCTAAAGGAAAGAGGGCGGGTCAGAGACGCCGCCCTTCGTGCTTACTGCTGGCTGTCTTTGTCAGAGCCGGTTTCGTCGACGACGACAAAGAGGGTGTTGCCCTTGGACCAGAGCTTGAGGAGCGTTTTCTTGCTCTCGGCTTTGGTGCTGAGCTCGATGGCGTCCTTGGCGTTGGCGACGGGCTCGCGGTTGATTTCGAGGATGACGTCACCGGGCTTGAGGCCGGCGCGGGCGGAGGCGGAGCTGGGGTCGACCTGGGTGATGACCGCGCCCTTGAGCTTGGCGGGGAAATTCAGGTCGCGGCGGCTGGTGCGGTCGAGGTCCTCGACGGCGACGCCGTTGAGCACGCCCTCGTCGTCGGCGTTGTTCTTCGAGAACGACTCCAGGCCTTTGCCGGCGCGCTTGGACCCCGGACGCTCGGCGGTCGTCGCGGCGACGGTCTCGGTCTTGCCGTCGCGAAGGACGTCAAGATTGAGTTTGGTGCCGGGGCTGAAGGAGCTGACCTGGTTCTTGAGGTTATTGGCGTCGGTGACGGGTGAGCCGTTGAGCGCGGTGATGACGTCGCCCTCCTGGAGGCCGGCCTTGGCGGCGGGGCTGTCGGGGACAATGTCGGCAATGAGCGCGCCCTTGTTGTTCTTCAAGTTGAAGGATTCGGCGAGGGCGGGCGTGATGGTCTGGATGTTCACGCCGAGGTAGCCGCGGGTGACTTTGCCGGTTTTGACGAGGCTGTCGGCGACTTGGCTGACGAGGTTTGCGGGGACGGCGAGGCCGACGCCCTGGAAGCCGCCGTTGCGACTGAGGATGGCGGTATTGATGCCGAGGAGACGGCCGTTGATGTCGACGAGGGCGCCGCCGGAGTTGCCGGGATTGATGGCGGCGTCGGTTTGGATGAAGTCTTCGTAGCCTTCGACCTCGGCGAGGATGCCGACGTTGCGGCCCTTGGCGCTGACGATGCCGCTGGTGACGGTTTCGCCGATGCCGAAGGGATTGCCGATGGCGAGGACGCGGTCGCCGACTTCGGATTTCGCGCTGTCGGCGAAGGTGACGGCGGGAAGATCTTTCGCGTCGATTTTGACGACGGCGAGGTCGGTCTGCGGATCGCGGCCGACGACCTTGGCGGTGAATTCGCGGCCGTCGGTGAGAGCGACCGTCACGAGGTCGGCGCCGTCGACGACGTGGTTGTTGGTCACCACGTAGCCGTCGGCGCTGACGATGACGCCGGAGCCGAGGCCGTTTTGCGGCTGCGTGCGCATCTCGGGGAGGCGATTGCCGAAGAACTGGCGGAGCGAGGGATGGTCGAAGCCGGGCGGGAGGTCGGTGCCGCGGGCGGCGACGCGCTTGGCCTTGGTCTCGGTGGTGATTTTCACGACGCTCGGAGCGACGCGTTTCACGACGGAGGAGAAGCTGGCGGCTTCGAGTTGGCCGCGGGCGACGGGCGTGGCGTCGCGTTTGAGGTCGATGGCGGCTTTGGTGGAGCCGGTGGCGGAGGCGCCGACAAGGGCCCCGGCGAGGGCGAAGAGGCCGAGGGCGGCGAGGGCGGTCACGCGGGATTTCGCGTGGCGGCGGGTCGAGGGGACGGGAACAAAGTGCGGAGGATTCATGGTATGAGGAGGGTGGAAGGTTGAGTGAGCGAGGAGCGAACGGGTCGCGGAAGTGAGCGGAAGGTAGCACGGTTTTTTCTCCGGGACCTTTCCGGGACATTACAAAAGTGTAAGGTTACGGGGCGGGGCGCGCCCCGGCCGGGCAGAGGGGGGGGCGGGCGAAAATTTCGCGGAAAGTGATTGCCGCGGCTTTTTCCGCGCGACGACACTCTCGGCCTTACCCTCTATGAAAAACGTTCGTCTCGGCATCGTCGGTCTCGGCAACATCGGCAAGTTCCACACGGGCTATCTGCTCGAAAACAAAATTTCGCGCTGCACGCTCACGGCGGTGAGCGATGCGTTCGCGCCCGGCCTGAAGCCGTTCGAGGGCCGGCCGGGGCTGAAGACGTTCGCGAGTTGCACCGACATGATCCGTTCGGGCGAGATCGATGCGCTGGTGATCGCGACGCCGCATTTTCTCCACACGACGATCGGGATCGAGGCGCTGAAGGCGGG
>JBIKOK010000276.1:0-8417 GCA_044358025.1 Opitutaceae bacterium
GCCTCCACGAATGGATCAGGACCACTGCGCCGCAGTTGAAATGTATCGTGCCCGAGCCCCCCTCTCCAACAGGAAGTCCGGCGCAGGCTGGCGCCTAAAATCGCGTTTCAACTGCGGATTTTAGGTTCATCGGCGAAGCGTCGGTCTTGCTCGCGGTCGGATAGGAAAACGCATCGCGGTTGTCGAAGGCCGCGACGCCGTCGACGAAACACCCGATGGGCCCGAGGCCCGTCAGTGTTTTGGCCTCGGCGATCACTGGTTTGCGCGGGATCCGGACGATCGCCCCGACATTCGCCGGATAGCTGGGGAACGCCTGCGTGTGCGCGGCGTTGCCATACCACGGACCCATCACGTGCGTGCCAAGACCGGTCGTGCGCAGATAGACCCAACTCGCCGACGAAACCACCTGGATCACGCCCGCGTAGCTCGGGGTCGGCTGCGACGTGGTGCCGCGCGTCCACGTGGTCACGGCGGTGCCGGCGAGGCGCGCGGCGTCGGTTACATAGATGCGCGCGTAGCGGCGCGTGCGGGCCGTCTGCCAGGATTCGAGCTGCGGATCGGCGGCGGCCGCGGCCAAGGCCGTGGCGAGGCCGGCGAGGAGAAGACGGACGGGGTGATTCATGGAGCCCATGAGACCACCGGGCGGTAAAGACTCTGTGAGCCGCGGGAAGAATTTTGTTAAGGCGGCGTAAACAGGCGGGATTTCTCCGGCGGAGCGCCGTAAGGTCCGGCTGCTCCGCCGCGCCGCTCCGCATGAAAGTCGCCTTCCCCCTCACCCTCAAAGTCTCGCTCTGGCTGCTCGCCAACCTGTTGCTGCTCTCGGCGGCGGCGGGAGCCTTTTACGTCAGCCAGTTCGGCGTCGGCTGGAAATCGCTGACGCAGGGCGCGCTCGGCGAACGCCTGCAAAGCATCGGGGACTCCATCGCCACCGACCTCCACACCGAGCCGGAGAGCGTGCGCCCCGCGATTTTGCGGTTGCGCGCGAAAAAATACGGCGCCGATTTTTTCCTGTTCGCCAACACGGGAACGCAGGTGGCGGGCGACTCCGTCGATCTGCCCGCCGCTGTGCGCGAGGAACTCAACCGCGGTCAGCGGCCCGGCGGGCGCGGCCCCGGCGCCGACGGCCGCCCGCCGCGGGCCAGCCCGCCCCGCAGCGAGAGCCCCCCCGAGGGCCGCCCGCCGGTCGCCTTCGACGACCGTCTGCCGCGCAAGAAAGAGGGCCCACCACCCGGGGGCCGCCCGCCGCCCGAAGCGCGCCTGAGCGAAGGGCGTTTCCTCGTTCACTCCCCCGCCCCCGCCGCCACCTGGATCGGCCTGCGCGTGCCGATCCCCAATGAATTCGGCCCACCCACGGAGGGCACCGTCATCATCCGCGCCCCCTCCGTCTTCGCTCTCGGCCGGCTCCTCCACGCCGGTCCCTGGCTGGCCATCGGCACCGGCGCCTTTCTGCTCTCCGTGCTGTTCTGGCTGCCCTTGGTGGGCAGCATCACCCGCGCGCTCAAGCGGCTCTCGACCGCCACCGAGCGCATCGCCGAGGGCCAGTTCGAAACCCGCGTGGAGCTCAGCCGCCGTGACGAACTCGGCCTCCTCGGCTCCTCCGTCAACCGCATGGCCGAGCGGCTCGACACCCTCGTCAACGGTCAGAAGCGTTTTCTGGGCGACGTCGCCCACGAGCTGGGCTCGCCCATCGGCCGCCTCCAGGTCGCCACCGAAATCATCGAGGCCCGCGCCGACCCCGCGTTGCGCGCCCACGTCGCCGACGTGCGCGAGGAGGTCCAACAAATGGCCGCCCTCGTGGCCGAACTGCTCACGTTCACCAAGACCGGGATGCGGGCGCGCGACGCCGAACTCGCCGCCGTGCCCCTCGCCCCGCTCGTGCTCGACCTGCTGACCCGCGAGCAGGCGGCCGCTCGCGTGACCGTGGCGATTCCCGCAGAAATCTCCGTGCGGGCCGACCCCACCCTGCTCTCCCGCGCCCTCGGCAATCTGGTCCGCAACGCCGTCCGCTATACCGATGTGTCCCACGCGATCCAGCTCACCGCGGTGCGCCACGGTGCCGACGTCAGCGTGACGGTCGAGGACGACGGGCCGGGCGTGCCGCCGGAAGCGCTGGCCCGGCTCGGCGAACCGTTTTACCGGCCCGAAACCGCCCGCACCCGCGAGACGGGCGGCGCGGGTCTCGGGCTCGCCATTGTGCGCAGCAGTATCACCGCTTGCGGCGGCGAGGTGCATTTCTCCAATCGCCTGCCCCGCGGCTTCCGCGTCGAACTCCGGCTCGCAGCCGCGTAGGCCCGCCTCACACCACGAGCGCGATCTGAATCCCGGGGCCGTGCACGCCCTCGATCAAAATGCCCTCGACGTCGGCGGTCTTCGACGGGCCCGTCACCCAGATCACATTGGAATCGGACCCCAGCGCCGCAACCGCCTCCGGCAGGTCGGCAAATATTTGGGTGCGTTCGACGACGGCGATGTGCACCCACGGCGTGAGCGCCGCGAGGCGGCGCGACGTTGTGGCGTCGTTGAGCACGATCGTGCCCGTCTCCGCAATCGCCGCGGCGGCCCGCGTGATGCCAAAGGCGTAGTCGTCCACGCGCTTCCGGTCGTAGGCCGTGTCCACCCTAAAATCGGCGCCGAAGTGTGGCGCGAGCGACGGCCAGAGCGCGGGATCGCAGTAACCGCGCAGCCATTGGTTCTCCCGCAGCCGCGCCACGAGGGCGGCGGGGTCGGTGAGGGCGAGGCCGTTCACCAGGGCGATGCGCTCGGTGAACACCGCGAGCGCATCGCGGTTGCCCATCATCGCGCGCATCACGGCGATCTCCGTCGTGTACTGGGGCATGGCCGCGCGCTCGTGCAGCGGCGCCAGCGCCCCGCGCACCCGGGAAAGAATGGATTCACGATCGTCGGCGGAGGACATGTCAGATTTTCTTCGGAGTGAGGAGTTTTTCGCGGCCCACCAAATAAAGAAACCCGCAGATCGCGACGAACGGGATCATCGACAGCGCATCGGCGTTCGGTCCCTCGAAGAACGGATTGTTCGCCGTCGACCATTTTTGCAGTGCCGCATCGAACTGGTCGAGCACCCCCGCGAGGAACGCGATGATGATGCCGGCGATCGCGCCGCCCGCTATGTAGCCCGACGCCAGCAGCACCCCGGGGCTCTTGTCGCTCTCCTCGGTGAACTGCACGTCGGTCATCGCGGCATGCGACGCCCGCCGGCGCATCTGGCGGTCGACCAGCCAGCGCACGAGTCCGCCGGCAAAGATCGGCGAGGACGCGGAGAGCGGCAGGTAGACGCCCACCGCAAACGCGAGCGCCGGCACGAACGACAGCTCCAGCGTCACCGCAATCATCACCCCGAGGAGCACGAGCGCCCAGGGCAGTTTTTGGTCGAGGATGCCCTTGATGATATACGACATCAGCGTCGCCTTGGGCGCGTCGAACTTCCGCACCGTCGTGCCGTCGGGCCGCTTGTTGTGCGCGCCGTTGATGCCGGGATCGACCAGCCAGACGACCGCCCCGCTCGCGTTGACCAAATATTTTCCGGCGGGCCCGCCCACATCGTCGGACTTGTGCCACACGAAATACGAACCCGCATCGTCGCGGGCCTGCGGGCCGATGAGCGACTCGCGTTTTTCCAGCTTGCTCACGTCGGTCTGCAAGCCGGCCGGCGCGACCTCGGCCGCGGGCATGTAGACGGTCGCGGTGTCGTTCAGCTTAAGCAGAATCGGCCCGAGCAGCAGCGCCGAGAGGAGCGCGCCCGCGAGAATCGCGATCTGCTGATACTTGGGCGTCGCCCCGAGGAGGTGACCGGTCTTCAGATCCTGCGAGGTCGTGCCGCCCTGGGAAGCGGCGATGCAGACGATCGCCCCCACCGACAGGGCCGTCACGTAGTAGCGACCGCCGGTCCAGCCGACCAAGAGGAAGATCAGGCAGGTGAACAACAACGTCGCCACCGTCATCCCGGAGATCGGATTCGAGGAGGAACCGATTTCGCCGGTGAGCCGCGACGAGACCGTCACGAAGATAAAACCGAACACGACGATCAGCAGCGCCCCGAGGAGATTCATGTGCAGCGAGGGCGCCAGCGTCACGGCGGCGACCAACACGACGATGCCGCTGCCGACAAACTTCATCGAGAGATCACGGTCGGTGCGCGGCACAAATTCCGCGGCGGCACCCGCGACGCGGCCGATCCCGATGTCGCGCAAGCCGCCCTTGAGGCCGTGCCAGATCGTGGGCAGCGATTGGATCAAACTGAAGATTCCGCCCGCCGCCACCGCCCCGGCACCGATATAGAGGATGTAGGCGCCGCGGACCTGGTTCGGCCCCATGTCGGCGATGGGCATCGTGCCAGGCGCAAGCGCCCCGGGAATGGCGTCGCCGAAAAATTTGATCAGCGGAATCAGCAGCAGGTAACTCAGTACACCGCCCGCACACATGATCGACGCGATGCGCGGGCCGATGATGTAGCCGACGCCGACGAGCTCCGGCGAAATTTCCGCCCCCACCGAACCGCCCTTGAGCGGCGCGCCAAAGACCTTTTCAGGGACGTCCTTCCAGCCCTTGAACGCGACGTTGAGCGTCTTGTAGAGCAGGCCGATCCCGAAGCCGGTGAAGATCACCTTCGCCCCCGGCGACGCGCCGAGTCCGGCCGCTGCGGCGGCGCGCATCTCGGCCTGGGCCTGCGGCGAGGCGGCGGCGCGGCAGGCCGGCGAAGCGCCGGCCTTGAGCACCGCGGCGCACGCGGTGCCCTCGGGGTACTTCAACACGCCGTGTTCCTTCACGATGAGCGCGCGGCGCAGCGGGATCATCATCAAGATACCCAGCAGGCCGCCCATCAGCGCGACGATCAGCACGCGCGAGAGCTCGAGATCAAAGCCGAGAATCAGAATCGCCGGCATTGTCACGCCGACCCCGAACGCGATCGACTCGCCCGCCGAGCCCGCGGTCTGCGTGATGTTGTTTTCGAGGATCGTCGCGTCGCGCCCGCCGACCTTTGACCACCCGCGGAACATCGCGAGCGAGATCACCGCCACCGGAATCGACGCGCTCACCGTCAGACCGACCTTGAGCACCAGATAGAGCGACGACGCGCCGAAAATCAGGCCGAGGATGGCGCCCGTGATCACGGCCCGCGCCGAGAACTCGCGCATCACGGTCTCCGGCGCGATGAAGGGCTCGACTTTGGGGTGCAGATTCATCGCGGGTGCGGTCGGGCGGATTTCAGTCCGCCCGACTCTTTCGCGTCTTCAGCCACCTTCTGAATTCACCGCCGCGCCACTCCGGCAGCGACCGCTTCGCCTCCCACGCGCGCAGCGCGGGGATCGGCAGCAGCTTGGTCGGCAGATAATTGATGATCTTGCCGCCAAAGAGCGACGCCTTCCACGCCGTCGGCTGCGACGCCAGCAAAGCCCACGCGCCCATCGGGGGCGTGCCGGGCGACGGGACGTTTTCCTCCTTGGCGCGGTTGCGCAGACGCAGGAGCAAATCGGGAATCGGGATGTTGACCGGACACACCTCGTGGCAGGCCCCGCAGAGCGTCGAGGCTTTCGGCAGATCCGCCTTTTGCGGAAATTTTTCCTTCATCAGCAGCGGCGAAAGCACCGCGCCGACCGGTCCCGGATAAACGCTGCGATACGCATGGCCGCTCGCCTGCCGATAGACCGGGCACACGTTGAGGCAGGCGCCGCAACGGATGCAGCGCAGAATGTCGCGGCAATCGCTCGCGAGCACCTCGGTGCGGCCGTTGTCGACGAAGATCACATGCATCTCCTCCGGACCGTCGGGCTGCGTCGGCGATTTCGGTCCGCTGATGAACTCGGTGTAGACCGTGACCTCCTGCGCGGTGCCGCTGCGCGCGAGCAGGTTCAGAAAGAGCGCGAGGTCGTAGTCGCGCGGCACAATTTTCTCGATGCCCACCATCGCGATGTGGCACTTCGTCGCGGCAAGGCAGAAGCGCGAGTTGCCCTCGTTGGTCACGAGCACGAGCCGGCCGCTCTCGGCGGAAACGAAATTCGCCCCCGTCAGTCCGACGTCGGCCTCGAGGTATTTGTGGCGGAGGAAATTCCGCGCCCGCCGCGTGATCGTCTGCGGGTCGTCGTTGTAGGCGCCGAGGCCGTTCTTCTCGAACGAGGTCGCGATCTCGCGGCGGTTCTTGTGGATGATCGGCTTGACGATGTGCGACGGGTGGTCGCCGTCGATCTGCACGATGAACTCGCCGAGATCGGTCTCGAGCGCCTCCATCCCGTGCTTTTCCAAAAAGTGGGCGAGCTCCGTCTCCTCGCTGACCATCGTCTTCGCCTTCACCATTTTCGTCGCGCCGCGGGCGCGCATGATCCCGAGCACGGCCTCGTTAGCGGCCTCGGCGGTGGCGGCCCAGTGCACGATCACCCCGTTGGCTTTCAGCTTCGCCTCGACCTGCGGCAGGTAGGTATCGAGGTTTTCGACGACGTGCTGTTTCACCTCGCCCGCGATCTGGCGCAGGCGGTTGGCGTCGGGAAATTCGTCGAAGAGCAGCTTGGTGCGTTTCTCGTGGCCCTTCTTCGAGCCGTCGTAAACCGCCGCACGGGTGTCGGCTTTGAGTTCGGCCGCAAACTGGTCGATTTGCTGGAAACGCATTGGGGAAAGTAGCGGGTAGTGCGTAGCGGGTAGCGAGTAGAAAAGCCTCGGGGCGCTCGGATCGGATGCTCGCTACTCGCTAGTCACTGCTCGCTACTGATCGAAGCAAGCCGGCGTTCTTCAGCGCGTCGCGGAGCACCTGGGCGAGGTGCATGGTCTTGATCGGCTTGCCCTCCTCCTTGGCCAGGCCGCCGAGATGCATCATGCAGCTCATATCGCCCGACACGAGCACGTCGGGTTTCACCGCCCGGATGTGGTCCAGCTTCAACGCGCCCATGCTCGCCGAAATGTTGGGAAACGCCACCGAGAAGGTGCCGCCGAACCCGCAGCACTGTTCGCCCTCCCCAAACTCCACGATCTTCAGCCCCGCGACCGAACCGAGCAACGTCGCGGCCGCCGCGCTGCTGCCCGTGCCCCGCGAGTGACAGGACCGGTGAAACGCCACGGTCGCCGCGAAGCGCCCCGGCCACGTCTTCACCCCAAGCCCGTTCACAATAAAATCGCCCAGCTCCCACGTGCGCCGGCCCAGCGCCTCGACCTCGCCGAGATCCGGTTCCTTTTCGAATTCCAGCACCGTGCCGTGAAACATCATCGCCGCACACGAGCCCGACGGCACCACCACGGGCTCGTCGCCCGCAAACGTTTTCACCGTATGCCGCACGACTTTGCGGGACGCGGTCCAGTCGCCGCCATTGAACGCCGGCTGCCCGCAGCAGGTCTGCCCGTCGGGGAACACCACCTCCACCCCGAGGTGCTCAAGCACTTGGACGGTGGCCATGGCCACGTCGTCGTAGAAAGCGTCGCACAGGCACGTGGCCATGAGCTGCACACGTTTGCCGGTGATGGGTTTTCGCTCGGTGTTGAGCATGGAGGGGAAAACGTGCGGGGTGCGCCGCGCCTTGCAAATGAAAATCCGGCGGCGGCGTGGTGAAATCGCGGCAATTTTTCGCACGCAAACGCGCGCGATTTTGCCGTGACCGCGCGCTCCCTGTCCCTTTCCCTAGCCTCACGTATGTCCTCCACGATCTATACCGCCGCCGTCGATCTCGGCGCCACCAGCGGTCGCGTTATCCTCGGCGCCTGGTCGAAAAACCGCCTCACCCTCACCGAAGTCCACCGTTTCCCCAATTCGTTTCGCACGCTCGGCGGCCATGACTACTGGGATATCGGCACCCTCTGGCACGAAGCGCAGACCGGCCTCCGCAAGGCGGTCGCCGCCCTCCCCCGCCGCGCAAAACTCGCCTCCGTCGGCGTCGACGTATGGGGGGTCGATTTCGCGCTGGTCGACGACGCGGGCCGCCTCGTCTTCCCGGTCCATGCCTACCGCGACGCACGCACGCAACGCGGCCTCAAGCGCCTCGCCAACACCCGCGCCGCCCTCGAACGCATCTACGCGGCCACCGGCATTCCGAACGTGTTCTACAATTCCTCGCTCCAACTCGAGGAAACCGTCGCGAGCTGCCCCGCCCTCACCGACCTCGCCACGCGCTGCCTTTTCCTGCCCGACTACTTCAATTTCCTGCTGTCGGGCCGGATGGAAAACGAGCTCACCATCGCGAGCACGACGCAGCTCCTCGACGTCCACTCGACCGACTGGTCCGGCGCCGCGCTGAAACATTTCCGCCTCCCGCCCCAGTGGTTCTCCCCGCCCATTCTGTCCGGCACGCGCCTTGGCCAGGTGAAAGATTTCCCCGAACTCGCCGGCACCGAGGTCATCGCCGTCCCCGGCCACGACACCGCCGCCGCCTACGACGCGATGCCCGCCTCGCCCGACGGCACCGACCTGTTCCTCAGCTCCG
>JBIKOK010000277.1:0-8409 GCA_044358025.1 Opitutaceae bacterium
GTATCACCTGCTCGAATTGCTGACCAATTCGCAATCGGCCTATTTCATCGGTCGTGCGCGCGACTTCGACCGGCACCGCCAACAGACGTGCGAACTGGGCAACCTGGCGATGTGGATGATTCTTGCACCGGAGGTCTTCTGGGATGCGTTGAGTTCAGACGAAAAGACGAAGGTGGCCACTACCATGCAGGAATGGTCGGTCAGTCACACGCTCTCCCACAACTGGCGCTGGTTCAATGTCATGATGATCACGTTTCTGGCCATCAACGGCTATGACCACGATGAGAAACTGATGCTCCGCCATGTTGATAATCTGATTTTGCAGCACGCCGGCAACGGTTGGTATCGAGATACGAGTTACGACTATTACACCCCGCATGTATTCCATCTCTACGGTGCCGTTTGGGCTTCTCGGTTTGGCAGGACCCACTATCCGGAGCGCGCAGCCCTCCTGGACCGGCACTTTGAGGAGTTCTCCGATCACTATCCTCAAATCTTTGGCCGCAACGGCGAGGTGATCATGTATGGCCGCAGCATCCTCTATCGCTTGGGAGCGAGTGCGGGCATGGTGGCGGCGCAGTTGCGGGGCCAATCGACCAAGGCCTTGCCTCCCGGCCTGGCACGTCGGGTTGCTTCGGGTGCTCTCCTGCAATTCACCACCCACCCGGACTTTTTCTACCGGGGAGTTCCAGCCTTGGGATTCTACGGCCTGTTTCCGCCAGCCATCCAAAGCTATAGCTGCTCAGGGAGCACCTACTGGATGTTCTTGAGTTTCTCCGGCCTGCTTTTGCCGAAGGACCATCCTTTTTGGACGGCCAAAGAGGAGATGGGCGCATGGGGCAATCTCGGGAAAAAGGACATCTACAACCAATTCTGGCCCGGGCCGGGGTTTCTAGTAACCAATCACGGAGAAACCGGCGTCGCGGAGATCCGCCCTAGCAAAATTCGCGATCAGAATCCGAACTACTCACGACTGGTCTACAATTCCGCCTTCCCCTGGGAAAATGCCGGGGAGGACGGTATCGTGCCCGGTGCCCTGACTTTCGATGCTGGCAACTATCAGAGCGAACTCAGTTCCTACGTTCTACCGACTGCGGTGAGTTCCGCGGGGTTCCGCGATGGTGTGCTCTACCGCCAGGCCATGTTCACCTACCACGTTCCGCCCACGGTGGACATGGCCACCATTATGATTCCGGGAGGTGAAATCCGAATAGATCGGCTCCGCCGGATCTACCGGACCCGTGTTCGAATCAGCCACTTCGGCCTGCCGCACATCAAGGGTGAACCCATCATCACGAAGACGACCATCGGAGGACGCGCCTCTTTGCAGGCGGCCATCCCGGGCCGGCAGCTGGCGCTGACGGTTTACCAAGGCTGGTCGGATCTGACGGTTCGCTCCCACGCGGGCAGGAATCCTGAGGCCGCGCGTAGCACCGTGATCTACGCCACCGCCACCGACCAGGAACGATTTGCCGCTCCCGATCTGTTGGTCTCCGTGCTGTTGCACCGGACCGACGGCATTCCGTGGACCGAGGACCAACTCCAACCCATCGAATCCATCACTCCGTTACAGCCCGGCGGCGTCACATATTTGACCGGAGTGCGCGTTCGCCTGAAGAGCGGCAAGGAATATCGCGTGGACTTCCAAAACATCGACGGCACCAACAGCACATGGTGAGCACCGGCCCCGACGGGGCGCTCTACGTCCTACTGCCGAAGCGCATCGTCCGGCTCACGCCCGCTTCAAGATTTACCCCTATTCCATTCTTGGGCTCCAGTGCATGCGCTCCGGCGAAATCATTCTACCATGCTCGTCCGACTATCCAAAATCATCCTCGGCGCCGCCATCGGGCTCTATCTTCTCATCGTCGCGCTCAACAACGTCACCGACTACAAGTCCAACTACGAATTCGTCCGCCATGTCCTTGCGATGGACACGACGTTTCCGGGCAATGCCCTGATGTGGCGCGCAATTCAAAGCGAACCGATCTACCATCTCGGCTACGCCTCGATCATTCTCTGGGAGGCGGCTGCCTCGGTGATTATCTTCCTCGGTGCCGGGCGACTCTGGCAGATGCGGCACGCCGACGCCGCCACGTTTCAGCGGGCCAAGCACCTGGCCGTGGCTGGTCTCGTTTTGAACCTCCTCCTCTGGCTCGTCGCGTTTGTCACCATCGGCGGCGAGTGGTTCCTGATGTGGCAATCTTCCCAGTGGAACGGCCTGGGGACCGCCTCCCGGATGTTCACCATTGTCGCTCTCGTGGTCCTGTTCCTGAATACGCGCGACGACGAGCTCGCTTCGGCCAAATGAACGCCAAGCCCGGCCCGCGCATTCCTCGGAGTCGAGAGCCCCATCGATCTCGGCTGCTACGTCGAACTGTCATCGCTGAAGTGAGCTTCGCGTTTTTATCATGAGAACCCTCCGCCGCCGCTCCTGCATTGGCGCGCTCGCGCTCTGCGTCGCGCTGCCGCTCTCCGCGCTCGATCTCCACCGCGAACGGTCCGCGCCCACGGACCTCGCTCTCACCGGCAAACTCGCTGGCTTGCCTGCCGCGGAAACCCACTACGTGCGCTGGGCTGATCTGCGCGCGCTGCCCACGACGAAACTCACGCTCACCGACGCTTTCCTCCCCGGTAAGCAAGAAGTGACCGCACTCTTCCTCTCCGACCTCTGGCACGCTCTCCCGCGCACACGCGACACCGATGTGATCCTCACCACGTGCAAAGACGGCTACGCTTCCGTATTTCGTCAGGACTTCATCGCAACCTACCGGCCTTTTCTTGTGCTTGAGATCAACGGCATCGGCCCCGACCAGTGGCCGCCGCCCGGACGCAGGCACGATCCGGGCCCCTATATTGTCCATGTCGCCACGGAACTTGTGCCTGCTGTCGGCTCCCTCCTCGATATCAACCCCAAACGCCCATGGGGTGTTAACACACTCGAGATCGCGACCTTCACCGAGCGTTTTCGGGATGCCTTCACCGGCAAGGGGGCTGCCCTGACACCGCGCGCGGCCGCCGGTCGCGAGATTTGGATCAATGCGTGCGCGAGCTGTCACCGCGGCGCGGGCACGATGTTCGGCGGCACCAAATCCGACCGGCCCTTCGAGGTTCTGGCCGCCCACGCGAGCTACAACGCCGCCTATTTCAAAAAATACGTGCGCGCCCCGACGAGTGTCCTACCCGGGGCGACGATGCAGTCGCATCCGCACTACACGGACGCTCAACTCGACGAGCTGATCGCATTCATCACCGCCGCCTCCGCACTCGCCGCCCAGCCTACTGAACCGGACGAGTGACGACGATGCAGGGCGCGCGCGACGTATCCCGTAGGGCGGCCATGCCGAATGGAGCTCCCACCAGCTACCAGACCACGAGCCCTGCGGAAGAGGACGGTCGGTCGGATCAACCGAACGGGTCTGGCTTTGTGGTTTGGGATCGAGCGATGAACCCGTCCCATGCGTTCCTTCAGCCGCTCGCTCGGGCACTTCACGCGCAATCCCGCCCCTTTGCCGCGCATCCTGGCGGCGACGCTTCGGGTCCGCTCATCCTCACCGCCGGCCGAGAAACTCCTCCACCGTCAGGCCAATGTCCTTCGCGATCTGCCGCAGCAGCGGCGGGGCAATGTCGCGTCCTTTGTGCAGAGGAATCGTGGGAGCACCCGGACGGCGTCAGGCTTTGGGGTTTGGGGCCAAGCGGAGAACGCGTCCCCCATTTTCTGTCACCCGCTCTTCCGTGCGCCCGCGTCCCCGATTCGAATAACACGCTTTCTGCCCGTGTGAATCACAGCAACCAAAGCCGGCTCGTGCGATAGGACCGGAAGGAATTGAGTGCTACACTTACCGCGACTCAGCGATCAGTTCTTCCAGGCCGCGAAGTGCGGAAGGGTGAGGCGTTGATTCTCTACGGTCCCGCCCACGAGCGAACTGCAGGTTGCGCCGTATAGGAGCCAAGCATAACCCGAGATTCCCCTGGGACCTCCATCGTAGTCCGATTCACGATCCCTCATGAGCCGCGGCTAACTCGGCGGCTTTTTGTTGGCCCGGCTTGTCGCCACCTCCAGATTGCGATGCCCCATGAATCGCCGCAGTTTTCTCGCCTCCGCGTCCGCCGCCGCCCTCGTCACCGCGCTCCGCGGTGCCGTTCCCGCCGGTCGCGCCCCGCGCATCCTGCTCCGGTCTTCGTGGCAGATCGTCAACATCGGCGACATCGCCCACACGCCGGGCGTCCTCGCCCTCATCGAAAAACACCTCCCGACCGCCGAGGTGCGGCTCTGGGCTTCGGCCGATCTCTCCGCGGAAGTGATCGCGATGGAGCACCGTCGCTTCCCTCGGTTGCAGATCGTCAAGGGCACCATTGGCGCCAACGGCAAAGCCTCCAATCCCGCCCTCGCCGACGCCCTCACGTGGGCCGATTTTCTCCTGCACGGCTCCGGTCCTTCGCTCGTCGCCGCGAAAGATTTGGCCGCTTTCGCCCGCCACGTCGGCAAACCCTACGGCGTCTACGGCATCACGCACGGCTCCTCCTTCTCCGCCAGTGACGACCGCGCCGCCATGGACGGTGCGCGTTTCATTTTCTTCCGCGACGAGCCGTCGTTGCAGCTCGCCCGCACGCAGAACATCAAGAGCCCGCTGCTCGACTTCGCCCCCGACGGTGCTTTCGCCTGCGACCTGCGCAACGACGCCGCGGCCGATGCCTTTCTCGCCGCCCACGACCTCACCCCCGGCCAGTTTCTCTGCTGCATTCCGAAGCTTCGCTACACGCCCTACTGGTTGATCCGAAACTCACCCAAGGATGAGACCCGCCACGCGCGCAACGAAGCGATGAAGGCCGCCGACCACGCCCCACTCCTCGAGGCGATCAACGCCGTCGTCCGCGAAACGAAATTGAAGATCCTCCTCTGCCCCGAAGACAAAACCCAGATGACCGTCGGCAAGGAACAGCTCTACGACCACCTCCCGGCCGATGTGAAACCGCGCGTGGTTTGGCGGGAAAAATTCTGGCTCACCGACGAAGCCCTCAGCACCTATCGCCGCAGCGCCGGCCTCTTCGGCCACGAGCAGCACAGCCCCATCATGTGCATCGGCGCCGGGATTCCCGCCATCGTCTGCCGCTGGGCCGAGCAATCGAGCAAGGGCGACATGTGGCGCACCATCGGCCTCGGCGACTGGCTCTTCGACATGGACGTGGAAGCGGACAAGAAGAAGGTCGCTCCCGCCGTCCTTGCCATGGCGAAGGACCCGGCCGCCGCCCGCGCCAAGGCCGAAAAAGCCCGCGCCCTCGTCGAGCGCTACCAGCGCGACACGATGGCCGTCGTTGCCCGCCATCTCGCTTAAACTTCTCATGTCATACTGCCTCCGCTTCGTCGCCGCGCTTTCCGCGCTCATTGTCGCCGAGCTTTCGGCCGCGACTGTCGCCGACCGCGTCGCCACCGTCACCGCCACGCCCGGCTGCGTCGCGTTTTGGGACTTCGTGCAGCGCGAACCCGCGGGCGCGCGCCGCTTCACTGCCCACGTGCCGGCCGGCGCGACGAACCATTTCGCCCTCGATGCCGGCAACTACGTCCACGACTACTGGGGCGAGGGCCGCACGGCCACCTACGCGGATTTCCCGCTCCTCGGCCGCGGTCCCTTCGGCGAGGCGATCCGCATCCGGCAGGAGACCGACGCCACGTTCCGCCCGTTTCTCTTCGTGCCGCGCGCCCGCCTGCACGATTCCCCCCTCGACCTCAAAGGCCCCCACCAATCCGTCACCGTCGTCGTCTGGGCCATTCGCGAGAGCGGCAACCACGCCCTCGCCGGCATCTGGCACGAGGGGACCGACCTGAAACAAAACGAGACCGCCGGCATCAAGAAGGTCGAGCGCGGCCAGCGCCAATACGCCCTCTTCGCCGGCCTCAACAAAGCCGGCTCTGCCTGCGGCCACGTCTCCGAAAACGGCGCGAGTTCCTTCCTCAACAAATACGCGCTCCACAAGTGCAACTCGGCCGACATCTCGCCCGCCGTCCCCGCCGATTCACCGGCCGCCGTCCTCGACGCCTCCTGGCAGTGCTTCGCGATGACCTACCACCACGCCACCCACGAACTCACCGGCTGGCTCAACGGCGTCTCCGGCGACCGCTGGCTCGAGAATCCCAAGACCGACACCCTCATCAAATCCGCCTACAACGCCTGGCTCCAGGGCCGCCTCCACCGCGAGCCCGGCCTCCAGCCCGGCGAGGACCCTGCGTTTCCCCCCGACCAATTCTACAACCCGCCCGAGGATCAGCTCGTCTCCTCCAAAATCCTCCGCGAATCTGCCGACGAACGCGTCGAGCTCCGCGAATTCCGCTACACGCGTCTTCAGGTCACGCTCCGCCGCGGCGCCGACGGCACCTTGACCGAAACCGCCCGCGATCTCGCCGCCCTGCGGCTCAACCCGTGGTGGTTTTCCCACGACCGGCTCTACTCTCCCGCGAACGACGGCAGCGGCGGCCCCTTCACCATCGGCCGCGTGATCCACAGCAGCCGCAGCGTCGGCTTCACCGGCTGGATCGGCGGCGTGGCCGTCTTCAACCGCGCGCTGAGCGCCGTGGAGTTGGCCCGGCTCGCCGCGCTCGCCCGCGCGCAGCCCGTCACGGCCTCGCGTCCGTAGCGCCACCTCACCGCCGCTCCGCCTCCACCCGCGGTGTCCCTCTCGGGCTAAGCCACCGCGCTCGGCCAACATTCACCGGCATCCAGCGCGCCCGCTCGCGCGTAGCCATTGTCCGATGCCCCCTCCCCGCCCTCTTTCCTTTCCAAAACTCGGCCTTCTCCTTGCGCTCGCCGTGAGCGGAGCGCCCGCCTCCGTTCTCATCGCCGCCGAAGTCCCGGCCGCCACAACCTGGACCCAGTGGCGCGGCCCCTCCCGTGATGGCCAGGTCGCCGGCCCAGCCTGGCCCGCGAAGCTGAGCGAAGACACCCTCAAGCCCATCTGGACCCTCCCCCTCGGCCCGAGCTACTCCGGTCCCATCGTCTCCGCCGACCGTATCTTCGTCACCGAGACGCGCGACAAATCCACCGAGGTCGTGCGCGCGCTCGATCGCCTGACCGGCCAAGAGCTTTGGAGTCACTCCTGGGCCGGCGCCCTGTCCGTGCCGTTCTACGCCAAATCTCGCGGCGACTGGATTCGCGCCACCCCCGCCACCAACGGAAAACTCGTCTTCGTCGCCGGCATGCGCGACGTCCTCGTCGCTGTCGATGCCCTCACCGGCAAAGAGCAGTGGTCCGTTGACTTCGTCAAAAAATACGGCACCGGCGTCCCCGACTTCGGCCTCGTGTGCTCTCCTCTCCTCGACGGCGACGCGATCTACATCCAAGCCGCCAACTCCCTCGTAAAACTCAAGCAGGCCACCGGCGAAATCATCTGGCGCTCGTTCGAAGGCAAACCCGGCGTCATGTCCGCCGGTTCGTTTTCCTCGCCGGTGCTCGCGACGATCCACGGCCAGCGCCAACTCGTCGTGCAGTCGCGCGAGAACCTCGCCGGCATCGATCCGGAATCCGGCCAAGTGCTCTGGTCCCACCCCGTGCCGTCCTTTCGCGGGATGAACATCCTGACGCCCACCGTGGTGGGCGACGCCGTCTTCACGAGCAGTTATCAAAACCGCAGCTGGCTCTACTCGGTCGCGAAGGCTGCGGGCGCCTTCGACGTGCAGGAGGCCTGGAGCAACAATGCCCAAGGCTACATGTCCTCGCCCGTGGTCATCGACGGCCACGCCTACCTGCACATGGGCAACCAACGCTTCACCTGCATCGACCTCAAAACCGGCACACGTATCTGGAACTCCGATGCCTTCGGCAAATACGTGAGCCTCGTCGCGCAAGGCGACCGCATCCTCGCCCTCGATGAACGCGGCATTCTGCTCCTGATCAAAGCCGACCCCAAGGGCTTCCAGTTGCTCGACCAGCGCAAAGTCGCCGCCGAAGACACCTGGGCCCACCTCGTCGTGTGCGGCGAGGAAGTCTTCGTGCGCGAACTCCGCGCAATGTCCGCCTTCCGCTGGCAATCGCCCAAGCTCAGCGCCGCCGCCACTCCGCCTGCCGCGGCCCCCCGCGCCGCCACGGAGGAGTGAGGCGCCGCGAGCCCCACCACTCGCTTGCCGCTCGTTCGGACAACCCTCAGCTCCGCGCCTTCTTTTTCCAATCGTCCCGCATCGTCCGCGTGCGCAGCGCATTCGCCGCCGCGTCGTCGAACTCCTCCTTCACCGGGTCCCATTTGAGCGGACGCCCCAGCTCCATCGCGATCGCCCCGAGGTGCAGCGTCGTGCACAGGCGGTGCAACGCCTCCGCCGTATACATCGGCGGTCGCCCCTGGCGGATCGCATCGAGGAAATCGCGCTGCTCCCGCTCGGGGCGCGGCCAGAGCTTGTTCGCCTGCGAATCGTAGGTCTTG
>JBIKOK010000278.1:0-8362 GCA_044358025.1 Opitutaceae bacterium
GCGTCTCCGCCCACTCGGCCGACACGAACCAGGATTTCCGCCTCGGCCTGATCGAGCTCACGCGCGTGATCGAACTCTTCAACACGCGCAATGGCACCGTCCGCACCGGCCGCTACTCGGTCGCGACCACGGCGACGGAAGACGGCTTCAATCCCGATTTCGCCACGGCAGATTCGGCCACGGTCGCCTTGGCGGCCTATCACTCGGCCGACACCGCGCGCGGCGGCGTTCGCGACGGCAAGATCGACCTCATCGAACTCACCCGCGTGATCGAACTGTACAACAATCGCGCCGGCACGGTCCGCACGGGCGCCTACCGTCCTGCCGGCGGGACCGAAGACGGTTACGAACCCGTGCCCTAGTTTTTCTCCCCGCGGTGGGCTGGGCGAGTCGCGCCAGCCCGCTGTTTTTGTCCGTGATATCTGCGCAATCCGTGATAAACGCAAAGGGCGCAGAGAGCGCGGTTCCCTCGTTTCGCTCCCAGCACCCAACGCTCAACTCATCGACCCTCTATGAAAAACGCCTCCTTCCTCCGTCGTCTCTTCGCCACGGCCGCTCTCTGTGCGGCCAGCGTGGCCTTCGCTCAAACCGCTTCGCTCAAGGCCGATTCCACCGCGCTGGCCGCCGGCGGCGGCAGTGTCGCCCTGACCGCCTCGGTCAGCTACGATGGCCAGCCCGCCGCCCTCGGTTGGGCGATCGTGCTGCCCACCGATTGGACGTTGCTGAGTGTGTCCGGCGCCAACGTGCCCGAGATTTCACCCGGCGCGGGCGCGACCGGCACGTTGGAGTTCGCCTACACGTCCGCCCCGGCCGGCAAAGCGGAGTTCACGGTGGTGGTCCGTTACCCCGTGGGCTCCACCACGGCGAAAGCCGTCCCCACCGTCCTCGTCCGGGCGAATGGCAAACTCGCCACGCTGACGCCCGCCCCGATCGAGTTTGGCAAGTAATCCCCGTTCCCTCCCGCGCAGCGGAGGGCGGCCGTTCGTCGGCCAGCCGCAAGGCGGACCTTTGGGTCCGCCTTTTTCGTGCGGTGGCCCGCCGCGCCAAGGCCCGACGCCCGGCGGCCTCCCGCGCAACCCACGCGGGGCAATCGCCAACCGGTGCGCAGTACGGTCCGGGCGGCCGTGCTAGGGTTGAAGCCTAACGACGCGGTTGTTCGAAGGCCGCGGGCTTCCAGTCGGCGACGGCAGCGTCTAACCAGACACGGGATGATAGCCCCGCGAGGTGTGATTCCTCGTGCTGCCACCACCGGCGGAGCCCGCGACCTTCGTGCGTTCCGCCCCTTCTCCCTCATGAGCATCGCCCAAATGGCCGGTATTCTGCCCGCCGTGGTTTTTCCCGCGGCCACGTTGGTCCAACTTGTCCGCCTGGTGCGGGCGCGTTCCGCCGCCGGGGTGAGTGTGGCGACGTGGTTGCTGTTCGGCTTCGCGAACCTCGCGATCTACGTCTACGCGGAACGTTACACCGAGTGGCAGGCGATCGTCGGCATGTTGTTCACCGCGGTGCTCGACTTCGTGATCGTGGGCCTGGCCCTTGTTCCCTATCGGTCGCCGAAAATTTCCGGCGCTGCACCGGTCGCGCCCCGGGATGTGGTCCGCGCGTTGGTCGCGCCGGGGCCGCCGCGCGCGGTTTGAATCGCGCACGGCGCCGACCGCCGCGGTTGTTCGACACCCCGCCGTGCCGTTTCCCGAGGCCGGACTATTCGGGGCGTCTCGCTGCGATGATCACCCGACGATCGTGAGGATGATGCCGGCCAGGACGCCCAGCACCGCCGGCAGTTTTTGGCGGCCGTTGAGTTCGCCGAACAACAGCAACCCGCCGGCGAAGGCGACGAGGGTGCCGCCGCGGCGCAAGCTGGAGACGAGGGAGATCAAGGCCTCGGGATCGCGCAGGGCGCTGAAGTACACGAAGTCGGCGACCAGCAGCGCGGCGGAGACCCCGAGCACGCTCCAGCGCCAGTGGAACTCCTGGCGGGGCCACCAGCGGAATTTCCAGCCGATGGCGAGCGGGAGAAACAGCAGGGCGAGGTAGATGGAGAACCACGCCTGCACGGTCGACGCGGCGAAGCCGATGCGTCCGAGAAGAAACTTGTCATAGAGACCGCTCGTGGCGCCGAGCAGCGTGCCGGCGAGGAGCCAGCCGACCCATCGGTTCCGGTGGAAGTGAATGCCCTCGCGCGCGCCGACGACGGAGAGCCCGACAAAGGACGCGAGCGTGACCACGATGCCCAGCAGCTCGAGCCACGACGGACGCTCGCCGAGCACCAGCAGCGCACCCAGAAGGGTCCAGACCGGGCCGGTGGCG
Source organism: Opitutaceae bacterium (assembly GCA_044358025.1). Classification (GTDB taxonomy): domain Bacteria; phylum Verrucomicrobiota; class Verrucomicrobiia; order Opitutales; family Opitutaceae; genus GAS368. The sequence goes on from JBIKOK010000278.1 coordinate 2,305, forward strand.
CGGATGGGCGAGGCGAGGGAGACCGGCAGGTGTTTCACCGCAAAGTAGCCGCACATCCACGAACACGCGACCAAGAGGGATTTCGCCGCGAGGAGGAGGTGCTGGTGGCCGGTCAGCGGCGCGACGGTCAACGCCGCGGGGAGCGAGGCGGGCGCGAGCGCGTGCAGCGCCATGAGCGACAGCCAGACGGTGGCGCTGCACAGGTTGGCGAAGAAGAGAACCGGAAGCACGGCGTTGTCGCGCACGGCGTGCTTGGTGCAAAGATCGTAGCACCCGAGGAAAAAAGCGGAGACGAGACTGGCGGCGATCCAGGGCATGGAGCGGGCTGGTGTGGAGGCCCGGGCGGCGGGCTGCAAGGTTCCCCATGAGCCCTGGGGCAGTCCTGCGTTTTTTCCCTGATGGACGCCCGCCCCTTCGGCGGCATCTCCCGCGGAGAAACGGGATGCGGGCACGGCCGAAGCCGTCCGCCTCCGGCTTGAGTGAGGCCGTGACCTGTCTAGCGTGCCTGAACCCGCCCTCCCACCATGAAGAAACTTCTGTTCACCCTCAGTCTGTTTGCCTTCACCCTCGCCGGACTTCGCGCGCCAGCCGCGTCGGCCGCCGAGCTCGAAACGGCCGCCGCTTATCTGGAAAAAACCCGCGCCGCCGTGCTCGCCGCCACCAAGGGGCTCTCCGCAGCCCAGTGGAAATTCAAGGCCGACCCCGCACGCTGGTCGGTCGCCGAGACGCTCGAGCACATCGCCTCGGCCGAGGACATGCTCAGGGGCCTCGTCAAGGACCAGGTGATGAAAGCGCCGCCGCGCCCCGCCGGGGAGGACGTGAAGGCCATCGACGATTTCGTGCTCACCGCGATCCCCGACCGCACGCAGAAAGCCAAGTCGCCGGAGCCGCTCATCCCGACCAACCGCTACGGCTCACCCGACGATGCCCGCACGCACTTCGAGTCCAGCCGCGCCGCGACGCTGGCCTTCCTGAAGGCGACGCCCGGCCTGCGCGACCACGCGATCGACTCGCCGCTGGGCAAAAGACTCGACGGCTATCAATGGCTCCTGTTCATCGCCGCGCACTCCGAGCGCCACACCAAACAAATCGAGGAAGTGAAAGCCGACGCCGGCTTCCCGAAGAAATAGGCGGAGGCCCACCGAGAATCGCGAGGGCGAGCCGGGCAGTTCACACGGAGTTGGGCGGCCAGCGCGGTTCGCACCGGGCGAGAGTCAAGCCACGACCCCGTCCCGGCTCCCCGACTCTGGCTGTCTATCGTTCGCACATGACCCCTGCGATGGGCTGATGGGCTCCTGCCCTGGGCTGCGCTAAAGCCCGACCCCGTCGGTTCCTCTCGCACGAGGCGGGCGACGGGGAAAGAAAGCGGAGCTGGAGTTTGGGCCGGAGCATGGGCTTGCCCGGTAGCCCGCTTCGTGAGAGGCGGGAGGGCGATGTCGTTTGAACGGAAATTGAAATTACCGCGGCTGCCGCGCGAGTGGGATCAGGGTCGAGCGGCGGTGTTTTGGACCCACACCATCGAAGACCGAAAGACGGGTTGGCTCGACGAGCGATTCCCTGCGCGGTTTCGCGAAGTCGTGCTGCCTCCGTGCGCACGATATGCGCAGGCGTGTCCCGCGTACGTGGTGAGGCCCGATCACTGGCACGTGGTTTGGCTGGGGCTGGCGGAAACGAGCGATCAGCACACGGCCACGCGGTTTCTGCGGGAGCATTTGGGAAATCAATTGGGTGCGGCCCGGTGGCAGGATCGGGCGCATGACAGCGTGCTGAGGGAGGAGCAGCGGAGGCGCGGCGCGTTTGTCGACGCGTGCGCTGATGTCAGGGAGAATCCGGTGCGGGCGGGGCTTTGCGTCACGCGGCGGGAGTGGCCGTTTGCCGGCGCGAGGGTGGCGGGATATCCCGATTTGGAGCCGAGAGATCCTGCGTCGGGGGAGTTGTTTTGGCGGATTTACGCGAAACTCGTGGAGCCTGCGTGAGGGTGGGCGGTCCCGGCTCGCACGCGCTGGGCTACCGGTGGGCTCGATTCGTCGTTCCGTCCCGGCCCGCACGAGCCGGGCTACGTTGGCGACTCGAACGTAGCCCGTTTCGTGAGACGCGGGAGAACGGGACGCTTACGGGCAAACTGTCCCGCCTCTCACGAGGCGGGCTACGGGGCGGTTGGGCTCACCCCGCCGCCCGGATTTTGATGAGAAGGTCTTTGCTTTCGACGGTGTCGCCGAGGGCGATGTGGAGTTCGGCGACGACGCCGTCGCACGGGGCGTAGACGGTGTTCTGCATCTTCATCGCTTCCATCATGAGCAGCTTGTCGCCCTTCGCGACTTTGCTGCCGACGGAGACGGAGAGGGTGGCGATCAGCCCGGGGATCGGGGCGGCGACGTGCGTCACGTCGGCGAGATCGGCCTTCGGGCGGGCCTTGGTTTTTGGCGTGATCGTCTTGTCGACGATGAAGGTCTCGCGCGCGGTGCCGTTAAGTTCGTAGCTGATCGTGCGGCGGCCGTCCTTGTCGGCCGGGCTCACGGAAATCAGGCGGATGATGAGGACCTTGCCCTCCTCGATGTTGACGGAGATTTCCTCGCCGGGCTTGAGGCCGTAGAAAAAGGCGGAGGTCGGCAGGACGGAAACGTCGGAGTAGGTGTGGAGGTGTTTGGCGAAATCGGCAAACACGCCCGGGTACATCAGGTGCGAATAGAGGTCGTCGTCGGTGACGGTGCGCTTGAGTTTCTCGGCGAGGTCGCTGCGGGTTTTGGTGAGGTCGAGCGCGTGGGCCGAGGCGGAGTTCTTCTTTTTCGTGTCGGCGAGGTATTTCGCGCGGGCTTCCTTGTGGCGTTTTTCGCCGAGGACGACGAGGGAGACCTGCTCGGGCCAGCCGCCTTCGGGCCAGCCGAGGCCGCCGCCCATCATGTCGATGACGGACTCGGGGAACGGAATGGAGCCGGGCTCGAGATTGACGACGTCGGCGGCCTTGATACCGCGGCTGAAGAGGAAGAGGGCCATGTCGCCGACGACCTTGGAGGACGGCGTGACCTTCACGATGTCACCAAAGAGCTGATTCACGTCGGCGTAGCCGTGCGCGATTTCGGTCCAGCGGTGGGCGACGCCCATCGAGGCGGCCTGTTCCTTGAGATTGGTGTATTGGCCGCCGGGCATCTCGTGGAGATAGACTTCGGCCGAGCCGCTCTTCGGCGCGGTGTCGAAGGGCGCATAATAGCCGCGCACGGCCTCCCAGTAGTCGGAGAAATCGTTGAGGGCGGGGAGGTCGAGCTGCGTGGCGCGCGGGGTGTGCTGGAGGGCGGCCACGATGGAGTTGAGGTTGGGCTGCGAGGTGCTGCCGCTCATCGAGGCGAGCGCGAGATCGACGACATCGACGCCGGCATCGGCGGCGCGGAGGACCGAGGCGGAGGCGATGCCGCTCGTGTCATGGGTGTGGAAGTGGATCGGCAGGCCGACCTCCTCCTTGAGGGCCTTCACGAGTTTCTGCGCGGCGTAGGGCCGGCAAAGCCCGGCCATGTCCTTGATCGCGAGGAAATGCGCGCCCATTTTTTCCAGCTCCTTGGCGAGGCGGACGTAGTATTTGAGGGAGAACTTGTCGCGTTTCTCGTCGAGGATGTCACCGGTGTAGCAGAGGGCGGCCTCGCAGATGCCGTGGGTCGCGTTGACGGACTCCATCGCGACGCGAAGGTTGGGGAGGTAGTTGAGCGAGTCGAAGACGCGGAAGATATCCATGCCGTTCGCGGCGGCATGTTTCACGAAACCGGCGACGACGTTGTCGGGGTAGTTCGTGTAGCCGACGGCGTTGGCGCCGCGGAAGAGCATCTGGAAACAGATGTTCGGCACGCGGGCGCGGAGCTGGCGGAGGCGCTCCCACGGGTCCTCGTTGAGGAAACGCATCGCGGTGTCGAAGGTGGCGCCGCCCCACATTTCGAGGGAGAAAAGCTGCGGGGTGCGGTGGGCGAGGGCGTCGGCCGCGGCGAGCATGTCGTAGCTGCGGACGCGGGTGGCCATGAGCGACTGGTGGGCGTCGCGCCAGGTGGTGTCCGTGATCAGGAGCCGCTTTTGTTTCAGCGTCCAATCGGCGAAACCCTTCGGGCCGAGGTGGAGCAGGAGTTGGCGCGAGCCGGGGGCCGGGGTGACGCGCTGGTCGTAGGCGAGCAGCGGCGCGGGGGTGAACGGTTTCTCGGGGCGGTAGCCCTTGGCGTGCGGGTTGCCGTTGACGATGACGTTACCGAGGAAGTTGAGCAGCTTCGTGGCGCGGTCGCGGCGGGGCTTGAAGGCGAACAGCTCGGGGGTGGTGTCGATGAGCGTGGTCGTCGCCTGGCCGGCGCGGAACTGCGGGTGCGCGATGAGATTCTCGAGGAAAGGGATGTTGGTTTTGACGCCGCGGATCCGGAACTCGGAGAGGACGCGGCGGGCGCGGTTCATCGCGATTTCGTAGGTCTGCGCGCTCGTGATGCTCTTCACGAGGAGGGAGTCATAGAACGGCGTGATGACGGCGCCGGAGTAGCCCATGCCGCCGTCGAGGCGAACGCCGAAGCCGCCGGGGGAGCGGTAGGCGAGGATGCGGCCGTAGTCGGGGATGAACTTGTTTTCCGGATCCTCGGTGGTGATGCGGCACTGGATGGCGTAGCCGTTGCGCGGAATCTCGGTCTGGTAGGGCATGCCGACCTCGGGCGAATGGAGCGCGTGGCCCTGGGCGATGAGGATCTGAGCGCGAACGAGGTCGAGGCCGGTGATGACCTCGGTGACGGTATGTTCGACCTGGATGCGCGGGTTCATCTCGATGAAGAACCATTCGTGGCGGTCGAGGTCGTAGAGAAATTCGACGGTGCCGGCGTTGTCGTAGCGGATCTCGCGGGCCATGCGGGCGGCGGCGTCGCAGAGTTCGCGGACGATTTTTTCGGGGAGGCCGAAGGAGGGGGCGACCTCGACGACTTTTTGATGGCGGCGCTGGACGGAGCAGTCGCGCTCGTGGAGATGGATGACGTTGCCGTGTTTGTCGCCGAGGATCTGGACCTCGATGTGCTTGGCGCGCGGGATGTATTTTTCGAGGAAGACGGCGGGGTTGCCGAAGGCGCGGCCGGCTTCGCCCTGGGCCTCGTCGAGGAGATGGGCGAGGTCGGCGGCCTTATGGACGACGCGCATGCCGCGGCCGCCGCCGCCGAACGCGGCTTTGATGATGAGCGGAAAGCCGATGGTTTTGGCGGTCTTGAGGGCCTCGTCGCGGTCGGTGATGGGTTCTTCGGTGCCGGGCAGGGTGGGGACGTTGATGCGTTGGGCGAGGGCGCGGGCGGCGGTTTTGTCGCCCATCATGTCGAGCAACTCGGGCCGCGGGCCGACGAAGATGAGGCCGGCTTTTTCGCAGGCGCGGGCGAAGTGCGCGTTCTCCGAGAGGAAGCCGTAACCGGGGTGGATGGCGTCGATGCCTTTTTCCTTCGCGACGCCGACGATGCTCTCGATGTCGAGATAGGCGGCGACGGGGCCTTTGCCGTGGCCAACCTGGTAGGCCTCATCGGCCTTGTAGCGATGGATGCAGAGCCGGTCCTCCTGCGCGAAGATGGCGACGGTGCGGAGGTTCAGCTCGGTGCCGGCGCGAAAGATGCGGACCGCGATTTCGCTGCGGTTGGCGGCCATCAGTTTTTTGATGGGGCGCACGATGGGAGCGGTGGGCACGGAGGCGGGTTGACGGGACGAGGCAGGGGTTTTGGCAGAGGGCATCGAAAAAGGACTAGGTGAATGGCGGGTTTGGGCGGGGGCCGGCAATGCCAAATCTGGGCCGCTCAAGGCGCGGGGCTCAGATAGGCGCGGAGGCGGGTGGCGTTGGCGCGCGCGGAGGCGTCCGCCGGGTCGAGCCGCGCGGCCTCGTCAAACTGGACGAGGGCGTCGGGGTAACGGCCGAGTTGGGTGAGGGCGTTGCCGAAATTGTAGCGGGCCGCGGCATGGCCGGGGGCGAGCCGGACGGCCTCGGCGTAGTGCGGGGCGGCGTCGGCGACGCGGGTCAGGCGGACGAGGGCGTTGGCGAGTTCGTAGTGCGCCGCCGCGGAGTCGGGGGTGAGGCGCGCGG
>JBIKOK010000001.1:0-84471 GCA_044358025.1 Opitutaceae bacterium
TCGATCCTTCGGGGCCGTGGACGCAGCGCGCGCTGATGTTGCGGGCGACGGTGCCCGCCCCGGCGGCCGCGGTGGCAGCTCCGGCAAAGACCGATGCTCCGGCGGGCGGCGTGCAGATCAAGCTGCCTGGCAAGTAAGCCGGTCGCGGCCCGCAGCGGGCCGAGGATGGCGGTGGGTCCGGGAGGGGGGGGGGGACGTGCGTGCGGGGTCGCATTCGGGATCGTCATGGGCGGCGCCGCGGCCATAGTGCCGGCAAGATATCCGGTTCGAAATGACGCACTGCGGTGAAGCCCGCCACCGAGAAAGATTCCGCCCCGACTGATCCGGCGACCAACCGGCGGGGGCGGGTCGTCGCGTGGTTTGTGCGCGACGGGCGCGGCCCGAGGCGGAAGCGGGTGCGCTGGATGCGCGTGCTGGGGTGGTTGGGCGGACTGACGGTCGCGGGCTACGTCGCGGCGGCGCTCGCGGCGTTCGGATTCGTGCGCTACGTTCGCCACGTGGAGGCGGTGGCTTTCACCGACATCCTGTTGCCGTCACGCTGGGACCACTACCGCGTGGCGCGGGGCGACCAGCAGATCGCCGAGGCCAAGCGGTTGGTGGAGGAGCGGAAGTTCGCGGAAGGATTTCTCTATGCGAGGGCGGGCGTCGCTTCGGCGCCGGGGAATCGCGACGGACGTCTGCTGTGGGCCGATCTGTTGGTCGCGGCGCGCCAGCCCGACAACGCGCGCAGGGCGTTGCTCGACGGACTGCGTTACCACGCGGCCGATCCGGTTTACGTGAAGGCGGTGGTGACGTTCTTGCTCCAGCGGCAGGAAGACGCGCAGGTCGTCGCACTCGCGCGCCGGTTGCTGCCGGCGGCCGTGCCCGGTTCGGCCCACGCGCGCCTGTGGGCTCTTGCGGCGGGCACGGCCAGTGTCTTGCGGGGCAACTACGACCAGGCGGAAGATTTTTTGCGCGCCGTGCCCCGGCTCGCGGATTCGCGCGAGGGGCGTTTGCTCTCCGCGAAACTGGAGTGGGACCGTGGCTACCGCGAGCTCGCACTGGTCCAGTTTCGGCAACTCGCGTCCGAGTTGCCGCAGGATGCGGAGGTGCACCGGGAACTGCTCGGTCACCTGCGGCAACAGGGTCTGATGGACGAAGCCCGCCGTCGGAGTCTTGAGCGGCAAATCGCGTTTCCGAAGGAAGTGGGACCGCGCATCGAATTGCTGCATACCTACCGGCAGGCGGGCGAGGCGGTGCGGGTCGCCCGCGAGGCGGACGCGCTGCTCCGCGACTTCGCGGGCGATTCGGCGGCGTTGCTCTCGCTCGCGGATTTTGCCGCCAACGTCGGTGATGTCGCGCTCATGCGCCGGATCGTGGGCGAGGCGGCGGCGCGCGGGATGGAGCGCGATCCGTTCGCCCTGCTGCGGGTGGAAACGCTGGTGGTGGCGCGCGATTTTCAGGGGGCGGTGGAGGCGATCCGCGGTTATCGGGCGGAGTTTCCCGCCGGGGAGCGGACGCATGCCGGAGTCCTCGACAGCCTGCAGGCGGCGGCGTTGCTGGGGCTGGGCGACGATTCGGCGGCGACGATGTTCCTCAACAGCTTTCTCGGCCAGGCGGATTTGCGGGCGGACAATCTGCTGGCCGTGGCGAACCGTTTGGCCGATCTGGGGGCCGTCGATGCGGCGCGCCGGACGCTCGCGCGGGCGGTCGAACTTGATCCGCTCAACCAGGCGGCGCTCACGCGCTTGGTCGAAGTCGAAGTGATGTTGAACGCGGGCGACGGTCTTGCGGTCCACGTGCAGCGGTTGATTCGCCTGCGGCGTCCGTCGCCCGACATCCTGCGGGTCGCGCAACTGAAGCTGGGGAGCGATTTGTTTTTGTTTTCGGAGCCGTGCAAGGTTGCGCTGGAAGCGGTGCGGGCGGCGTTGGCCCGGCTGGGCGACGGGGGCGCGCCGCGGTGAGCAGCCCCGCATCGCCGGCGAAAAAATCCCGCGGGAATCCGGGCGGGGGGAAGGCGTAAGCCGCGCGGGTCAGGCGACCGGGGGTCGACGCCGACGGCGCCACGCCGCGCCGACGAGGGCCGCCGTGCCGGCGAGTGCCGCGTAGGTTGAAGGCTCGGGGATGGCGGAAATGGCACTGACCGAAAAAGACAGATCATCCACCCGCCAATTGGCCGATGTGGTCGTGCCGGACGGGGCGCCGTAGAGGCGAAAGGTGACGGGGGTGTTCGCCGCGGCGGCGACGGAGAAACTGGACAGGGTGACGGAGGTCCACGTTGAGTTGGCGGACGTCACGATGGAGCCGAGAGCCGATGAAAATGAATCCACGCTCGAAAACAGGCTGAGCGTGGTCGGTCCGGTGCCGGCACTTCGGGAGCCAAGCGTCAACCCCGTTGCCGAGATGTGGTAGCCGTTTGCCGGCGTGACCGTGAATTCAAAATACGTTGAGGACGAGGTGGACAACGATGCCGATGCGACTGTCCTGACCGCCGCGTTGTTTCCTCCGGAGGCTCCGCTGTTGGTCGAGGCGACGGTGGTGTTGAAGGCCAGGGAAGACGTCCCGGCCAAATTTCCGGCCGAAAGGACGCCTCCGGAAAGGTTGGTGACTGTGGTCGATGGCGCCCCGGTGCCATCGGTGAAGCTCCAGACGATCTGGGCACGGACGCCGCACGTGAAGGTAAGAAACAGGGCCGACGACAGAATCGTTCGAAGGGTGGTCTTCATGGTGAACGCAGTTTCAAGTTCGATGCGTGATTAAAGCGTTTGGGGATGGGTCGGGCGGGAGCGGAGAGCTGGGAGCGGGGACGGGGCGGCCCTTAGATTTCGTGGCGAGGGCGCGGGCACCCCCGGCGCCAGCGGGCCGTGCACGAGTTTTAGCAGGTTCCTGCGAGCGGTGATCCTGCGTTGACACCCCAATTTTGGGGTAACGACCCACTGTACAAAAGGTAGGCGACTGCCTTTTAACTCGCAGGCCGTGACTGCCCGGCGGGGCGGCCAACGCCCCGCCCGCTTGCCGTGGGAGGCGGGGAGGCCGGTTTTTGGCGATCACGCCGGTGGGCGACGAGGCGCGGGCGCAGCTCCCGGGGGCGGGATTTGGGGAAGGGCTTTCCCGGTCAAACCGAGACGACGGTGGGCGTTTCGAGCTGCGGGCCGATGCGGCGGGACCGGCGTGTCCGTCAGGAGGGCCGGTTTCCCGCGGCGCCCCTTCTCGAAGCGTTAAACACTTTCCCGGCGAAACGCCGAAAGACCTGCCAACGGCGTAAATTTCTAGGGAAAAAATTCGCCCCAAACTCCCGGAGCGCTTAGCGCGCGGGTTCCGTAACTCATTTAACCCCGCCGGGATATCATCCCGGACTTTAAACGACCCGAACTAAGTTCGGATACTTTCAGAAAATGGTCGGGGCGATAGGATTCGAACCTACGACCTCCTGGTCCCAAACCAGGCGCTCTACCAGGCTAAGCTACACCCCGATGGCGCGAAGAGGACGGGGGAAGCGCGGGCGTGTCAATGGCGGCGTGCGACCGCCGGCGATTTAGGCATGCGCGGGAAAGCTTTCCGTGGGTTTACGATCCGGGAGAGGGTTGGAAAGCGCCGGTTTTCGTGGGCTCCGCGTCCACCGGAGCGGACGGGTTTGCCGAGGGAGATTGTGAACAATCTCTGCTTGCCTCGTCCTGTGATTATCCTTCTTCTGCGCGTTCACATTTCAATCCATGGACACCATTTCTCGCGAAAATAACAGCATGCTTCCGGTTGGCGGCATCGTGGTCGGCGTAATCGGCCTGCTGCTCGGCGGCATCGCGCTGCTCCAAATTTCGAAGGTCAACAAGACCCTCGCTGAACACCAGGCGAAAGTGGATTTGGTCGACACGGTCAAGAGCCAGGCTGAGACCGCGGCCGGAGTGGCCGAAAAGACCGCCAAGGAACTCGCGGGCCTCACGCGCTCGACGCAGGATGCGTTTAACCAGGTCGGGGGAGAGCTCGGCAATCTCCGCGGCGCGATCACCAAGCTCGAAGAAGCCGCGAAGAAGCCCGTGCCGGTGGTCGCCGACAAAAAGGGCAAGAGCGGTCCGGCCGTGGCCGGTCCCGGCGAATATGTGGTTAAGGCGGGCGATGGCGGCGCGAAGATCGCGAAGGCCAACGGCGTTTCCTTGAGCGACCTGCAGGCGGTGAACCCCGGCGTGGATTGGACCAAGCTGAAGGTCGGGCAAAAAGTTAAGCTCCCGAAGAAATAATTTCCCGCGCCCCGCGCGTGGTGCCAATGCCTCCCTGCCTCGCGGCCCGGAGGCATTTTTTGTTTTCCCCCAACGACCCCATGAGCATGTCCCCTTCGTCCCGCCGGCCGTCCCGGTGGGAAAAACTCGGCTCCACGACGGTGGCGCAGACGCGCGTGCTCGACTTGCTCGGCGTGCGCTACCGGCACCCGGTGCGCGGGACAGAGAAGGACTTCGTCGTCGTGGCCCCGTCTGACTGGTGCAACGTGCTCGCGCTCACGACCGACGGCCGGCTCGTGCTGGTGCGGCAGTTCCGCTTTGGGATCGATGAGTTTTCCCTGGAGATTCCGGGCGGTGTGATGGAGGCGGGCGAAGAGCCGATCGAGGCGGGGTTGCGCGAACTGCGCGAGGAAACGGGTTTCACGGGCACGCGCGCGCGCTTGCTCGGCACGGTCAATCCCAATCCTGCGATCCAGTCCAACCGCTGTCATTTCGTCCTGGTCGAGGAGGCGGTGCAGTCGGCCGCGCTGGAGTGGGACGCGGATGAGGAAATCGAGGTGACGACCGTGCCGGTGGACGAGGTGCTCGCGCACGCCCGGGCCGGAGGGATCACGCATGCGCTCGTGCTCAACGCGCTGTTTTTCCTGGAGCCCGAGTGGCTCGCGCGCCGGGCGGGCGCCGCGACCGCGGTCCGTTTGACTTAGTCGGATCCGCCCCTTATCTGAGCTGCTCTCTGCCGATGCCCGTCCCCACTTTTACCAATTCTCCCGAGACCCTCGGTTCCGCGCCGCCCGGTTTGGTGCCGGCGGCGCTGGAGCGGGAGCTGCGGAAGATTTACGACCGCAGTCCGCTCTACGGGCAGCGCTTCCCGCTGCACAACGAGCCGCTGCAATGGTCCTGTTACCGCGAAATCCCGGCGCTGTCTAAAAAGGAAATTGTGGAGCGCGGACACCAGGCGTTTTTCGCGGATTATGCGGCGATCGAGCGCGGGTTGACGGAAAAGAAATTCGAATACGAGAGCACGGGCGGCACCACGCAGTCGCCGATGACGGTGATCATGGAGGAAGGCTGGTGGAATGCGCAGACCGAGCGGGCGTATCGGGCCTCGCCGATTCTGCGCGAGTTTGCCGGACGCCCGTATCGCAAGTGCGTTCTCGCCCCCGTGGGCTGTTCGAGCAACCTGTGTCCCTACGAAGACCACCCGTTTCCGCACCGCTACTTTGACGGCGTGGTCTACCTGAACCTTTCGAGCGATCCGTTCGCGTTTCCCGAGGGCGAGTGGGACCGGATCGTGCGGGAATTGCAGGCGACGAAACCCGAGGTGATCGAAGGCGAGCCGGTGTATCTTTCCCTGCTCGCGCGCGCGGCGAAGAAGCGCGGCGTGACGGTGCCGAGCATCCGGGCGGTGATCCTCACCTACGGCAAGGCGAGCACGCAGCACGGCCGGCGCATCGCGGAAGTGTTCCCGGCGGCCCAGGTGGATCTCTACGGTTCGACCGAGGCGGGCTACCTGTTCGTCGGCGAGGCCTTCAAGGACAACTCGCAGGGGATCGACGCCAACGCGTTTATCGAGCTCGTGCCGTGGCGGGCGGGCCTGCCGGACGTGTATCAGATTTACGTGACGACGCGCGACCGCGAGGCGATGCCGCTGCTGCGTTACCACACGGGGGACATCGTCCAGAAATTCCCGACCGGCTTCCGGCTGTTGGGGCGCGAGGGCAATCTGTTTTTCCGCGCCGACGGTTCGCTGGTCTCGCCGACGGACGTGGACGCGGCGCTGCCGGAGAGTTTCGCGTGCTGGCACTACTCGCTCGTGCAGACGGGCGAGACGCGGTGGGATTTCCACTACGTGGCCGACGAGACGGCGGCGCACCGCGAGGTCGAGACCGCCCTGGCGCGGCTCCTGGGGGGCGGCGCGCGGGTAAACGCGTTTCGCCGCAAGTTCATCGCCCCGGCCGCGAGCGGGAAGTTCGCGCTGTTGAAGCCGCTCGCGCGCTAGCCGGAGGGCGTTGGCCGGCCCGGCTCTACTTCTCGGCCTTCTAAAAAAGGTAAGGTTCGCTAATTGTGCGTGCGTTGGCGCACGCGTCCCTTTACTTCGTCGGAGCGGTAATCGAATTTCCCCCCTCTCCCGTCCTGCGCTTCCCTCCTTTCTTTTTGCGATGAATCTCGTTGGCTCCTTCTTCGGCTCCTCTATCGGCCGGAAAATCATCATGGCGCTCACCGGCGTGATCCTGATCGGCTTTGTGGTCGGTCACCTCGTCGGCAATCTCCAGATTTTCCAGCATCCCGATCAGATCAACGGCTACGCCCAATTCCTCCACCAGCTCGGACCGCTGCTGTGGGTGGCCCGGATCGGTCTGATTGCGGCCGCGTTGCTCCATATTTGGGCGGCGACCGTGCTGACCTTGGAAAACAAGCGGGCACGCGGAGGCGACTATGCCTTCAAGCACACCATCCAGGCGACGTTCGCCTCCCGGGCGATGCGCTGGACCGGCGTGGTCGTCCTCGCGTTTCTCATCTACCACCTTGCGCACTTCACGCTCGGCGTCGTGCAGACGGAGACCTTCAAGGAAACCCCGCCGCTCAACCACTACTTGATGCAGAACGACTATCGGGTCGCCGGATTCACGGTCGTCAAGGCCGGCACCGTTGTCGCCAATGTCCACAGCATGGTGATCCTCGGATTCCAACACAAAGCCGTTGCGGTCTTCTACATCGTCGCGGTCGGCTTGTTGAGCATTCACCTCCTGCACGGTTTCAACAGCCTCTTCCAATCGCTCGGTCTGCGTAATGCAAAATGGTCCGGGCTCCTGCACAAGGCGGCGCTCGCCCTTTGCGTCCTCTACTTCCTCGGCAATCTCGCCATCCCCGGCGCCGTGCTCGCCGGTAAACTCCAGCCGCAGACCGCCAAGGTCGCCGCCACGGCCCAACGCTAAAACATTTCTGCCATGGCCTCGCTCGACTCCAAAATCCCCTCCGGTCCCCTCGCCGACAAGTGGCGCAAGCACAAGGTGGACATCAAGCTCGTCAATCCCGCCAACAAGCGGAAATACGAAGTGATCGTCGTCGGGGCCGGCCTCGCCGGCTCCTCGGCCGCCTCGTCGCTCGCGGACCTGGGCTACAAGGTGAAGTGCTTTGTGTTTCACGACAGCCCCCGCCGCGCGCACTCGATCGCCGCGCAGGGTGGCATCAACGCTGCGAAGAACTACCAGAACGACGGCGACAGCGTGCACCGCCTGTTCTACGACACGATCAAGGGCGGCGATTACCGCGCCCGCGAGGCCAACGTCCATCGTCTCGCCGAGGTTTCCGCCAACATCATCGACCAGTGCGTCGCGCAGGGCGTGCCCTTTGCCCGCGAATACGGCGGCCTCCTGGCGAACCGCTCGTTCGGCGGAGCGCAGGTGTCGCGCACCTTCTATGCGCGCGGCCAGACTGGGCAGCAGCTGCTGCTCGGCGCGTACTCCGCGCTCTCCCGCACGGTCGGCCAGGGGCTCGTCGAGCTCCACACCAATTCCGAAATGCTGGATCTCGTCGTGGTCAACGGCCACGCGAAGGGCATCATCGTGCGCGACCTCAAGACCGGCGCAATCACGCGTCACGCGGCGGATGCCGTGATTCTCGCGACCGGCGGCTACGGCAACGTCTTCAACCTCTCGACCTACGCGCGTCAGTCCAATGCCACGGCGATCTGGCGCGCCTACAAACGCGGCGCGTGCATGGCGAATCCTTGCTACACGCAGATTCACCCGACGTGCATTCCAGTCAGCGGCGACTACCAGTCGAAGCTCACGCTGATGTCCGAGTCGCTCCGCAACGACGGCCGCATCTGGGCGCCGAAGAAAAAGGACGACGCGAAGAAAGATCCCAACACGATCTCTGAAGTAGACCGCGACTATTTTTTGGAGCGGCTGTATCCGAGTTTTGGCAATTTGGCGCCACGGGATATCGCTTCGCGCGCGGCCAAGCGCGTTTGCGACGAAGGCCGCGGCGCGGGAGCCAGTGGGTTGGGCGTTTACCTTGATTTTTCCGATGCGATCAAACGTCTCGGCGAAAACGGTGTGCGGGAGCGCTATGGCAATCTCTTCGCGATTTATCACGAGATCACAGCCGAGAGCGGTTATAAGACTCCGATGCGTATCTATCCCGCCGTGCACTACACGATGGGCGGCCTCTGGGTGGACTATAACCTGATGTCCAACGTGCCCGGCCTCTTCGTGCTGGGCGAGGCGAACTTCTCCGACCACGGGGCCAACCGGCTCGGCGCCAGCGCGCTCATGCAGGGTCTCGCCGATGGATACTTCGTCATTCCGTATACGGTCGGCGATTACTTGGCTGGGCAAAAAGCCGGTTCGCGTCCGTCGATTGACTCAGCGGAGTTCAAGGCGGCCGAAGAGAACGTAACCGCGATGTCGCAGCGTTTCCTCGGCACGAAGGGCAAACAGCCCGTCAGTCACTTCCACAAGCGACTCGGCAAGATCATGTGGGATCATTGCGGCATGGCGCGCACGAAAGAAGGCTTGGAGTCGGCGCTGCAAAAGCTCCCTGCGCTGCGCGAAGAGTTTCACGCCACCGTCAATGTCCTCGGCTCGGGCGACACGCTCAACCAGTCGCTCGAACAGGCCGGCCGCGTGGCCGACTTCATCGAGCTGGGCGAGCTGATGTGCCGCGATGCGCTGACGCGCGAGGAAAGCTGCGGCGGTCATTTTCGCGAGGAGCACCAGTTTCCCGACGGCGAGTGCAAGCGGGACGACGAGAAGTTCGGCCATGTCGCGGCCTGGGAATTCCAGGGCAAGGACAAGACCCCGCTCCGCAACGTGGAACCGCTCAACTACGAGTTCGTGAAGATGAGCGTCCGCAACTACAAATAAGCCGCCGAAACTTTTCCCTCATGGTCGCCGCATCCACCACCCCCTCCCTCAGCGTTACCCTCCGTGTCTGGCGCCAAGCCGGGCCGAAGGCCCTCGGCCAGTTCAAGGATTACGCCGCGAAGGATCTCAATCCGAACATGTCGTTCCTGGAGATGCTCGACGTCGTGAACGACGGACTGACCATCAAGGGCGAGGAGCCCATCGCGTTTGCGCACGACTGCCGCGAGGGCATTTGCGGCACCTGCTCGCTCACGATTAACGGCAAGCCCCATGGCCCGGGCCGCGCCATCGCGACCTGCCAGACTTACATGCGCAGCTTCCACGACGGCGATATCATCGTCGTCGAGCCGTTCCGCGCGGCGGCGTTCCCGCTGATCAAAGACCTGGTCGTCGATCGCACGGCGTTCGACAAGATCATGCAGGCGGGCGGGTTCATCACCGCGCGTGCCGGTTCCGCCCCCGAGGCCAACGGCCTGCCGATCGCCAAGGGTGTGGCCGATCTCGCGATGGATGCCGCGCAATGCATCGGCTGCGGCGCCTGCGTTGCCGTGTGCAAGAACGCGAGCGCGATGTTGTTCGTCTCCGCCAAAGTGGGGCATCTCGGTCTCCTGCCGCAGGGCCAGGCCGAGCGCGACCGCCGGGTGCTCGCGATGGTCCACACGATGGACGAAGAGGGTTTCGGCAGCTGCACGAACCAATACGAGTGCAGCGCCGCGTGCCCGAAGACGATTAGCCACGATTTCATTGCGCGCCTCAACCGCGACTACCTCGGCGCCACGTTGCGCCGCGCCTTCCAGCCCGAGGCGGCCAGCACCGACGGCGGCGGGGCGTAAACGACAGAAACCACGAATCGCGAGGCGCGGCCATCGGGTCGCGCCTTTTTTGTCACCTCCCGCGACGGCCCGGGTTTTTTGGGCATGAAAACGTTCATCACCATGAAAACCCTCCCGGCCCTCGCCACCACTTCCTTCGCCGCGCTCGTCGCGGTGGTTTTGTCCTCCGCCAGTTTTGAATTCACCACGTCGGCCCTGTTTGCCGCGGGTTTCGTTGCCATCGTCCTGAGCGACTATGCGCGCGCGGTCCGGCCGGTATCGGCGGAAACCGCGGTGCCGGCCCGGCACACCGAACGCCTCGGACTGGCGGCCTGATTCCCGCCGGTTTGCACGGGAGCAGCGGCCTTCACGCCTCGCGTGGGGGCCGCTTTTTTCGCGCCCCGGCCGCGACCGGCCCGCGGGTCGCGCGGACCGAACTCAGAATACCGACAGCGCCTTGGCGCTTTCGACCACGACCCACGCCAAGCCGCCGGCGAGGGAGAGGCGGAAGAGGTTTTTCATGAATTTCCGGCCGCGAAGGACGGTGTCGTGAAAGTCAGTGTCGAGCTTCGTGCGGTTGCTCTGGCCGATGAAACTCGCGAAACGCGGATCGCGAAACCGTCCGCGCGGATCTCGCCTCAGGCCGAAGCGGACGGAGGGGCGGTGGCAGAAGCGGATCAACGCGCGGAGCACGGGGGGCATCTCGAAAATTTGGTGTCGTTTTTTCAAGGGGAAACTCGCTACGTTCCTGTCTTTCACGTCTTTTTTTCCGAACGCTCTCCTCCCACCATGCATCACTTCCAATACTCCGGCCCCACGCTGCACTGCGAATCCGTTGAACTTGCCGCCGTGGCCAAGCTCTACGGTACCCCGACCTACGTCTACAGTGCGGCGACGATGGCGGACAACTACGCGCGTCTCGCCCGCGGACTTGCCGGGCTGGACGTGCAGCTGTGTTTCGCGATGAAGGCCAACTCGAACATCGCGGTGCTGCGGCACTTTGCGAACCTCGGCGCGGGGTTCGACCTCGTGAGCGGCGGCGAAATCCGCCGCGTGCTCGCCGCCGGCGCCAACGTGCAGTCGAGCGTGTTCGCCGGCGTCGGCAAGTCCGAGGCGGAGATCCGGCTGGCGTTGGAGAACGGGATCTTTGCCTTCCATGTCGAGAGCGAGCCGGAGCTGGCGCGCATCAACCACGTCGCCGGCACGCTCGGCGTGAAGGCGCCGATCGCGATCCGGATCAATCCGGATGTCGACGCGCACACGCACGCGAAGATCACGACGGGCAAGAGCGGCAACAAGTTTGGCATTCCCCTCAAGCACGCGGCGGCGGCCTATGAGGCGGCGGCGAAGTATCCGCACATCGCCATCAAGGGCGTGCAGATGCACATCGGTTCCCAGCTCACGTCGGTGGCGCCGTTCGTCGAGGCCGTGGAGAAGGTGGCGCCTTTCGCGGCCGAGCTGAAGGCCAAGTATGGCATCACCTATTTCTCGATCGGGGGCGGCATGGGCATCGTCTACAAGGACGCCTTGGCGAGCGGCGAGCAGGCGTGGTGGGACGCGCAACCGATCGAGCAGCGGCCGCTCACGCCCGAGACCTACGGCGCCGCGCTCGTGCCGCTCCTCCAGCCCCTCGGCCTCAAAATTCTCCTCGAGCACGGGCGCTTCATGGTGGGCAATGCCGGCGTGCTCCTCTCGCGTGTCGAGCATCTGAAGCGCGGGGCGGGTAAGAATTTCCTGATCGTCGACGCCGCGATGAACGACCTCGTCCGGCCCGCGATGTATGACAGTTACCATGAGATCGTCCCGCTGCACCGCGATTCGTCGCGCCGCGCGCTCGTGGCCGACATCGTCGGGCCGATTTGCGAGAGCGGCGATTGCTTCGCGAAGGACCGCCAGATCCAAGAGGTCGGCGAGGGCGAGCTCGTGGCCTTCATGAGTGCGGGGGCCTACGGCTACTCGATGGCGAACCGCTACAACACGCGGCCCATGGCCGCGGAGGTGCTCGTGAAGGGCAGTGCGTTCGAGCTGATCAACGCGCGCGAGACCTTCGAGCAGATGATCGCGGGCGAGAAAATCCCGGCGTTTCTGAAGTAAGGTCCTCGTCACGGATGGCCCACGGAATACACGGAACACACGGAAGCCGGGGCTCGCCCGTGTCTTTTTCCGTGTCTTCTGCGGTTTCCGCAGGCAAACAGCTCCCATGAATTTTGTCGTCGTCGGAGCCGGGGCCTGGGGCACGGCGTTTGCCCTGCACGTGGCGCGGGCCGGGCATCCGGTGGTGCTCGCGCCACGGCGGGCCGAGCAGGCGGCGGCCCTGGTGGCGTCGCGGGAGAACACGGACTATCTGCCGGGTATTCGCCTGCCGGCGACGCTCACCGTGAGCGCGGATCTGCCGGAGGTGCTGGCGGAGGCCGACGTTGTGGTGTTGGCGTGTCCGACGCAGGCCCTGCGGCAGACGTGTGCGCGGGTGCGTGCGGCGCTGCCAGCGGAGCCGCGGGTGAAAATCGTGGTGAGCCTCGCGAAGGGGCTCGAACTCGGGACCCATCTGCGGCCGTCGGAAGTGATCGCGGAGGCGCTGCCGGGGCTGCCGGTCGGATCGCTGGCGGGGCCGACCAACGCGGCGGAAGTGGCGCGGGGTCTCCCGGCCGCGATGGTGCTGGCGGTCGCCGGAGCGTTGCCGGCGGTGGGCGCATTGCAGGCGGCGATCAGCGGACCGACGCTGCGGGTCTACACGAGCGGCGATTTGGCGGGCGTGGAGTATGGCGGGTGCTTGAAAAATATATACGCGATCGCGGCCGGTTGCGCGGCGGGGCTCGGGCTCGGTGACAATGCCAAGGCGGCGCTGTTGACGCGGGCGCTGGCCGAGATGGTGCGGGTGGGCACGGCGTTGGGCGCGAAGGCGGAAACGTTTTACGGACTCAGCGGCTTCGGCGATCTCGTTGCGACCTGTCACGGCGGGTGGAGCCGCAACCGCGAATTTGGCGTCAAGCTCGGGGAGGGTGCGACGGTCGCCTCGCTGTTGGACCATCGGAAGACCGTGGTCGAAGGGCACAAGACGACGGAGTCGTTTGCGGAGCTGTGTGCGGCGAAAGGCCTCGATGCGCCGATCCTCGGCGAGGTGCACGCGATTCTGTTCGGCGGCAAACAACCCGCGGCGGCGCTGGCGGCATTGATGTCGCGCGGACTCAAACGGGAGTAGGCGGGCGCGCGGCGCGGACGTGGAGCCATGGAGCCGACGCTGACGTTGCCCGAAGCGGACAAACTGGGGCGCGGCCCGGAGACGGTGGCCTGGACGGCTGCGGCGGCGTTGACGGTAGTGAATCTGCGCGAAGCGTATCGGCGGGGGATTTTTCCGTGGCCGGGGCGGCCGCGGGATCCGATCCCCTGGTGCTGTCCGCGGCGCCGGGCGGTGCTGAAATTTAGCGAGATCACGCCGGGTCGGACGCTGGAAAAGACGGCGCGGAAGCCGGGCTGGAGTTATTCGATCGACCGGGCGTTTCCGGAGGTGATCGCGGCGTGCGCGGCGGCCCCGCGGCCGGGCCAGGAGGGGACGTGGATCAGTCCGGCGGTGGTGAACGCCTACACCGCGCTGCACCGGGCCGGTTGGGCGCACAGCGTCGAAGTGTGGCGCGACGGCGAGCTGGTCGGCGGACTTTACGGGGTCGATGCGGGCGGATTTTTCGGCGGCGAGAGCATGTTTCACCGTGTCGACAACGCGTCGAAGCTCGCGATCTGTTTTCTCGCGCGGCACCTGAGCCAGCGCGGCCAAGCGTGGATGGACATCCAGCAACTCACGCCGCACATGGAACGCCTCGGGGCCCGCGAGGTGACGCGGGCGACGTTCCTCGCCCAGCTCGCGGAGGAATTGGCGAGCGGGCGAAAACTATTTCCGGCGGTGTCGTCCGAGTGAGCGAAGCTCAGTGGCCGGCGCCGGCTTGTTGCTCCTGAATGTACTCCTGCTTGAGACCGAGTTTTTCGGGGGCGTGGAGGACGAGCATCTTCATGCGGATGTCGGTGGGGACCTGGGCAGCGGTCGCTTTGGACACGACCACCATCAGCGTGATGGCGAGCGGTACGGTCCAGATGGCGGGCTGTTCGCAGAGGATGCGCAGGAGCGGGTGCTGGGCCCAGAAGCCGTTGAGCGGGGCGAAGCCGGCGAACACTTGGCCCATCGGGCCCTTGTCGAGGGCGAGCGTGCCGAGGTTCGTGAGCGCGGCGGCGCCGAGGGCGCAGAGGCCGCCGGTGAGCATGCCGGTGGCGGCGCCCTTCATCGTCATGCCGCGCCACCACACGCTCATGAAGAGCAGGGGGAAATAACTCGCGGCGGCGATGGCGAAGGCCTGGCCCACCATGAAGTTGATTTCGAGCGGCTCGACGAAACAACCGAGCGTGACGGCGACGCCCCCGATCAGCACCGCCGCGACTTTGAACGCCGCCATGCGTTCGGCGGGACGGGATTGGGGCCGCAGCATCCGGCCGTAGACGTCGTGGGCGAGCGCGCCGGTCATCGAAACGAGGAGGCCGCTGAAGGTGCTCATGAAGGCGGCGAACGCACCGGCGCAGGTGATCCCGCTGAGGATCGAGCCGACGACGCCGTATTTCGCGCCGATGAGGGTGGGGAGTTCGAGGACGATCTTGTCCGTGCCCTTGGCGCCGACGCCGCTGTAGAGTTCCGGGAGAAGATTGCGGCCGATCACGCCGAAGACGGGCGGGAAGACATAAAAGACGCCGATGAGAATCATCACCCACATCGTAGTTTTTTTCGCGGCGACACCGTCGGGGTTGGTGTAGAAGCGCACGAGGATGTGCGGGAGTCCAGCGGTGCCGCAGACGAGCGCGATGATGAGCGAGTAGGTGTAGAGGAGCGAGTAGGGCTTCTGGTGTTCGGCGAGGAAGTCGGCGCGCTGTTCGGCGGGGAGCGCGTTGGCGGCGGCGGTGACGGCTTTGGTCGTGAGCGGGCCGAAGGGAGCGATCCACGCGGTGTCCTTCGGGGCCTTTTCGACGAGCGGTTTGCGTTCGATGGAGCTGACGGCCGGGGCGGTTTCGCCGGGGGCGAGGTTGGCGCCGATCTGGGTGTTGTAGAATCCGACGACGGCCATGAGCACGAAGATGGGCACGGAGATCGCGAAGAGTTTGATCCAATACTGCACGGCCTGCACGAGGGTGATGCCCTTCATGCCGCCGAGGGCGACGTTGAGGGTGATGACCGCGCCCACGACGACGACGCCGACCCAGTAGGGGAGTCCGGGGAAGATGTAGGCGAGCGTCACGCCGGCGCCCTTCATCTGCGGCATCGTGTAGAAGAAGCCGATGAAGAGGACGAAGCAGACGGCGATTTTGCGGAAGAGCGGGGAGTCAAACCGGCCCTCGGCGAAATCGGGGATGGTGTAGGCGCCGAAGCGGCGCAGCGGCCCCGCGATGAAGAGCAGCAAGAAGAGATAGCCGCAGGCGTAGCAGACCGGATACCACAGGGCGTCGTAGCCCGACGACATCACCATGCCGGCGACGCCCATGAAGGAGGCGGCGGAGAGGTATTCGCCGGAGATGGCGGAGGCGTTCCAGCCGACGGAGACGGACCGGCCGGCGACAAAGAAGTCGCTGGCGGTCTTGGAGGTTTTGGCGGAGCGGAAACCCATCCAGAGGGTGACCGCGACGGTGAGGAAGGAGAAGCCGAAGATCCAGGGATCGACGCCGCCGAGGAGAGCGAGGGGGGTAATCATGGCTTAGCGGCGCACGTCTTTGACTTCGTCTTCCTCGAGGCGCAGGGAGCGCTTGATGAAGATGTAGGAGATGATCCAGACGAACGGGAAGAAGAGGACGCCCAAAATCAGCCAGCTGAGGGTGAAGCCGGCGACGCGGGTCGCCATGAAGGCGGGCGCGAAATAGTTGAGGAGCGGCATACCGAGGAGGGCGACGAGGAACGTCGCGGCGCAGGCGATGGAGAGACTGAGCTGTCGGCGCATCAGCAAGCGGAGAAACGACTCGCTGTGCACGACGTCGTCGTGGGCGGGGGTGGGGGAGGACATGCGAGGCGGGAGTGTGCGAGTGGTTTCGCGCTGCGCAAGCCCGACGGCAGGAGAATGCGTGAGGGGGGCGGAAGGGTGTGGCTCGCGGTTGTTTCGAGTCTGTCACCCGGGTGGCGCGGAATCGTAACCTGATGCCCGCAAGCTCTCCGGCTATGCTCAACGTCGCGTTTGCCCTCCTCCGCACCGTGCGGCTTCCCGTGGTTTTCGGCCTTGGTCTGTTCATGGCCGGCCAAGTCGCCTCCGCGGCGACCTTGACGGGTCGGATTCGAGACAAGGACTCGAACAGTTATCTGCTGGGCGCGACGGTCACACTCCGGGAGTCTGACCGCACGGCGGCGAGTGGCTCCGGCGGCGACTTCGCGCTGACCAATGTTCCTCCGGGCACCTACACGCTGGTCGTCAACTATCTCGGCTACCGGGAATTTTCCCAGCAGGTCGTCGTGCGCGACGGCGCCGTGGTTCCGCTCGATGTCGCGCTCGCGTCTGACGCAATCCAACTTGGGAAGTTCGTCGTCGAGGGCGCGCGCGAAGGCCAGGCCCGCGCCCTCCAGCAAAAGCGGGCCGCGCCGAACGTCATGGACGTCGTCTCCTCCGATGCGTTGGGAAAATTTCCCGACGGTAACGCCGCCGAGGCACTCCGGCGGGTGCCGGGCATCTCCGTGGAGACCGATCAGGACGAGGGCCGCTACGTCGTGCTGCGGGGCATCAACTCCGCGCTGAACACCGTCACGCTGAACAACCAGCTCATCGGCACGCCCTCGGAGCAAGGTAACCGCGGCATCGCCCTTGATTCCGTGCCCGCCGATCTCGTCGCACGGCTCGAAGTGGTCAAGGCCGTGACGCCCGATCTGGATGCCAACGCCGTTGGCGGCTCGATCAATATCGTCACGCAGAGCGCCTTTGACCGATCCGGCCTTTTTCTCTTCGGCAGCGCGGGCGGATTTCACGACACCTTGAGCGGGCGCACCTCGCCCAACGGCAGCGTCACCTTCGGCTCGGTCCTCGGTGCCGACCAACAATGGGGCGTGGTCGCCGGTTTCAGTTATTCGTTAAAGGAGGTCAGTTCGCAGACGGTGAACACCCGCTCATGGTCGCAGGTGAACGGTTTTTGGCTGCCCCTGACCGAGCAGTCCTACGATTACGACATCGAGCGCGAGCGTCTGGGTGCCAACGTCGCGCTCCAGTTCCGTCCCTCCGTCGGCCACGAGCTCGCGTTGCGGCTCAATCACAATGAATTCAGCGACACCGAGGCGCGCCAGAGCGTCCTCTACGAACACCGCCTGGGCACGCTCACCAATCAGACCGCGACGAGCGGCGCCAACAGTCAGGGCCGTGCAAGCCGTCAATATCGCGACTACAGCCAGACCGGCACGATCGACGCCGTGTCGCTCAGCGGGCAGCACCGCCTCGGCACCGACACGACGCTCTCGTGGCAGGCAGGCACGAGTCACGGTGAACGCGATGTGCCCACGCGTGTCGATTGGGAGTATCGCTCCGCCGCCGGGGCGTTCCCCAGCACCTACGATCTTTCCGGCGCAGTGCTCGTGATCAAGCCCAACACCGAGGGCTACTACAACGCCGCCAACTATCCGTTTCGCCGCGTGCGCTTCCGCTCCGACCTCGAGGACGAGGACGTGAACTCGGCGCAAGCCGATCTGCAGCGCGACCTCCGGCTCGGGTCGTTGAACGGCACCTGGAAGGTCGGCGCGAAGTTCGTCGCGCGCGAAAAAAAGGACGACCGGACGAACAAGAATTACACCCTTGCCGCCGGTGCGGCGAATGCGTTCACGCTCGCTGACTCGAATCTCGCCGGCGCTGAGCCGGCCAATTATTTCGACGGTCTCTTCCGTTTTGGCCCAACGCTAAATCTGGAGGGCAACAAGGCCTACTTCGCCGCCAACCCGAACCGCTTCACGCTCGATCCGATCGCCTCGCTCAGCGATTCGCTGTCCGGCGATTTCGATGCCAAGGAAGACGTGAGCGCGGGCTACGCCATGGCGACCCTCGCGTTAAACAAGACCACCACGCTGCTCGCCGGTCTGCGCTACGAGCGGACCGAGACGACCTACGGGGCCAACGAGCTGAGCACGACCGGAGGCGCCTTCGCCGGCGTCTTCAAGCGCGTCACCGGCGGCCGCAGCTATTCGAATCTTTTGCCCGGCGTCCATTTCACGTCCCGTCCCAACGACCGTGTGGTGTGGCGTGCGGCATGGACGAATACGCTGAGTCGTCCGAACTACGCCGATCTCGCGCCGCGCCGCTCCTTCGACGCCATCGAGACGGCGGTCGGTAGCGGCGTTTACACGGGGAGCCTCAACACCGGCAACCCGAACCTGAAGCCGTATGAGTCGATGAACTTCGACGTGTCGGTCGAATACTACCTGAAGAATGCCGGCATTTTGTCACTCGGCGCGTTTCACAAGGAAATCGACGACCCTGTCTTCAACCGCAACACGCTGCAGACGAACGTCACGGTCGACGGTCGTTTCTACAGCACGCTCAGCACCTCTTCGTTCGACAATGCGAAGAGGGGCAAAATCACGGGCGTGGAATTCAACTACCAGCAGTTCCTCAAATTTCTGCCCGCGCCCTTCGACGGCATCGGTTTCAATGTGAACTACACGCTGACCGACTCCGCGGTTTCGCTGTTCACCCGCACGGACAAAATCCCGTTCTTCAAACAGTCGGACCGCATCACCAACCTGGCGCTCTTTTACGAAAAATACGGCTTCGAGGCCCGCCTCGCGCTCTCTTATAGCGGCGACTATTTGGATGCGGTCGGCGCTAACCGGGACACGGATATTTACGTCCGCGGCCGTGGACCCATCGACGCGAAGCTCAGCTACCGCGTGAACCGTCATTTCAAGCTCTTCGGTGAATTCCTCAATCTCTCCGAAGAACCGCTCCGCGAATACACCGGCGAGCGCCGCCGCGAGAACGACTTTGAGATCTACCGCTGGAAGGCGAAATTTGGCGTAAACTTTAATCTCTGATTCCTATGTCGTCCCAGCCGCCACTCTTCCCCCTCGCGACCGGCGATCGGTTTTCGCGTCGGTCATTTCTCGCCGGCAGCGCATCCTTCGCCGCCGCGGCGATCCTCTCGACGCGGGCCCGCGGGGCGGTGTCGGCGTCGCCCACGTTTGTCTCGTATCCGTTTTCCCTGGGCGTCGCGTCCGGCGATCCGTTGCCCGACGGCGTCGTCCTCTGGACGCGCCTCGCGCCGCGCCCGATCGAGCCCGGCGGCGGGATGACGTCCGAGCCGGTCGAGGTGGCCTGGCAGCTCGCGGACGATGAAGCCATGACGCGGATCGTAAAGTCAGGTAAGGTGACGGCGAATGCGGCTTGGGGCCATTCGGTCCATGTCGAGGTAGCAGGTCTGCGGCCCGACCGCTGGTATTGGTATCGTTTCTCCGCAGGCGCAGCGACCAGTCCCGTCGGCCGCACGCGCACGATGCCGGCGCCGGGGACGTCGCCCGAGCGGCTGCGCTTCGCCTTCGCCTCATGCCAGAAATACGAGATGGGCTACTACACGGCTTACGAACACATGGCGCGCGAGGACCTCGATCTCGTCGTCCATCTCGGCGACTACATTTACGAGAAGGGCGACGGCAACGGCGCGGTGCGGGCTCATGGCACGCCGGAGATTTTTTCCATCGACGACTACCGGGCGCGGTACGCGGTCTATAAATCCGATCCGGCGCTCCAAGCGGCGCACGCGATGGCGCCGTGGATCGTCACGTGGGATGACCATGAGGTGAGCAACAACTATGCGGGGGCGATTCCGGAGTATCCGGAAAAATATTCCACGGCGGATTTTCTGCGGCGACGTGCGGCCGGTTATCAGGCCTACTTTGAGCACATGCCGCTCCGGCGCAGCGCGCTGCCCAGCGGGCCTGACATGCTGCTGTATCGACGGCTCGCGTTTGGCCGGTTGGCGAATTTTCACGTGCTCGACACGCGCCAGTATCGCACCGACCAGCCGCAGGGCGACGGGGTGAAGCCCGCGAGCCCGGTGCTCCTCGAGCCTAAGGGCACTATTTTGGGTGACCGCCAGCGGGAGTGGCTCTTCGACGGTCTCACGCGTTCGTCCGCCGGTTGGAATGTGCTCGCGCAACAAGTGCCGGTCGCGCGCGTGGACCGTGCGCCTGGGCCGGACGTGGCCATCAGTATGGACAAGTGGTCCGGCTACGAATTCGAGCGTCGCCGGCTGCTCGCGCACCTGCGCGACAAGAAAATTGCGAATCCGGTCGTGATCACCGGCGACGTGCATGCCAACTGGGCCAACGAGATCCCGGCCGATCCCGACCGCGCCGATGCGCCGAGCGTGGCGACCGAGTTTGTCGGCACTTCGATCACCTCGAATGGCGACGGGCGCGAGAAGCCGGCGTATCTGGATTCGCTGCTGGCCGAAAATCCCGGGGTGAAGTTTCACAACGAAGAACGCGGTTACGTGCGTTGCGAAGTGACGCCGAAGAGTTGGCGGACGGATTTTCGCACCGTGCCCTATGTCACGCGCCGGGGGGCGGCGCTCACGACACGGGCGACCTTCGTGGTCGAGGCTGGCCGCGCGCAATTGAACCGGGCATGAGTGCTGCGCCATGAAATTTATTCTGCTGTTTTCGTTGCTGGCGGCGATAGGGCTGGCCGGCGAGCCCGCGATCTCGCCGCCGATCGGACAGCTCACGACGCCGGGCTGGGGTTACGAGGAACTGCGCCGCTTCAAGGCGCCGGAGGCGGGGCAGGGGGTGGCGGTGGACCGCGAGTTTTTCTACGCGATCAACAACCATACGATTGGCAAGTATCGCAAGGCCACCGGCGAGCGGGTTGCGGGCTGGGAGGGCGGCGCGGGCGGCGAGATCATCCACCTCAACGCGGGTTTCGTGCGGGCGGGGCGGATCTATGGCGTGCACTCGAATTATCCCGGGGTGCCGATGCTGAGCTCGTTGGAATTCTTCGACACGGCTTCGCTGCAGCACGTGGGTTCGCACAGTTTCGGGCGCATGGACGGTTCGTTCACGTGGCTGGACCGGGCGCCCGCGTCGGCGACCGGGGCCGGGGCGGGGCGGTGGATTGCGTGCTTTGTGCACTATGGCAATCGCGCGGCGGAGCCCAACCGGGACGCAGCGTGGACGCAGATCATTGCGATGGATGACGACTGGCGCCGGACGGCGGGATGGGCCTTGCCGGCGGAGCTGATCGCGCGCTTTGGGGGGCGCGGCTACAGCGCGTCGGGCGGGGCGTTCGGCCCGGGCGGGTTTCTCTACCTCACGGGCCATGACAACACGGAGTTGTATGTCGTGACGTGGCCGCAGGCGGGTTCGGTGATGAAGTGGATCGCGACGGTGCCGTTTTCCTCGGAAGGACAGGCGTTTTGTTGGGATGCGCACGAGGACGGGGTGCTGTATTCCGTCTTGAAGCGGACCAAGGAAGTCGTCGTGGGACGCGTGACGCGGCCGTAGGAAAGAAATTCGCCCCACCGAAGGGGCGATTCACACCGGCAAAAGGCGGGTTCGTCCCATGGGGTTTGGCCGGGGGGTGGATTGGGGGCTTGGTCGCGGCGTGAATCCTCCCCGTCCCTCCTTCCGCCGTGCAGCCACCGAAATGTCCGCGGACGCCGAGGCGCTGGCGACCCAAGAGCGAGCGGAGTTGGTCGGCCTCGTGGTGCGGGCGCAGCGAAGCGAGATGGCGGCGCAGTCGGAGTTGGTGCGGCGCTATACGGTGCGCCTCTCGGCGTTTGTGCGGCCGATTTTGTTTCAACCGAGCGCGGTGGAGGATGTGGTCCAGATGGTGTTTATCAAGATGGTGCGGCGGCTGACGCTGCTGCGGGACCCGGCGGTGTTCGAGTCGTGGCTGTTCCGGTTGGCGCGCAACACGGCGGTGGATTTTCTGCGGCGGCGGCGTTGTCGGCCCACGATGGTGTCCGACGAGCAGACGTTTGAGCAGGCGCCGGACACGAGCAGCGAGCGGTCGGTGGCGGAGATCATGGAGGCGTTGCACGTCGCGCTGACGCGCCTGAGTCCGAAGGACCGCAATCTCGTGACGATGATCGTCGAGGGGAACAGCTACCAAACCGTGGCGGCCCGCGAAGGGCTGACGGTGGGCGCGGTGAAAGTCCGGCTGAACCGGGTGCGGCCGTTCTTGCGGGTGAGTGTGGGCGAGGCGGTCGGGGTGCGCGTGGGCGAGCCGGCGGCCGGCAAGTGGCGGCAGCCCGCGCGGGCGCGGCTGGCGGCGTAGCGCGCTCAGGAAACGGGGCGGAAGTTCGACGCCGAACCCCGAGGCGAAATCTAAGAAACCAAAAATCAAATCCCTCCGCGTTATGAAAACTTCAAAAAATCTCGTGATCGCGGCGCTCGCTCTGCTGGCGATGACCGCTTCGGTGGTGGCGTGGAAATTCTACTGGAAGGCGGCGCTGCTCGAAGCGGCGTCCGTGGGCGGCGACGACGCGACGGCGCTGCGGCAACAACTCGCCGAGGCGGAGAAACGCCGGCGCGTGCTCGAAGCGCGTGAGGCGAGCCGCGCGGAAGCGAAGGACGAAGGTGCGGCCGTGGTGGCTGAGCGCGGCGCGGGCGAGACGCCGGCTGCGGGCGGACGCGGTCGCGGTCGGGGCGGCCCGCCGAGTGCGGAAATGCAGGCCGCGATGGAGCGGCCGGAAGTGCAGCGGCTCCAGGCGCTCCAACAAAAAGCTGCGCTCGACGGGCGTTACGGGGCGTTGTTCAAGACGCTGAATCTCGGCGATGAAAAACTCGCGACGTTCAAGACGCTGCTCGCCGAAAAAGAGGCGACGATGATGGACACGATGCGCGCCGCGCGGGAGCAGGGGCTCGATCCGCGGAGTGATCCGGAAGGATTTAAGAAACTCGTCGCGGCGACGCAGGCCGAGACGAACAGTGCGATTCGCGCAGCGATTGGCGATACGGCGTTTTCGCAATACGAACAATATCAGGCGACGCAGCCGCAGCGGGCGTTGGTGAATCAGCTTCAACAGAGTCTCAGCTACACGAACGCACCGCTGACGAGCGCGCAGGCGGACCAGATGGTGCAAGTGCTCGCGGCGACGACGACGGCGGCGAGTGCGATTGGGAGTGCAGCGAGTGGGACACCGGGTGCGGGCATGCCGTCGGAGGGGATAGAAATGGGCGGGCGCGGCGGTCCGATGGGTGGCGGCGGACCGGGTAGCGGCACGAGTGCGGTTTTAATCACGGCGGCGACGGTGACGGCGGCGCAGACCGTGCTGACGACGACGCAGGTGCAGGCTTTGCAGGATTTGCAGGCGCTCCAAGTGGCGCAGCAACAGGCGCAGGCGATTTTGCGTGCGGCGGGTGCGGGCGGGCCGCCGGCGGGTGGTGGGCGGGCGACGGGTGGAGGGTGAAGGGGAAGGGTGGGTGATGATCGGACCGCGCCGGAAGCGGCGCGGCTACGCGAACGGCGGCGCGCTATCGTGGGTAGCCGCGCGTGTTACCCTGCGGGCGTGGGCGGCGGCGAATAGGTGAGGGCGGGCCGACCGCACGGTAACCCGTGCGGCGACGGGTGAGCGAGGTAGCCGCGCCGGTTACGGCGCGGGCGGGGTACGTTCCACCTTCGCGTTGTAGACCGACCAAAAAACGCGCCAGAAATCTTCGCGGCGCGGGTCCATGTCGGGAAAACCCGGCACGATGGCTCCGGAGAAGGTGTAGTCGTTTGCGGTCGCCGCCAAGCCGGCGCGAACGGGATTGTCCCGCACGTAGTGACACACCGATTGAAACGCCCCGTGTTTTCGCTGCTCCTCCCGCAACACACTATCGTAGGGCTCACGTTGCCATTTTTCCGGTGCGAGCAGGCGATTCGTTGCGCGGCGACAAAAGGTCGCGGCGCTGCGTTGATCGGCGAGTGGTGCGATTCCCATCCAGACGCAGTGAGCGTGATCGGGCATCAGACAATAGGTCGGGCAAAGCAGCTCGTAGCGTACCATGGTGTGGAGGAGTGCTTCGCGAAACTGCGCGTGGCGCAGGGCGTCGAGCCAGCCAGTCGCGCGGCGGTCGACGGTCATGACCCAATGCACCACGGCGAAGCCACGGTAAAATTCGGGTGCGAGGCGCGGGAGGTGTCCGCGGTGGGGTGAAGGCGGGTGCGCTGCTGGATCAGCCATGAAGTGGGCCGCACGTTAAGACGTGCGGCTACGGGGCCAAGGGGGATTTTCGGAGTGGGGCGGAAGTTCACGGACCGCGCCCTAACCGGCGCGGCTACGCGAACCAAGGCGAGCTATCGGGGGTGGCCGCGCGTGTGAACGTGCGGGGTGGCTTGGTCCGCACCGTAACCGGTGCGGCTACGGGGAGGGGCGGGGACGGCGACGTGGGCCTGCCGAAGAGCGGCAGCCCTACGGCCGGAAAAGGGTCACGCGAATTTCAGGCGCTCCTGGAGTTCGCGGACGCCGCGGGTGAGGGGAATGCGGACGCCGTTGTGGAGGACGACGACGTGTTCGTCGTTGAAGGCGGGTTCGACTTCGCGGATGCGGTCGAGGCGGGCGAGGGCGGAACGGTTCAGCCGGAAAAATTCCTTGGGCGAAACCTGGGCTTCCACGGCGGCGAGGGTTTCGCGGAGGACGAAGTTTTCTTTGCCCGCGTGCATCACGACGTAGTTTCCGGAGGCTTCGATCCAGTCGAGGTCGGTGACTTTCACGAAGCGGGTGCGGTCGCGGTCGCGGACGGCGAAGCGGGTGACGTGGGCCGGCGGGGCGTCGGCGGCGGGGCCGGCGGCGGGGCGCGATTCGAGGAGGGCGAGGAGTCGCGCGGTGGTTTCGTCGGCGGGGTTTTTCCGCGCGAGCTGGTCGCGGGCGCGTTGGACGGCGGCGCGAAAACGGGCCGGTTTGAAAGGTTTGAGGAGGTAGTCGAGCGCGTGGAGCTCGAAGGCGCTGACGGCGTGGGCGTCGAAGGCGGTAACGAAGATGACGACGGCGGGTTTTTTCTCGAGTTCGCGGAGGACGGCGAGGCCGGTCATCTCGGGCATCTGGACGTCGAGGAAAAGAATGTCGGGGAGGCGTTGGCGCAGGGAGCCGAGGGCCGAGCGACCGTCGGCGCATTCGCCGATCATCTCGATGTCGGGCTCGGTGGCGAGGAGCGTGCGGATGCGCTCACGGGCGAGAGGTTCGTCGTCGACGATCAGGGCGGTGAGTTTCATGCGGGGGCGGTGGCACCGACGCCCCGGCGTTCCGTGCAAAAGGGCAATACGACTTCGACGCGGACGCCGCCGGCGGGGGGCGAGAGGAGGGTGAGGCGGGCGCGGCCGGCGTGGAGCGTGCGGAGCCGTTCCTCGGAATTGGCGAGGCCGATGCCGCGGCGGGCGGTGGGGGCGGCGGCGAGGCCGACGCCGTCGTCGGTGACGGCGAGGTGGAGTTCATCGCCGACGCGGCGGGCGCTGACGGTGAGGGTTCCGGGAGCGGCGCGCGGTTCGAGGCCGTGGCGGATGGCATTTTCGGCGATCGGCTGTAACAGGAATGTGGGCACGAGGGCGGCGGCGGCGGCGGGGTCGAGGTCGCGGACGATGCGGAGGCGGTCGCCGAGGCGGGTTTGCTCGATGGCGAGGTAGCGGTCGAGCAGCTCGATCTCGCGGGCGAGCGGGACCTCGTGATCCTGGTTTTCGAGGGAGGCGCGGAGGAGGTCGCTGAGGTCGGAGATGAGTTCGTCGGCGGCGTCGGCGTCGCGGTGGACGAGGGTGGAGATGGCGTTGAGGGTGTTGAAGAGAAAGTGGGGTTGGAGCTGGAGGCGGAGGGCATCGAGGCGGGCCTGGTTGAGGCCGGCAGTGAGGACGAGGGCTTGGCGGTCGCGGTCCTGGGCGCGGCGGTAATAGGCGAGGGCGTGAGCGGCCGTCATCACGATGAGGTAGATCGCGAGGTCGAAATTGCCGCGGAGCGCGAGGGGGGCGATGAAGCCGACGAAGGGGTTGCGCGCGAGGGAGTCGGGCGGCGGGCCGCCGGCACGGCCGAAGGCGCCGGGGCCGCCGCGGAATTCACTACGGGGAAAAGGGCCGGGGCCTTTGAGGTCCCCGGGGCGGGGGCGGGACCCACGGAGATCGGGCGGGAGGGACGACTCGTCCCGGCGGACGAACGGCGGGCGGGCTTCGCCGGGCGCGCCGGAATCGTTGCGTGGGCGCCACTCGGAGGGGCGGCGGCCGGAGCCGCGCGGCCCGCCGCCGAACTCGCCGCGGCCGGAGGTGAAGACGAGGGTGGTGACGGAGAGGGAAATGACCGTGCAGACCAGGGCGCCGACGATATGGACCGGCACGCTGCGGAGGAGGCGGCCGCGTTCGAGGGGGAAGCGGCGGGCGAGCCAAAAGATCAGCGGAGTAAGTGCGACCCAGGGGATCCAGTTGACGGCGGATACGCCGAGGGCGTCGGACCACTCCATCGGGCTGACCAGCACGAGCAACGCGGCGAACGCGAAGGTGAGCGCGGCCCAGATTGCGGCTTGGAACGCGAAGAGGGCGAGCGGGCGGCGCGCACGGCTGGGAGGAAAATCGGACACGGACATCGGCGGGGGCGTGAACTCAGACGGGGCAGGCACTCACGGAGTGAAGCCGGGCGGCGGAGCGAGGTCGAGGCGAGGATTGGGTCAGGGGGGAGGAACGTAGCGGATGGGACGGAACGGGAAACGCGGCACGAGGAAGACGCGGCGTCCGCGAAGAAGTTCACGGACGCCGCGTCGTTGTACCCACAGCTGACAGCACAAAGTGAGCGGACGGGAGAAGGCGGTCAGCTGCCGCCGGTGGGGCGGGGGCCGCGGGGAGCGGGGCGATCGGCCGGATTGACCACGGTGCCGTCGGGGAGCGTGACGGTGCCGTCGGCATGGCGAGTGGGCGCCGTGGTCGGTTCGTCGTGGCGGTGCGGGGGTGGCGTGAGGACGGTACCGTCGGGGAGGGTGATGCTGTCGTCGGAGTTGCGGGCGGGCGGCGTGATGACGGTGCCGTCGGGCAGAGTGATGGTGCCGTCGGAGTTCAGCGTGGGCGGAACGAGACGGTCTTCGGCGACGACGAACGGGGGGAGATGGAAGGGGTGGGCGGGGCGGGCGGGGCGCGTTGGGCGCGCGGCGGTTTGGGCGGAGGCGGTGGCGGCGGAGACGAGGGCGAACGCGGCGGCCAGGAGGCTGAGGCGGAGGACGAACGAGGTGAGAACGTTTTTCATGGTGGAGTTTATTTGAGTTGTTGAGCGGTGAAGCGCCGGAGGGGCGGGTCACTGGGCAGTATCGATAGCGCGGACACGCGACGTGCCGATGCTTCTGGGACGAAACGG
The DNA here is from genome assembly GCA_044358025.1 of Opitutaceae bacterium. Classification (GTDB taxonomy): domain Bacteria; phylum Verrucomicrobiota; class Verrucomicrobiia; order Opitutales; family Opitutaceae; genus GAS368. Next base: position 27,163 of record JBIKOK010000001.1, read on the forward strand.
TGGGAAAATGGTGCGAGCACGGGGAAGCATCGCGCGGGCGCCACGATGGGGCCGGGGGGACGAAAGGGGGCGCGGCACCGGATCGATCGAGGCGGGGCTGTGGGCCGGTGGCATCCCCCGGGTCGTTCCGGCCAAAAAATGCCCACCGCGTTTGTCACGTAATACGTGACAAATGCTCGGAAGAGGACGGGGTTTTGGCAGGCCGAGGAATCGAGCGATCCTACCCGGTCTGGGTTTGCTCGATGGCGGCGACGCGGCCGTTTTTGAAGATGAGGCGGATGTATTCCTCGGCGCGGGGACGGTAGACGTCGCGGTAGGCGGGTTCGACGCGGATGAACGAGCGCTTCGTATCCTTGTCCTCGATGACCGTGCGGCGGTAGCCGTTCTGACGGGTGCCGGCGTATTCCTCGTAGAAACTGACGTAGACCCAGGTCGACTCGCGGCCATCGGCCGTCGTCACATCGGTCGTCTTCGTCGGGCGGCCGATGGCGATATAAACCATGTCGGGGGTGTCGCCGAGATCCACGCGGCCGAGGCGGAGGCGGTCCTGGGTGGCGGCGTCGAGGGCCGCGAAGGCGGCCGAGCGCTGCTGGATGCGGTCGTGGAGGGTGGTGCATCCGGCGAGGACGAGCCCGAGCGACAACGCGAGGAAGGACCGGAACAGTTTCATCGGACGACTGACAGCGGAGAAGCCCGCCGGTTACCGATCAACGTGCGATGGGCGGAAAGAGGGCGGAGATTTTGGCGCGGCGGTCGTCGAAAACGTGGCGGAGTTTGTGGCGGATCCAGGGGTGATCGACCAGCGCCCCCACGGGGCCCCAGCCGGGGTCTTAGGTGACCAGGTCGGTCATCGTGGCGCCGCGGGTGTCGGGGGCGTGGGCGAATTGTGCGCGGTGGAGCGGGGGATCTTGGGGCGGACGGGTGCCAAAATCTACGCGGGTGCAACGGCTAACCGGCGGCGGCAAACCGCGGCTGGGCGGCGGTGTGGCGGCGGTGGATGTCGAGGTAGGTGTCGTCGACGAGGTGGTCGACGGCGGGGCCGGCGAGGAAGTGGCCGGCGAAGCCGGGGTGGGCGTCGTCAAGGGCGAGGTGGGCGGTGGCGAGGAAGTCGCGGATGAGTTCGCGGGGATCTTCGTCGCCGACGGCGATGCGGATGGTGGTGGGCGTGATGCCGGCGGCGCGGAGGGCGTCGGGGGAGAGTTCGCTGTGCGAGGTGAGGGCGGGGCAGAGGATGACGGTGTTGCTCTGGCCGAGCGTGACCTGGTGGCCGAACATCGGGGCGAGGGAATCGAAGAAACGTTCGAAGGTCAGGCGGGTGAGGCCGGCGGCCTCGAAGTCGATGGTGAAGAGCGGGGCGGGCAGGCCGAGGTAGCTGAGGCGCGCGCAGATTTCGTGGTTCGGATCGTGCGGGCTGGCGGGGCCGCTGACGTGGATGTGTGGATGCGAGGCGAGCCAGCGCGCGAGGATGGCGGTGTTGATGCATTTTTTCAGCATGCGCATCTCCAGCGTTTTCATGCCGCTGAGGACCTCGAAGGCTTTGTCGGCGTCGAGGAACGCGCCCTTCACGTAGTAGACGTTCCAGAACATCGTGTGCTCCCAGCCGGGTTCGCCCTTGGGCAAAAACATGTCGGCGTTGCGGCCGAGGACGACGCCGGCGGTGGTGTTGCCGCTGCCGGTGAGGTCCTTGGTGTAACTGTGGATGACGTAGTCGGGGCGTTCGGCGGGGTCGGGGCGCTGGAGCGGACGGACGAGGAAGGGGGTGCCGACGGTGGCGTCGAGCAGGACGGTGAGACCGGCGGCGTGCGCGGCGCGGCAGATGGGGGGGACGTCGAGGAAGACGCCGTGGGGGTTGCAGGGGCTTTCGAGGAAGACGTAGATTTCGCGGCCGCGGGCGAGGCGCCCGGCGTGTTTGTGCCGGGCGGCGGCGAGGGCGCGGGAGAAGTCGGCGGCGGTGGCGCCGTCGAAGAATTCCACGCCGACATCGAGGTTGGATTTTTTGGCGAACCAGTCGTGAAGGAGCTGGTAGGTGCCGCCGTAGACGTTGCGGGAGGCGAGGACGATGTCCTCGTAGCCGACGAGGTGGGAGAGGGCGCCGTCGATGGCGGCCATGCCGCTGTTGAAATTCCAGGCCAGATAGTCGCCGGACATCGCGCCGGCCTCGATGTCGACGATGTGGTTGGCGAGGGAGATCGAGGTGGGGTTGAGGAGGCGGGAGTAGATTTCGTGGAGGAATTCGCGGCCCTGGAAGGCGTCGTCGATCCATTCGGTGCAGGCGAAGATGTAGGTGGCGGTGCGGGTGATGACGGGGTTGGCGGAGAAGACGGCGGCGACGTTGTCGAAGGTCGGATACGGGCCTTTGGCGAGGGTGGTCGCGGTGGAGTGGCCGAGGGACTGGTGGACCTTGCGGGTCGGGTTCTGGAGGTTGTCGAGGAGCTTCGCCAACTGGAAGGCGAGGAATTTTTTCGCGTTGAAAAGGGCGAGACGGTCGCCGCGCGGGAGGCGGCCGAGCTCGCGGAGGGTGACCTCCCAGAGGTCGGTCAGGTCGTCGCTCGCGTGGTAGAGCCGCTCGGCGAGCCGGAGCAGGGGGACGCCGACGGGGGACGTGGGGTCGAGGTTGAAGTGGGCGAGCTGTTCGGCGGCGAGCTCGGCGACGGTGGTGGCGGCGGTGGTTTTGCGGCGCGGCGAGAGCAAACGCGCGGACGGCGAGACGGCCGTGTCGGGATGGGACGTCGTGGGCATGCCGCGAGTCTGCCGGCGCCGGGGCGCGCGGCAATCCGAAGCGCGGGCGCGGTCAGGGCAGCAGCGGCCGTTCGAAGTGGAAGCAGGAAATCTTCATCCGTTTCCTCGGGTAAAAGCGGTGGGCGTCGGTGCGTTGGGTGCCGGCGTCGACGACGAAGGAAGCGCTGCCCCAGGGTCCGCGCCAGCCTGCATCAATCACAGTTTCCTGAAGAAATTATTTTTCCCAGAGCGCACCGAGGTCGGACACAGAGTGCACGGAGGCGATCACGCTGTCTTGCTCTGTAGGCTTGGCCCCGTGCCGCGGGGAAATCGGTTTGCTCACGTTGAGTGTGAAATATCCCGGCGAGAGCAACGCGAGCCGGTGGCCGGCGGCCGCCATGCGCCGGACGCGCGGGAGCGGGATCGCGCGGTGGGCGGGGACGGCCCTGGGTCGGCGGAGAAAGCGGGACGGAGATCAGCGCGGTGCGGCGGATTTGGTTTTCTGCACGGTGATGATGACGACGGCGGCGATGATGATGGCGGAGGCGACGAGGGTGCGGGGCCCGATGGGTTCGTGCAGCAGGAGCCAGCCGAGGAAGACGGCGACGATGGGGTTGACGTAGGCGTAGGTGGAGACGCGGGCGGGGGTGCTGTGCTTCATCAGCCAGACGAAGGTCGAGAAACCGACGAGCGAGCCGATCGCGATGAGGTAGACGAAGGCGCCCCAGGCGCGGGCCGGGATGGCGGAAAGATGGAGGGCGGCGAAATCGCCGTGAGGGACGGCGACGAGGAGGAGGGCGGCGCCGCCGCCGAGCATCTGGAGGGAGGAGGCGAGGAGGGGATCGGCGCCGTGTTTGGCGTGGCGCGAGTAGATCGAGCCGATGCCCCAACAGACGCAGCCGAGGAGAATCGCGGCGACGCCGCCGAGGTGGAGTCCGCCGTGGGCGGTGTTTTCCCACGGGGCGGCGAGCCAGGTCACGCCGGCGAAACCGAGGAGGAGGGCGGCGAGGGTGTTGGCGCCGGGGCGGGTGCCGCCGGGCCAGGCCCACTCGGTGAGGACGATGAAGAGCGGGCCGACGCCGATGAGGAGCGCGGTGAGGCCGGAGGGGACGTATTGCTCGGCCCAGACGACGGCGCCGTTGCCGCCGAGGAGAAGAAAGGTGCCGATGACGGCGTTGACGCGCCACTGGTAGGCGGTGGGCCACGCGGCGCCGCGGAGTTTGAGCCAGGCGAAGAGAAGCGAGCCCGCGACGAGGAAACGGGCGGCGGCCATGAGGAACGGTGGCATGGATTCGACGGCGACGCGGATGCCGAGGTAGGTGCTGCCCCAGATCACATAGATGGCGGCGAACGCGAGGACGAGGGCGGTGCGGGAAGGCGGGTGGTTCAAAGCGGAAGAGGAGAGGGAACGAGGGCGGGAGGGAGCGAATGGGCGAGGCGGAGAGACGGAGCGCGGTCAGGGCAAGACGGCGAGTTCTTTATCGCAGACCACGGTGTCGAGGAGGGCGCCGTCGGGGTCGGTGGCGGAGCGGGGGATGACGCCGGCGCGGGTGTAGCCGCAGTGGTCGTAGAGATGCAGGGCGTTGCCGGTGGCGCTGGTGTCGAGGACGACGAGGCTGCGGCCGTGGGCGCGCGCGGCGGTTTCGGCGGGCTGCAGGAGGGTGAAGCCGAGGCGGCGGCGGGAGCGGAGGACGAGAAGTTTTTGGAGTTCGCACCGGTGACGGGCGTTGGACTTTTGCGCGAGCTCGACTGGGACGCTGCCGACAATTCGGCCGGTGTCGTCGCGGGCGACGAGGAGCAGGCGCGGGCCGGCGGCGACGGACGCGAGGAGACCGGACCCGGAGGCGGAGAGCTCGGCGTCGGTGAGCGGGAGGAGGAAGCCGACGGAGGCGCCGCTCTCGACGGCGTCGCGGAGGAGGGCGGAGAGGGCGGCGAGGTCGGTCGCGGTGGGCGGCGTGGGGAGCGGCTGGATCATACGGAAAACGGATCAGAGCTGTTTGTTGGCGAGATCGCCGAGGGTTTTCAGGGCGGCGGCGATGGCGTCGGTCCAGGGAAGGCCGCAGTTCATGCGGAGGCAGTTTTTGTAACGGTCCTTCACGGAGAAGAGGGCGCCGGGGGCGGTGGTGATGCGGTGCTTCAGGGCATCGTGGTAGAGGCGCAGGGTGTCGACGCCGGGGGGCAGTTCGATCCAGAGGACGAAGCCGCCTTCGGGCCGGCTGAGGCGGGTGCCTTCCGGGAAGTGGCGGAGGATGGCCTGGGCGAAGAGGTGGAGCTGGCTGTGATAGGCGCGGCGGATCGAACGAAGGTGGTGGTCGTAGCCGCCGTTGCGGAGGAAATCGGAGACGGTTTTCTGGAGGACGACGGGCGTGCCGAGCGTGTTGGTAAACTTGAGACGGCGGACGCGCTCGAGGTAGCGACCGGGGGCGCACCAGCCCACGCGGAGGGACGGGGCGAGGGTTTTGCCGAAGCTGCTGCAGAGGAGGACGCGGCCGTCGGGGTCCCAGGCCTTGAGGGGTTTGGGGCGGCGCTCGCCGAAATGGAGGTCGCCGTAGATGTCGTCCTCGATGGCGGGAACGTCGAACTCGGCGAGGATTTGGGCGAGTTTTTCCTTGTGCTCGTCGGGCATGCACGAGCCGAGGGGGTTGGAGTAGCTCGGCATGACCAGGAGGGCCTTCACCGGGTGGTGGGCGAGGGCGTCGCGGGTGGCGTCGAGGCAGATGCCGGTGCGGGAGCCGGTGGGGATTTCGACGACCTTGAGGTTGAGGGCCTGGAGGGTTTCGAGAAAACCGAAGTAGGTGGGGGTTTCGACGGCGACGGTGTCGCCGGGTTGGGTGACGGCGCGGAGGGAGAGGTTGAGGGCTTCGGTGCAGCCGATGGTGACGATGAGTTCGTCGTGGGAAAGGGGGCAGCCGGCCTGGAGGTAGCGGCGGGCGATCTCGCGGGTGAGGGGGTCGTAGGCCCCGTTCATGGCGTAGCGACCGAGGAGGGCGGGGTCGTTGCGGCCGACGGCGGCGAGGGTGCGGGCGAGTTTCTTGGTGGGGAAGAGGGAGTGGTGGGGGCAGGCGGCGCCGAAGGGGACGTAGGAGGGGTCGGAGGCGAGGGTGAGGACCTCGGCGGTGAGGTCGTTGACGCCGACGTGGCTGGCTTTGGCCATGGGCTTGGCTATGCGCGGCTCGGGCGCGGCGCTGGGCAGGCGGGCGCGGACGTAGTAGCCGGACTGGGGGCGGGCTTCGACGAGGCCGCGGTTTTCGAGGAGGGTGTAGGCCTGGAGGACGGTGGAGATGCTGACGTCGCGCTGGAGGGCCATGCGGCGGACGGAGGGGAGCCGGTGGCCGGGGCGCAGGGTGCCCTGGTCAATGAGGTGCTCGAGGGAGCGCGCGAGTTCGACGTAGAGCGGCGCGGGCGCGGGGGCGGTGAGCTTTGGGAGCATGGGGACGGGAAGGGCGCGACAGACCGAGAGCATAGGGCCAAGCGGCGAGGCGGAACAGGAGTAGCGGCGCGGGTTTGAGACCAGCACAGTTGAAGCAAGGGCCTCAGTGTGACCATGACAATTTGGCGGGTGAGGCGGGGGGATGCGGGGGCGGCCGCCAGGCGGCAAGGGGCGGCCGGGCTTTGTCCGCCGGGGCGGGCGGGGCGAATTGACAGGGGCGGCGGAATGCGACGTGGTGCGGGACGATGAACGAAGCGGGGGAGTTTTCGCTGTTGGTGGAAGCGGTGTTGGCGCGGTTTCTGGCGCAGAACGGCCGGGCGGGCCTGACGACGGAGGAGGGCCGCGCGGTCGGGCGGCGGTTGGGGGCGGTGGTGGCGGAGCGGGGCTGGCCGCGGGCGCTCGCGGACGGCGAGTGCGGGGCGCCGGGGGGGATGAGCGAGGCGGAGGTTGCGCCGCTGGTGGCGGCGGTGCTCGGAGCGGCGGGCGACGAAGGGCTCGCGAACGCGGTGAAGCAGTTGGTGAAGGCGTGTCTTTATCCGGAGTTCACGGTGTGCCGGGAGTCCTACCGCGAGGCGGCGGGCGACGGCGGATGCAAGCGGCAGGAATTGGCGCGGGTGCGCGGGCGGGTGAGCGGGACGCACTGTGTGGATTGTCCGCACTGGGTGGCGCTCACGCCGGAACAGCACGGCGCAATGCTGGCGCGGGCGTGGCGGGTGGGCGGGGCGGAGGCGCTGGCGGAAAACCGCGGGGTATTTTTGCCGGAAGATTTTCGCGCGCTGCGGCGGTGGCTGCATGCGCGGGCCCGGGTGGCGCGGTAGGTGTCGGCGCGGACGATTTTCGCGAGGGGCGGACAGACGAAGCGCCGGTTCCGGCCGGTGCTACGGCGAGAGGGTGAGCAGGTGGGTGCCGAAGGGGGCGAGGAGGCTGGCGAGGCGCCGGGCGTGGGCCGCGGTGGGCGGCGTGGTCACGTAGGCGAAGAGGCCGGCGAAATTTCCGGCCGTGAGGAGTTTTTCGGTGGCGAGCCAGCGGGCAAAATCGAGGAGGTCGTCGTGGGGAAAGGCCGCGGCGTCCCAGGCGAGGGCGAAGCGGTCGGCGAGCGCGAGGGCGGCGCCGAAGAGCCGGGCGTCGCCGACGGGCACGAGGAGGGTGATGGCGGGGAGGCGGTCGTCGGGGCGGAGAAGGCGGGCGAGGGCGGAGCGAAGGGCCAGCGCGGATACGGGGGCGCCGGGCGCGAGGAGAATGGGCGCGGGGAGGGCGTCGGTCGGGTGGGCGAGCGTGCCGAGGTCGACCTCGCCGAGCAGACCGGCGAGGCCGGGGTAGTTGGCGGGGGTTTCGAGATTGAGCACGTAGCCGAGCGCGGGGTGCGGCGCGCATTCCACGAGGAGATCGCCGGCGAGGGTCCGGCCCGCGGGGCTGCGGAGAAAGGCGGGCAGGGACGGATCGGTGAAGAAAAGGCAGGTGATTTTGGGCGGAGCGAGAGGCATGGCGGGCGGGCTCAGGCTTTGAGCCGGGCGAGGATGGCCTCGGCGGTGTCGCGGCCGAGGAAGGGGGCGACGGTGGCGAGGCGTTCGGTCGCGGTGATGACGAAGGTGCAGCGGGGCGCGCCGCGGCGGACGCAGGCGATTTCGATGCAGCCGAGTTCTTCGCCGCTGATGAACTCGAAAAAACCCTGGAGGAGACCGGCGGGGAAGGGGTCGGCGAAGTCGTTGGTGTCGGCGAGGACCTCGGCAAAGAAGCTGTGGGTGAGGTGCGCGGTGACGAGGCCGTGGTCGGGGGCGTCGGCGAGGTCGACTTTGAGGACGCCCCAGCCGTGGGCGGCGAAGGAGCGTTCGAGGAAGCCGAGGCAGGTTTCGAGGGGGAGTTCGGCGAGGGCGGGCAGGCCGAGGCGAGTGGATTCGCGGTCGAGGCCGAGGGCGAGGTCGCGGCCGCAGGCGCGGCCGGTGCGGGCGAGGGCGTCGCGCCAGACGCCGGATTTTTCCTTGAGAAGGATGTGGTGGAGGGCGCGCGTGAATTCGTGCGAGGCGTAGATGACGCGGGTGCCGGCCGGGTCGGTGACGAGGCCGGCGGCGGCGTCGGTGCGGAAGGCGCGTGGATCGAACAGACGGTCGAGAGCGGCCGCGGGGGAGGTGGGATCAGGCGGAGGCATCGCGGCGGGCGGTCACTTTTTCCAGGGGATTTTCTTGAAGACGTTGGCGGCGGTGGCGCCGCCGGTGGATGGCGCGGCAGGCGCGGCAGGCGCGGCAGGAGGGGCGGTCGGGGACGGCGCAGGCGCAGCGGAACTCGGCGCGGGGGCGGGCGGTGGGGCGACCGGTGGCCGCGAGGGGGTGGCGGCGGCGAGGGCGTCGGCGAGAAGACCGGTGAAGGCCTGCGCGCGGGTGTAATGGGTTTCGTTCCAGGTGGACATGGCGGGCGGGACTAGGCGAGGCGGCGGCGGATTTCGTCGGGGGCGATCCGTTGTTGGCGCCAGGATTCGACCTCGTCCATCTGGGGGCCGGGGCCGACGGCGAAGCGGCAGGCGGGTGCGCCGAGCGCGGCGCATTGGAATTCGACCGCGTGGCGTTCGACGCGTTCGAAGAAGCTGAGCGCGCCGGCGAACAGGCCGGCGTAGAGATGGCAGGTCGGCTGGGTGGCGCCGGGTGAATGGGCCGCGACGACGCTGGGGTGGAGTTCGACGAAGGCGAAGCCGCGGGAGAGGGAGGAGAGGTCGAGCGTCAGGGCGCCCCAGCCCGTGGCGTGGAGGGGTTGCCACCAGCGGTCGAGGACGAACTTGGCGTCCATTTGCCAGAGGTCGAGGTTGGCGCCGCCGCCGAATTCGTCGGCGACCTGGCGGCTGAGGCGCACCATGTCCTGGAGCGCCCATTCGTAGCCGAATTTGTAGAGGGCGTGGCGTGTGTGGTCGCCGAGCGGCGCGAAGAGATCGGCGGCCAGCTGGGGCAAGAAAATCCCAGGCAACACGGCGGCGCGCTGGCCGTCGGGGAGGCGGAGCGTGCCCTCGGCGAGGTGGGGGTGGATGAACTCCTCGCGGGTCTGGCGGCGGCCGTCGCTATTCGGACGAAAGGGCATGAATCGGGAGTGAGGAGAGGACGGTTTTGGATCGGGCGTGGGCGTCGGAGGGATGCGTGCGGAAGAACGGTGGTGTGCGCCGGGCGCGAAGGCAACGATGGAGCGGGAGTGGGCCCGCGACTCCCGGGGATGGCGCGGGCGGCGGACCGTGGGCCGGGCCGCACTCAGGACGCCGCGGTCTCAGCGACGGCGAGGCACTCGGCGAGGCGGTTACTGAAATCGTAGGCGCCGGAGGCGGGCCGAAAGACGCTGCGGGCGGTGAGACCGGAGGGGCGGGCGGGCGCGGGTCTCGGCGCGGCGACAGGGTCGGGGGTCGGGTGGGTCGTGGCCGCGCCGGAGAGGACGGGGGCGGGCGTGAGCACGGGGATCGGAGCGGGCGCGGCGGGCGCCGGTTTGGGCAGCGGTGCCCCGGGAATCGGGGCGGGCGCGGGCCCCGGCGCGGCGGCGACGGGTGCGGGTGCAGTGACGGGTGCGGCGGCCGAGGCCGGGCGCATGGCGAAGGGCGGGAGGGTTTCCTCCACGGCGATGGCCGCACGCGGGACCGCGGGGAGCGAGGCGGAGCCGGTCGACGGGCCGGTTTCGGCAAGGATTTTCTCGAGGGTAAATTCGAGCACGGGCACGCTGAGTTCGGGATGCTTCGAGGAGGCGACGGCGAGTTGGAGGGTGCGGGAAAGTTCGGCGTAGTTGCCGGGCCATTCCTGTTCCTCCAGCCAGGTCGCGGCGGCCGGGGAGAGAGAGGGGGATTTCTCGACCCGGTGGGCCGCGGCGTGGTGGTCGATCAGGTGCCGGGCGTGGAGCAGGATATCTCCGCGGAGGGCGCGGAGGGTCGGGACCTCGACGGAGAGGGAACTGATCTTATAGAAGAGAGTGTCGTTGAAGCGGCCGGCGTCGGCGAGATCGGACAGGTGACGGTCGGCGGCGAGGACGAGGCGGAAGCGACGGGCGAACGGCAGGAAAACGTCGCGGCCGGTCATCAGCGTCTGCAGGATTTTCTGTTTTTCCGGGGCAAGGGAATCCACGCCGGTGACGAGGAGGGTGCCGGCGTCCTGGGAGAGCAGGGACGGAGCGAGGACCTCGATGAGATGGCGGGTTTCGAATCGGGCGGCGGGGCACACCATGAACGGGCCGTCGCGAAAAATGGAGATGTCGGCGAGGTCGCGGGCGATGAGTTCGAAGGGCGCGCCGGTTTCGCCCTGCAGGAGGAGGACGGCGCGGAAATCGCGGACTTTCCAGAGGCGGTGAGTGAACTCGCGGAAGGCTTCGCAGTGGCCGGGAAAGTGGCGGGGGGTGTAGGCGACATCGCCGGCGGAAGGCTCGCCGGGGAGGCCCGGGACGGTGGCGAAGGGGGAGCGGGAGTTGCCGCGGCGAGCGGCGGGCAGCGGGGAGCTGGAGCCCTGGCCGGGGAGGGAGGCGTCGCGCGAGCCGGTGCGGTTGAGGGTTTCGTTGATTTTCTCGAGGAGCGTCTTCGGGTTGGCGGGTTTGTTGAAGATGCCGGCGACGCCCTGGCGGCTGAGCTGGATGGCGAGTTCGAGGGTGAGCGAGCCGGAGACGAAAATGATGGCGATGTCGGGGCGGATTTTCCGCAGTTCGTGCATGAACTGCTGACCGTTCATCTCGGGAAGTTCGTAATCGATGATGACGAGTTCAAACGCGCGTTCGCGGGCGGCGGCGAGCGCGGTCTGGGGGTGTTCGTGACCGGACACTTCGTAACCGGCCTGGCGCAGGAGGAGACCCTGCATCTCGCGGAAAACGGACGAATCTTCGACCACGAGGACGTGGGCGCGGGCGGGTTTCTTGGTGTCTTCGGTCATGGTCTGGCTTCGGGCGGCACTATGAAGGGGCGAAACCTGCGGGAGCGAACAGTAACTGCGGGCTTGAATTTAAGTTCCGTCATAGGGATGGTACCCCCATCCAAACTTTACCAAACATAGTCGGGTCGCGCCATTCGTAGAAGTGCGCGACCGGCGATGTAATATTGCTTATCTTCACCGCCCTCGAATCGCATGCGCAGCCAAATCCGAGTTGTCCTCATCGAAGATGAGACCATGTTTCGCCAGCTGATTCTGCTCACGCTGGGCAAGGTCAAGGGAATCCATGTCGTGGGTGAATTCGGTCTCGGCAAACCCGGACTCGACTACTGCCTGCGGGAGAAGCCCGACATGCTGGTGGTGGACCTGATGCTGCCGGACACGAACGGGCTCGACATCGCCCGCGAATTGCGGCGCTCGGTGCCGGAGATGAAGATTCTGGTGATCACCGCGCATCCGAGCGAGCGGCTGCCGGCCGAGCTGATGGCCATCGGGGTGAACGGCTACGTGGACAAGACCGAGCCGATCGAATACGTGCTGAGCGCGGTCGAGACGGTGCGGGCGGGCGGGATGTTTTTTGCGAGCCGGGTGCGGGCGAAGACCGGCGGTGTGCAGTCGGAGGTGAAACGTCCGCTCGACGTGCCGTTGACCGAGCGCGAGCAGGAGATCGCCCGGCTCGTCGCGGCGGGACAGATGTCGAAGGAGATTGCCGCCAGACTTAATCTGAGTGTGCGCACGGTGGAAAAACACCGGGCGAACATCATGGAAAAAATCGGCGTGCGCGAGGTCGCGAGCCTCACGCGTTGGTGCATTCAGGTCGGTCTCGTTGACAGCTGAGTGGGGGGCGGTGCGCCGGCCGCCGGCGCGGGGACCGGCGGGTCAGGCGCCGACGAATTCGCGCAACGGCCCGGCGACGGACTCGTAGTCGCTCGTGATGAGGGTGATGTCGTCGTGGGTGACATCGGCGCCGTCGGGCACTTCGAGGCGGGTTTCGAGCAGGGCCATGCGGCGGGAGAGGTCGTGGGCGCCCATGAGGCGCGCATTGCTCTTCATGCTATGGGCGATGCGGTGGCGGTTCTTGCGTGCGCCGGGGCCGGCGAGTTCGGCGAGCGAAACGGGGAAGTCGCGCAGGAACGTGCGCACGAGCGTGCGGACGTTATCTTCTCCGAGGACGGCAGCGAGTTCGGAGAGCTCATCGGTGGGGGGCGGCACGCTGGACATGGGGACGATAGCCCGTCGACTTTGGCGTTCGGCGCAAAACAAAAAAACGGCGGGAAATGCTCAGACGGCGGTTTTCCGGCGGAGGCGAGCGCGCGGATGAACGGGAGGATCCGCGGCGGGTGGTCCGGCGCGGGGCGGCGGAGCCGGAAGGTCCGGGCGGAGAGCGCGGGGTGGGCGGGCGAAGGTCAAGCCGGAGACGCTGGGGGGAAACGGGTGCGGTGTGCGCGGGGATTTCGGGAGGTCCGGACAGATCCTCACCCACCTGGGCGTCGAGTAGGATCGAGGCACGAGGAGAATTTGGGGACTGAGGTCAGGAACGTCGCGCCCGGTTTATCACCGGTGGTGGGGCCGGTGGACGGGGAGCAGCGGCTGGTCGAGCGCACGCAGCTCGCGTTCGTGGATCTCACGCAGGCAAGGGCGGCGGAGTCGGAACCGGCGGAGCGCGGGATTGGGTCGAGCGGCGATTCGAGCGATCGGGTGAGGGCGAACGTCCGCGACCACGGTTTTCGCGCGAGTGGGCCGAAGCCGTGTCGGCTGGCGGATTTCACCGAGGCGCTGCGCACGGTGATGGCGGATGACTGAGGGGGGCGGGAAACTGCGCGGCGCACGACCGCGCGGGTTGCGCTGCAGCGGGGGGAGGGCATCGTGGGGCCCATGAAACGATGGCTGTCGCTGGGGCTGCTGTGGCTGGTGGGCGGATTCGGCGCAATCCCGACCGGGGCCGCGGACGGCGGGGTGCGGGCGAGCACGGCCGAGGTGCGGAAGAACGTCGTCGCGGTGATCGAGGGGCAGCTCGCGGCGTTTCGCGCGGGCGACCCGAAGACAGCCTACACCTATGCGGCGGCGACGCTGCGGGCGCAGAATCCGCTCCGGCAATTTTTGCGGATCGTGGAGACGAACTATCCGGAAATCTGGGCGAACGCGCGGGGGGAATTCGGGGTGGTGCGCGACGACGGGATGCGGGCGACGGTTTTGGTGCAGGTGTTTTCCAAAGAGGGGCGGGCGGACTACGACTACGGACTGGTGAAGGAGCGCGACGGTGCCTGGCGGATCGACCGCGTGCTGCGGCATGCGCCGAAGAAGGCGGACAAGGTGTGAAGGCGGAACGCGGCGGCAACGGGGCTTGCGGTCGGGCGGCGGGTCGAGCGTAACATCGCGGCATGTTGCCCCTCGCGGATACGGCGAAACAGAAACGGCCGGCGGTCGTGACGGGGCTGCTCATCGCGGCGAATCTCGGGGTGTTTGCGTGGGAGCTGTGGCTGGGCATCGGCGGGAGCGAGCAACGGCTCGCGAGTTTCGTGACGGAGCACGCGCTCGTGGCGCAGCGACTGATCGGTCATCCGGGCGACGGGCAGCAGTGGCTGACGGTGCTGACGCATCTGTTCCTGCACGGCGGCGTGGCGCACGTGGTGGGGAACCTGTGGTTTCTGTGGATTTTCGGCCGGCCGGTGGAGAACCGGCTCGGCGCGCTGAAATACCTGGTGTTCTATCTGCTGGCGGGCGCGGCGGCGGCGAGCGTGCAGGTCGCCGTCGAGCCCGGGTCGGCGTTGCCGATGCTCGGGGCGAGCGGGGCGATCTCGGGGGTGCTGGGCGCGTATCTGATTTTGTTTCCGACGGCCTGGGTGTTGGCGCTGGTGCCGTGGATCGTCCCGGTGCTACCGGTGCCCGCGGTGGTGTTTCTCGTGCTATGGTTCGCGTTCCAGATGTGGGGCGGGCTCGGCGCGCCGGTGGCGGGAATCGAAGGTGGCGTGGCGTGGTGGGCGCACGCGGGCGGGTTTGCGGCGGGCGCGGCGCTGGTCGGGTGGGCGAAAGGGGCCGGGTGGGTGCGAAAGAAGTGAGCCGCGCGTTGCTCCGTGGGCGATGCGCCGGCTGACGAATGCGGCAGGCAAAGACGACAGAGAACGCGTGGGGCTCAGTGGCCGGCGTCGAGGTCGCCGGGTTGGAGGAGGGGGGCGAAGGTGGCTTTGTTGGCGGCTTTCATGTACGCCTCCTTCGGCTCGATGGTGCCGTCCTTCACCCGGTTCATGAGGCTGTTGTCCATCGTGATCATGCCGTCGGCGCCGCCGCTCTCGATGATGGATTTGATGTTCGCGATCTGGCCGCTGCGGATGGTGTTGGGCAGGGCCTCGTGGGTGAGGAGAATCTCGTGGACGGCGCAGCGGCCCTTGGGGATTTTTTTGCAGAGGAGCTGGGCGACGACGCCGGCGAGGCAGCTGCCGAGCATGATGCGGACCTGGTTCTGCTCCTCGGCGGGGAAGGTGTTGATGATGCGGTCGACGGTCTTCGGGGCGTTGTTGGTGTGGAGGGTGCCGAAGACGAGCATGCCCATCGAGGCGCAGCCGAGGGCGAGTTTGATGGTCTCCATCTCGCGCATTTCGCCGAGGAGGAGGATGTCGGGGTCGTGGCGCATGGCGCCCTTCAGCGCGGCGGCGAAGGAGGCGGTGTGCTCGCCAACCTCGCGGTGGACGATGACACATTTTTTTACCGGGTGGACGAACTCGATGGGGTCCTCGATGGTGATGATGTGGCGGGCGAGGTTCTCGTTGATGTAGTCGATCATCGCGGCGAGCGTAGTCGATTTGCCGGAGCCGGTGGGGCCGGTGACGACGACGAGGCCCTGGTCGAGGTGGCAGAGTTTCTTCAGGGCCTCGGGGAGGTTGAGCTGGCTGAAGGAGAGGATCTTCGCGGGGATCTGGCGGAAGACGGCGGCCTGGCCCCAGTGGTTGTAGAGGTAGTTGCCGCGGAAGCGGGCGAGGCCGGGGATTTCGTGGGCGAGGTCGAGGTCCTTGCGCTCGAGAAAGTCGGCCCAGCGTTTGGGCGGGCAGATTTCCTTGAGGAGCGACTCCATCGCGATGGCGTCGATGAACTGGTCGTCGAGGGGGACGAGGGAGCCGGAGGTGCGGGTCTTGGGCGGGAGGCCGACGGTGAGGTGGAGGTCGGAGCCGCCCTTTTCGAGCATGGCGCGGAGGAGGGTGTCGATGGCGGCCATGGTCAGGAAATCTTCGCCTTCAGGACGCGGTTGGTGATGTTCATCTGGGCGGTTTCGGCGGTGATCTTTTTGTCCTTCCAGAGGCCGAAGATGACGTTGTCCATAAGGCACATTCCTTCCTTCACGCCGGTCTCCATCGTGTTGCGCAGGCCGGTGGTCTTGCCTTCGCGGATGAGGTTTTGAATCGCGGTGTTGCTGATCAGGATTTCGCAGGCGAGGGAAAGGGTGCCGTCGGTGGCGGGGAGGAGGCGTTGGCAGACGACGCCGCGGAGGCTCTCGGCCACGCTGCTGCGGATCTGCGTTTGCTGCGCGGGAGGGAAGACGTCGAGGAGGCGGTTGAGGGTCGTGGCGGCGTCACTCGTGTGCATCGTGCCGATGACGAGGTGGCCGGTCTCGGAGGCACTGATCGCCATCTCGATGGTCTCGAGGTCGCGGAGTTCGCCGATGACGATGACGTCGGGGTCCTCGCGGAGGGCGCCCTTGAGGGCGGAGGCGAACGAGCGGGTGTGGGGGCCGACCTCGCGTTGGGTGACGTTGCAGCCCTTGGAGCGTTGGACGACTTCGATGGGGTCCTCGACGGTGATGATGTGGTCGGTGCGGGTCTCGTTGAGGTAAGCAACCATCGAGGCGAGGGTGGTGGTCTTGCCGGAGCCGACGGGGCCGGTGATGAGGATGAGGCCGTTGTGGTAGGAGAGGAGTTTGTGGAGGGTGGCGATGTGCTGGTGGTAGCCGAGGTCGTCGAGCGTGCGCGTCTCGGCGGGAACCATGCGGTAGGCGCCGGCCGCGCCGTTCTTGTGGAACATGAGGTTGACGCGGTAGCGGTCGGCGTCGCTGAGGGCCAGGGCGTAGTCGAGGTCTTTGCGCTCGAGGAAGAGTTTTTTCTGGTGGTCGGCGAGGAGGGCGACGTTGAGGCGCAGGGCGTCCTCGGGGGTGAGGACGTAGTCGGAGAAGTAGGACAGGGCGCGGTTTTTGCGAATGAAGGGGCGGGCGCCGGTGGAGAGATGGAGGTCGCTGGCGCCGAAGGCGGCGGTGGCGCGGAGCAGGGCGCGGAGAGCGGCGGCGAGGGCGGTGTCGTCGAGGGCGGGGATGGTTTCGAACGCGAAATCGGGGCCGACGCCGGTCGGGGCGCTGGGGGTGGCGGGGGCGGGTGCGGTGGGGGCGGTCGCGCCGCCGGGGGCGTGGGCGGCGGGTCCGGTTTGGACGAACGGGGCCTGGGTTTCGTTTGCGTCGAACGGGTCGCTGGCGGGCGGACCCCGTTCGCCTTTGGTGAGGGCGAGGTCGGCGATTTTCTCCAGTTTGGCGACGTCGGTGACGACGCCGGAATCGATCAGCCCTTGGGCAAAGGCCATGAGGTCGCCGGCGTCGCCCAGGGTGTGGCGGACGAGCAGGGCTTGGGGCCGCGTGAAGAGACCGGAGTCGATGCCGAGTCGGGCGAGCCAGCGGGTGTCGTTGTTCATGCGCGGCAGTGAGGGGAGAGCGGCGGAGGCTGGGCGGCGGGTGGCGGCAAGCCAAGCGCGAAGGCGATGGCAATGAACCTGCGGCAGGCTTAGCGGTCTGTGTGGGCTCTATGCACACCCAAATAAACCCGAAAACGGATCTGAAATCGAACTTGCCCGAGGACGCGGCGGCGCAATCCCGAGGGCGCACGCGCTGGGCCGGATGGATGGTGGCCGGCGCACTGTTGGGTGCGGTGGCCCTCTCGTCCGGTTGCGTGGCGGTCGTGGCCGGGGCCGGGGCGGGTGCCGCCGTGGCCTATGTGCGGGGCGATCTTGATGCGACGGTGAAGGGAGGTTTCGAGCAAGCGGTGCGCGCGGCCAATGGCGCGATCGTGGATTTGAAATTTGCCAAGGTGAGCGAGCGCAAGGATGCGCTCCAGGCGATCATCATCGCGCGCAACGCAGCCGATAAAAAGATCGAGATTCGGGTCGATCAGTCGGGCAGAAAAGACTCAAGGGTGAAGATCCGGGTCGGTGTGTTTGGCGACGAGGCGTTGTCGATCGCGATTCTCGACAAGATCAAAGCGAATCTCTGAGCGCGGCGGGCGGCGCGGCGATCCGGCCGGAGCGGAGACGCGACCGGTCAGGCGGCGGGCTGCACGCGCACGGCGATGCCGTCGGGATCGCTGAGGCGTTGCCCGCGGCGGACGCCGCGCCGGCTGAACGTGGCCTCGACCAGCCCGAGCGCGGTCGCGGAACGCGGCGCGCGCGGCTGCCCCACGTGTTGAGTCCCAGATGATGATGGTAGCCGTCGGCGCCGAGAAAACGCGCGCCCGGATAGGAGCCTTGGGTGACGTTCACGCCGAGCGCATTCCGGTAAAACGCTTCACTGCGGGCGAGGTCGGTGACGCGCAGGTGCAGGTGGCCCCAGCGGGCATCGGCCGGCGCGGCCCCGGCGGCGGGCAATCCGGCCAGCGGCGTGGCGGAGGGCGGAGCGGCGGCGGCGAGGAGTGCGGGCACGTCGAGGTGCCGGGTCGTCATGGCGAGTTCGCCGTTCGCGGCGTAGGGCCAGGCGGCGGGGGCGCGGTCGGTGTAGAATTCAAGGCCGTGGCCGTCGGGATCGCTGAAATAGAGCGCCTCGCTGACGCCGTGATCGGAGACGCCCGTAAAGGCGACGCCGGCAGTGGCGGCGTGTTTCAGCCAGGCGCCGAGCGCCGGGCGCGAGGGAAACAGAAGCGCGGCGTGGAAGAGTCCGGCGGCGTCGGGGGCGGCGGGCGGAGCCGACGGATCGCCGGTCAGTGTGAGGAGGACGGGCGCGCCGGGCGCGACGGCGAGATCGGCGTGGCCGGCGGTGACGTTCCGCGGCACGAAGCCGAGTTGGCGCGTGTAGAACTCCACGCTGCGGGCGAGATCGGCGACCCGGAGGTGGACGGCGGAGATTTGGAGCGAGGGAATCATGCGGGTGAACTCGACCGCGCGGGCACGGTGCGGAGGGACGCGCGGCGCGGGCGTTCAGGACTTCGGTTTCCCGGGGCAAGCCGGGCGGAGCTGTTCGGGGATCTTGGCGAGGGTGACGTGGGCGAGTGCGGCTTCCCTGCTGGCCTGCGCCCGGGTGAAGGTGCTTTCGAGGATAGACTGGATTTTGGCGCCGACGGGGCACTGGGTGTTAGGGGCGAAGTGCGCGAGGCCGTGCGCGGGGTGCGGCTCGACGGCGCGGTAAATGTCGCGCAGGGATATTCTGGCCGGGGGGAGCGCGAGGGCGAGGCCGCCGGTGGCGCCCTTTTGCGCGGTGACGATCCGGGCCTGCACGAGGGCCGACCGGAGGCGGCGGATGACCACGGGATTCGTATCGACGCTGGCCGCGATTTCGCCCGACGGCACGGCCGCACACTGGCGGTGGGCCAGATAGGCGATAATGTGCACGCTGACGGCGAAGCGGGAATTTCCGGTCATGAATTAATGGACCCAGGGGGGTTACGTTTGGGGTGGGCGTCAAGTGCCGGGGGCGAAGGAGGGGCGCGGCGCGACGGTGGCGGGCCACCCCGGTGGGCGGAGCGGAGGGGGGCGGGACCGGCGCTTGGGCGGGGGGATATCCGGGGTTGCAAAGACAGGGCGTTCCGCGAGGGTGTTAGTTCCCATACCTGTCATGCTGAAGAAAATCTTTGCGAAGCTGCGCGAAACCATTTCGCCCTCGCGCGCCAAAAAGCCGGCTCATCCCGAGGCCGCCAAACCCGTTTCCCACCCGAAGACCCACGTTCCGACGCCGCGCGGCGAGCCGCGCCACGAGCGGGTTGCCGGGTCCGGTCATGCCGCGAGGCCGCAGGACAAATACCGCGGGCAGCCGCGCGATCCGCGGGACGAACTGCCGCGCGAGCCGCGGGCGGCGGCGGCCGGTTTCGCAGGCGGTGGCCATGAGGCGCGTCCGCGGCGCGACGATCACGGCCCGCGCCGCGACGAGCGGGCGGGGGGCGGTCGCGGGCTGCATTCGCGGTCGGGCGGCGGCGCCGGCCGGGGGGCGGCGCACGGCGAGCGCGAGCGGCCGATGATCGACCAGACCTTCGACCATCCGCGCAAGACGGAGATCAAGCCGGCGATTCCGGTGAATGTGCCGAAGATGGACACGGCGTTCACGGCGTTGGGGTTGTCGGACGCGCTGGCGTTCGGCGTGCAGGAAATGGGCTACGTGACGCCGACGCCGATCCAGGCGCAGGCGATCCCGGTCGTGCTCAAGGGCGGCGACGTCATCGGGTCGGCCCAGACGGGCACGGGGAAGACGGCGGCGTTTGCGCTGCCGATCATCCAGCGGCTCGGGACGCACGGGAAGTTGCGTTGCCTCATCCTCGAGCCGACGCGCGAGCTCGCGCTGCAGGTCGAGGAGGCGTTCCAAAAATTTGCCAAGTTTACCGATCTGCGCGTGACGATCGTCTACGGCGGGGTCGGCTACGGCAAGCAGGAGGACGATTTGCGGCGCGGGATGGACATTCTGGCGGCAACGCCGGGCCGCCTGCTCGACCATTTGGAAAAGGGCAACTGCTCGCTGGCCGACGTCGACATCCTCGTGCTGGACGAGGTGGACCGGATGTTGGACATGGGTTTCCTGCCCGATGTGAAACGCATCGTGCAAAAGTGCCCGAAGGACCGGCAGACGCTGTTTTTCACGGCGACGCTGCCGCCGGAGCTCGAACAGCTCGCGGGCTGGGCGCTGCGGGATCCGGTGAAGGTGGAGATCGGTCGGCAGCGTTCGCCGGCGGAAACGGTGTCGCACGCGTTTTATCCGGTGGTGGCGTCGCAGAAGTTCGACCTGCTGCAGCTGCTGCTCGACCAGACCGATTTCAAGAGCGTGTTGATTTTCTCGCGCACGCGCATGGGCGCGGACCGCATCGCGCACCGGCTGGAGAGCAAGGGGCACACGGTCGGCGTGATGCATTCCGACCGCAGCCAGCGCGAGCGCATCGAGGCGCTCGACGGATTCAAGAGCGGCAAGTTCGAGGTGCTCGTGGCGACGGACATCGCGGCGCGCGGTCTCGACATCGCGGGGGTGTCACATGTGATCAACTACGACGTGCCGGAGAACGCGGAGGACTACGTGCACCGCATCGGCCGGACGGGTCGGGCGCAGAACACGGGCGACGCGTTTACGCTCGTGACCGAGGACGACGTGCGCGACGCGCGCAGCATCGAGCGCTATATGGGCGTGACGGTGGAGCGGAAGAAAATCGAAGGCTTCCCGTATATCTACTCGGCGCTGTTCGACGAGAAGGCGCAGGCGGAGACGGTGGCGGCGGCGGCCAAGCCGACGAGCCGGCTGCACCGCGGCGTCCGGCGCTGAGCCGGCGCGGGTGCGCGGCGGTTTCCACGGCCCACCAAAACAAAAGGCGCGCCCGACGGCGCGCCTGGTTTGTTTGGGCAACGGAAGGAAGGATCACTCGTCGCCATTGACGAGCTTGTAGGTGATCGCGGCGACGGCGCCGCCCGCGAAATTGCCGATGAGGAAAATCCAGAGGTTGGCCCAGGTGCTGAGACCCATGAGAGTGTTACCCAAAGCGACGGCGGGGTTGAACGCGCCGCCGGAGACGGAGCCGACGGCGAACACGCCGGTCATGAAGGTCATGCCGATGGCGAGGCCGTAGAACGAATTGCCGGCGGTGCCCTTGGCGGTGGCGGTGTTGAGGACGACCCAGGTGAGGGCGAAGGTGAAGAGGAACTCGACGAGGAGGGCGGCCTTCCAGCCGATGGGGAGGGCGGAGGCGGCGCCGGGGAGTTTGATGAAGCGCATGGCCCACGCGGCGACGGCGGCGGCGGCGAACTGGGCGAGCCAATAGGGGATGAGATCGGCGGAGGAGAGTTTGCCGCGGATGCGGGCCGCGAGGGAGACGGCGGGGTTGAAATGGCCGCCCGAGACGTGGCCGCCGGCAAAGATCATGACCATGAGCGAGGCGCCGATGGCGAGCGGGGCGAGCGCGCCGACGTTGGGCGGGATGACGGTGCACCCGATCGTGAAGATGAGGAAGAAGGTGCCGATGAATTCGACGAGGTATTTTTTCATGAGGGCGCGGGGAAAAGGGGGCGGCGAGCAGCGCAAACGCGGCGGTCGGGAAACACAACGGGATTTCGGCGGGCAAGAAAGTCTGCGTCCGGCGCCGGCGTTCCGTGTCAGCCTGGGTAAACCAATCCATGATGAAAACCAACGCACGGCCCGAGGCCGAAGAAATCCGTGACTATGTGCGCGCCCGTTATGGCGCCATCGCCGAACCGGCCGGCGCCGCGGGCGGCTGCGGTCCGGCGAGTGGCGGAGAAGCCGCTCCGCCGCGGCCGCGCCCAGCGCCGGGTCGGACGCGGGGGCCCCGTGCTGCGCGCCGGGGGGTGGCGGGGGCGGAAAATCCTACGGCGAAAAGCTCGGCTACGGCGCGGCGGAGTTGGCCGCGGTGCCGGCGGGGGCGGCTCTGGGCCTGGGTTGCGGCAATCCGCTCGCGATCGCCGGTATCCGGCCGGGGGAGACGGTGCTCGATCTCGGGAGCGGGGCGGGTTTCGACTGTTTCCTCGCGGCGCGGCAGCTGGCCGGCACGGGCCGCGTGATCGGCGTCGACCTGACGGCGGCGATGGTCGGCCGGGCGCGGGCCAACGCGCGCAGGGCGGGTATCGGAACGTCGAATTCCGGCTCGGCGAGATCGAGGCGTTGCCGGTGGCCGACGCGTCGGTGGATCTGATCCTGTCGAACTGCGTGATCAATCTCTCGCCCGAGAAGAGCCGCGTGTTGCGCGCGGCGTTTCGGGTGTTGAAGCCCGGCGGGCGGCTGGCGATCGCGGATGTCGTGGCGACGAAGGCGTTGCCGGCGGCGCTGCGGGCGAAGCTCAGTGCGATCGGCGCGTGCGTGGGCGGGGCGACGCTCGTGGAGGAGCTGCGGTCAATGCTGGTGGACGCGGGGTCTGGGCGCGTCGAGATCGCGTTGCGGGAGGAGTCGCGGGGATTCATCCGCGAGTGGCCGGACGATGCGACGGCCGGTGAATTTGTCGTGAGTGCGCTCATCACGGCGGATAAACCCGGGGCCGCATGAAACGCGACGCCGCCGTCACCCTCGAAGCCGCGACGGCGGCGGACGTGCCCGCCCTCGCGGCGCTGCTGCGGGCGGCGGGTCTGCCTGACGGGGATTTTTCGCCGCACCTCGGGCGTTTTCTCGTGGCGCGGGATCCGGCCGGGGGCGTCGCGGGAGCGGTGGGCGCGGAGGTCGCGCCGGGTGGGGGCGAAGACGCGCTGCTGCGTTCGCTGGTGGTGGTGCCGGCGCGGCGGGGGGCGGGACTCGGCGGACGGTTGGTGGACGAACTGGAGCGGCGGGCCGCGGGGTGGGGGGTGCGGCGGTGGTGGCTGCTCACGACGACGGCCGAGGCGTTTTTCGCCGCGCGGGGTTTTCGGGTGGTGGAGCGGAGTGCGGCCCCGGAGGCGATGCGGGCGACGGGGCAGTTTTCCGGTGGCTGCGGCGGGTCGGCCGTGTGCATGACGCGGGAGCGTTGCGGAGGTGCGACATGAGTGCGGGCGAGACCGAGGCGGCGGTCGTGGAATTTCGCGCGAAGCTGCGCGCGTTTATCCGGCGGCGGGTGCGGGACGACGCGACGGCGGACGATCTCACGCAGGAGACGCTGCTGAAGGTGTTTCGTGCGCGGGCGGCGTTGCGGGACGGGCAGCGGGTGGAGGCGTGGTTGTATCGCATCGCGCGGAACACGCTGATCGATTTTTACCGGCGGCAACGGCCGACGGCGGAGCTGCCGGCGGGGCTCGCGGGCGAGGCGGCGGACGAGGTGGGGCCGTTGCGGGAAGCGGTGATCGTGTCGATGGGGCAATTTCTGGAGGAGCTGACGGAAGCGTATCGCGAGCCGGTGCGGCTGGCGGAGCTGGAGGGACTGCCGCTGGCGAA
Organism: Opitutaceae bacterium; assembly: GCA_044358025.1. Classification (GTDB taxonomy): domain Bacteria; phylum Verrucomicrobiota; class Verrucomicrobiia; order Opitutales; family Opitutaceae; genus GAS368. The sequence goes on from JBIKOK010000001.1 coordinate 50,237, forward strand.
GATCGCGCTGCGCAGCGGGCTCTTGCTGACGGCGGTGAAGTCGCGGGTGCGGCGCGGGCGGGCGAGGTTGAAGCGGAAGCTGCAGGACTGCTGCCGGTTTGAATTTGACCGCGCGGGCAAGGTGATCGGCTGGGAGCGGCGACAGGCGAAGCCGTGCGGGTGTTGACGGTCGCGACGGGCGATTAGCCGCCGGAGTCAGGGGCAGGAGGGGCGCTGCTTTCGCGGACGGAGCCTACGAGGCGGTTTGTCTATTTCGTCAATTGGCGAAATGATTTTGCTATGAAGCAGCGGACGAGCCGGCGGGTGTTGGAGCGGCGGGCGACGGTGTTCAGGGCGCTGGGGCACGCGGACCGGCTCCGCCTGCTGGAAGCGGTCGCGGGCGGCGAGCGTTGCGTGTGCGATCTGGTCGACGAAGTGGGTTCGAGTTGGTCCACGGTGTCGCGGCATTTGCTGGTGTTGAAGGAAGCGGAGCTCGTGGCGGACGAGAAACGCGGGTTGCAGGTTTTTTACCGGCTGGCGCTGCCCGGTGTGCCGTCGTTCATGGAGCGCCTGGATGCCTCGCAGAAAGGCGCGGCCGTCGAGCTGGGACGCGGTCGCGGCTGAGACCGCCGCCGCTTGAATCATGCCGAGGAAAGCGGGAGCCTCTTTTTCGCCGCGGAAATGACGCGCGAGATCACACGTGAAACCCATGAAAACGATCCAAGTCTACGATCCGCCCATGTGCTGCTCGACCGGAATATGCGGCACTGACATCAATCCCGACCTCGTCAGCTTCGCCGCACTGCTCGCGCAGCTCGGCACGCACGGCGTCACGCTCGAGCGCTACAACCTCGGCCAGCAGCCGATGGCGTTCGTGCAGAATCCGGCGGTGAAAGCCCGGCTCGACCAAGACGGCGCCGAGGCGCTGCCGTTGGTTTTCCTAGACGGTGAACTTTATTTGCAAGGCCGTTATCCGACCGCCGCCGAGCGTCCCGGATTTTTTCAGGCCGCGCTCGGCGAGGGCGTCAAGGCGCCGTCATGAACCTCCCGTGCTATCGGCCCGATCCGGCCCGCGCCACGCGCTTCCTGTTCTTCACGGGCAAGGGCGGCGTGGGCAAAACGTCGCTGTCGTGCGCCACGGCGCTGAGGCTCGTCGAGGCGGGCCGGCGCGTGCTCGTGGTGAGCACCGACCCGGCGTCCAATCTGGACGAGGTGCTGGAGACTGACCTCGCGAACACCGCGACGCCGATCGCCGGCGCGCCGGGCCTCCACGCGATCAATATTGATCCGGTGGCGGCGGCCGCGGCGTATCGCGAGCGGCTGATCGGGCCGATGCGGGGGCTGTTGCCGGGTGCGGCGCTGCGGAGCATGGAAGAGCAGCTGTCCGGCTCGTGCACGGTGGAGATTGCGGCGTTCGACGAGTTTTCCGGACTCATCGGCAACCCCGCGATGACGGTCGCCTACGACCATGTGATCTTCGATACCGCGCCGACCGGCCACACGCTGCGCTTGATGGGTCTCGCGAAAGCGTGGGATCAGTTTCTCAACCAGAACACGAGCGGCACGTCCTGCCTCGGGCCGCTCGCGGGATTGCAAAAACAGCGCGCCATTTATGAGGCCACGGTCCGCACGCTGGCCGACGCGGCCGCGACGACGCTCGTACTCGTCAGCCGGCCGCAACTCGCCGCGCTGCGCGAGGCCGAGCGCACCGCCACGGAGCTGCGCGCGCTCGGCTTGGGCAACCAATGCCTCGTTATCAACGGCCTGTTTGCAACGAAATGCCCCGATGATCCGACCGCGCAGGCGATGCAGCGGCGCGGAGGGTCCGCCTTGGCCGCCGCCCGTGAATTCATCGGCAGCCTGCCCAGTTTCACGGTGCCGCTCCGGCCGATCAATATCCTCGTTCTCGGCGGTCTGCGGCGGTTGTTCGACGAGGCGGCGGAGACTGTGGCGCCCAAGCCGGCGGCGACCGGTGTTTCGTGGTGGCCGCCGGCCATGGAGAGTCTGGAAACGCTGGTGTCCGCCATCGAGAAACAGGGCCACGGGGTCATCATGACGATGGGCAAGGGCGGGGTGGGCAAGACCACCGTGGCGGCCGCCATCGCCGTGATGCTCGCGCACCGCGGCCACGCGGTGCATCTCAGCACGACCGATCCCGCGGCCCACGTGGCGCAGACTCTGGCCGGCCAGGTCGGCGGTCTTACGCTCAGCAAGATCGATCCGGCGGCGGAGACGGCGACGTATCAGGCGGAGGTCATGCGCGCGCAAGGGGCCGCGCTGGATGCGGCGGGCCGCGCCCTCCTCGCGGAGGACTTGCGTTCGCCCTGCACGGAGGAGATCGCGGTGTTCCGGGCCTTTGCGCGGGAAGTGGGGCAGGGCGCCGAACGATTCGTCGTGCTCGATACGGCGCCGACCGGCCACACGTTGCTCCTGCTCGATGCCAGCGAAGCGTACCAGCGCGAATTGGAACGGCAGGCGCGCAGTACGCAGCCGGCCGAGGTCATGCAATTGTCGGCGCGCCTCCGCGATCCGGGGTTCACGCGAATTTTGCTCGTCACGCTGCCGGAGGCCACGCCGGTGCACGAAGCGGCCGCGTTGCAGGCGGATTTGCGCCGGGCGCACATCGAGCCCTTTGCTTGGGTGATCAACCAAAGTCTGTGCGGGAGCGGCTCGTGCGATCCGCTGCTCCGGCGCCGGGAAGCAGCCGAGCATCGCTATCTGACGGAGGTCGTGGAGAAACACGCTCGCCGCACCGCATGGCTGCCCTGGCAGCCGGAGGAGCCCGTCGGACCCGCGGCGCTGGCCCGGCTCGCCGCTTCCCACCTCCAGCCCGGCCGTTCCCTCCCATGACCACCTACGTTTACGAAACCATCCCGCAAAAGGCGGACGAGAAACCGCAGCACTTCGAGTTCGCCCAGAACATGACGGACCCGCCGCTGACCCAGCACCCCGAGACCGGCGTCCCCGTGCGCCGCGTCATCATCGGCGGCTACGGCGTGCTGAAGAAGGACGCTGCGTCGTCCAATCCCGGCCAATGCGGTCCGCGCTGCGGCTGCCACCCCTGAGCGGTAGCCGGCGCCGCCGGTGCTGCGGGGACGGCCCGAAACGGGGCGGCGGTTACCGCCGTTTTCGGATACACGGGGAGATTCCTCGCGAAACCCAAGCTTGCCTGCGAGGGCCGCCCGCCTCTGCCTTCGGCCCACACCACTATGAAAATCATGGACCTCAACAGCCAGGGCGGCATCGGCGCGAATTCGATGCACCTGCAGATCGGCGAGCTCAACATTTTGATCGACGCCGGGCTGAACCCGAAGACGCCCGGCCTCGGCGCGTTGCCGGACTTCAAGCAGCTGCGCGGCGTCGAACTCGATCTGATCATCGTCACGCACTGCCATCTCGACCACATCGGCGGGCTGCCCGTCGTGATGCGGCAACATCCGAAGACGCCCGTCCTGCTCACGACGTCGAGTCGCATGCTCATCGAGAAAATGCTGCACAATTCGGCGAACGTGATGGAGCGGCAGAAAGAGGAGGACAACGTCCCGGGCTACCCGCTCTTTACCCACGAAGAGGTCGACCGGCTGGTGAACCGGTTCGTGGGGCTGCCGTTCAAGAAGGCGAAAGTGTTTCGGGGCAAGAAGGACGAAATTGAAATCATGTTTCACCGGGCCGGCCATGTGGCCGGCGCCACCGCGGTGGAGATCCACCACAAGGGGCGGCAGATCTTCATCACGGGCGATGTGCTGTTCGAGGACCAGCGCACGCTGAAAGGCGCGCAGTTTCCGGCCGGGCACTTCGACACGCTCATCATCGAGACCACGCGCGGCACGACGGAGCGCGCCTTCGGCAAGGAGCGCGTGCACGAAATCGCCCGGCTGATCGCGTCGATCAACGCCACGATCGCGGGCGGCGGCTCGTTTCTCCTGCCGGTCTTCGCGCTCGGGCGCATGCAGGAAATCCTGTCGGTGTTTCACGATGCGCGGCGGTTCGGCCGGCTGATCGATTGTCCGATTTACGCGGCGGGGCTCGGGATGGGGCTCGCGGACCTCTTCGACGAGGTGTCGCGCAAGACGAAGGATGTGCAGTTCGACCGCCGGATCATGAAGGACCTGCAGCTCAAGGCGCTCCCGCGCAAACTCACGCCGGGCGTCGATCCGAAGCAAAACGCGCTTTATCTCATCAGCTCCGGCATGCTCGTGGAGCGCACGCCGAGCTACACGCTCGCCTCGGGCCTGCTCGGTGACGCACGCAACACGATCGGGTTTGTCGGCTACTGCGATCCGGATACCCCGGGCGGCAAACTGCAGGCCACGGCACCGGGCAAGAAATTCGTGTTCGCGGCGATCAACGTGAAGACGGAGGTCAAGGCGCGGGTCGAGCGGTTCGAACTGAGCGGCCACGCCGAGCGCGACGAGCTGCTGGAGTTCGCGGTGCAGACGCAGGCACGGAGCATCGTCCTGACGCACGGCGATCCGGGCGCACGCGCGTGGTTCATGCAGGAAATCGCCGCGAAGCTGCCCCAGGCGCGCGTGGTCGATCCGGTGCCGTTGCGGAAGTATGAGGTGTGAGGAGCATGACGTGGGCGGGCCGCGCCGCAGAACGGCCGGCCCGGGCAGCGTGACGTTTCGGTGACAGGGTAATCGGGGCTTGAAGCATATACCGTTCGGAGAATACGGTTGCGCGCATGGAGCTGGTGAAAATTTACGAGTGTCTGTGCGACCTGACGCGGTTGCGGCTCCTTCACGTGCTGGCGCAGGGGCCGGTGTGCGTGTGCCACTTTCAGGCGGTGCTCGGCGAGCCGCAGGTGAAAATCTCCAAGCACCTGGCCTATCTGCGGGCGCGCGGCTTGGTGGAAAGCGAGCGGCAGGGGAATTGGGTGATTTATGCGTGGCCGGAGAAACGGTCGCGGGAGTTGCAGGCGAATCTGGCGTGTTTGCAGGACTGCGCGCGGGAGAATCCGGTGTTCAAGCGCGACCTCGCGCGGCTGAAAAAAATCGAGCCGTCGTGCGCGTGGGTGCGGGCGGGTGAACCGGAAAAGGCGCCGGGGCAGTGCCGGTGCGGGTGAGGCGCGGAGGACGATCGCACGCGGGGAATTTTTCCATGAAGAAAACCAAAATTGGCATCAACGGATTCGGGCGGATCGGGCGGTTGACGCTGCGCGCGGCGTGGGGTTGGCCGGAGTTCGAGGTGGTGCTGATCAACGATCCCAAGGGCGGTGCGGCCTGCGCGGCGCACTTACTCACGTTTGACTCGGTGCAGGGACGTTGGGCCCACGAGGCCGTGGCCGAGCAGGTCGGCAGAAACGACGTGATCCGCGTGGGCGCGACGAGCCTCGCGTTTACCGAGCACACGAAGCCGGGCGAGGTGGATTGGGCGGCGCACGGCGTGGAGATCGTGCTGGAGTGCAGCGGGAAATTTCGCACGCCGGCGGACCTCGCGGTCTATTTCGAGCGCGGGGTGAAAAAGGTGATCGTCGCCGCGCCGGTGAACGGCGATGCGCTCAACATCGTGATGGGCGTGAACGACGGACTCTACGAGCCGGCGAAACACCGGTTGCTGACCAACGCGTCGTGCACGACCAACTGCCTCGCGCCGGTCGTCAAGGTGATGCACGAGGGCATCGGGATTGAACACGGGGCGATCACGACGCTGCATGATGTGACGAACACGCAGACGCTCGTCGACGCGCCGCACAAAGATCTGCGGCGGGCGCGGGCCGCGGGGATGTCGCTGATCCCGACGACGACGGGGAGCGCGACGGCGATCGGAATGATCTATCCGGAGCTGCTCGGGAAGTTGAACGGCCACGCAGTGCGCGTGCCGTTGCTGACGGGGTCGCTGACGGACTGCGTTTTCCAGATGAAGCGCGACACGACTGTGGAAGAGGTGAACACCTTGCTGCAGGCGGCGAGCGAGCGCGGACCGCTGAAGGGGATTCTGGGTTTCGAGACGCGGCCGCTGGTGTCGGTGGACTACAAGGGCGACCCGCGGTCGGCGATCGTCGACGCGCTTTCGACGATGGTCGTGAACCGGCGGCTGGTGAAGATCTACGCGTGGTATGATAACGAATGGGGTTACTCGAACCGGATGGCGGAGCTGACGCGGAAGGTGGCGTTATCGCTGTGAGCTCGGCCGCGAATTCACTCGTGGAGGCAGGCGCCCGATGAAGTCGTGAATCTGCGCCATTACATCGTCGTCACGTCGGCCTACTGGGGGTTCACGCTCACGGACGGGGCGCTGCGCATGCTCGTGCTGCTGCACTTCGCGCAGCTCGGCTATTCGCCGGTGCGGCTGGCGATGCTGTTTTTATTCTACGAGTTTTTCGGGATCGTCACGAATCTGTTCGGGGGGTGGCTGGCGAGCCGGATGGGGCTGCGGGTGACGTTGCTGGCGGGGCTGGCGTTGCAGGTCGTGGCGCTGGGGATGCTCGCGCTGCTGAATCCGGCGTGGTCGGCGGGGCTCTCGGTGGGCTACGTGATGGCGGCGCAGGCGCTATCGGGCATCGCGAAGGATCTCACGAAGATGAGTGCGAAGAGTGCCATCAAGGTTTTGGTGCCGGCGGGCGAGGCAGGGCGGGGCGCGCTATTCCGGTGGGTGGCGATTCTGACGGGATCGAAGAACGCGTTGAAGGGCGCGGGTTTTTTCCTGGGCGGATTCTTGCTGAGCGTGGCGGGCTTTGCGGGTGCGCTGAGCGTGATGGCGGGGGCGTTGCTGGTCGTGCTGGTGGCGGCGTGGGCGGGGTTGCCGGCGGCGATGGGCAAGGCCAAGCAGAAAGTCGGGTGGGGGGACCTGTTGGCGAAAAGCCGCGCGGTGAACGTGCTGTCGGCGGCGCGGTTTTTTCTGTTTGGGGCGCGCGACATTTGGTTCGTGGTTGGCGTACCGGTGTTCCTGAGCGCGTCGCTCGGCTGGAGCGCGGCGCGGGTGGGGGCGTTCATGGCGTGCTGGGTAATTGGTTACGGGATCGTGCAGTCGGCGGCCCCGGCCGTGTTGCGCGGGCGGGCACCGGCCGGCGGGGCCGCGGCGGGGCTGGCGTTCGGGCTCGCCGCGATTGCGGCCGCGGTGCCGCTGGCCCTCGCGGCGGGGGCGCCGGCGGGCGGGGTGATCGTGGGTGGGCTCGCGGTGTTCGGCGCCGTGTTTGCGCTCAACTCGGCCGTCCACTCCTACCTGATTCTCGACTACACGGACGGCGACAAGGTGGCGCTGAACGTGGGGTTTTATTATATGGCGAACGCGGGCGGACGGCTCGTCGGTTGCCTGTTGTCGGGCGCGCTGTTCCAGGTGGGCGGGCTCGCGGGATGTCTGTGGGGTACGTTTGGGTTTGCGCTCGCTGCGGCGGTGATCGCGCTGGCGCTGCCGCGGCACGCGGCGCATCCGGAAAAACTGGCGGCGGGCGGCGTGAAACTGGACGGGGGGGACTGATGGGAGGGCGGTGGCGGAGGAAAAAACTGATGGATCCCGTGCTGAAAAAACTCTCGTTCCTCGACCGTTATCTGACGGTCTGGATTTTCGCCGCCATGGCCGCCGGCGTGGCGCTCGGGCACTTCGTCATCATGGACCCCGCGGCGTTTTTTGCGCCCATGACGGTGGGCACGACCAATCTGCCGATCGCGATCGGTCTGATCCTCATGATGTATCCGCCGCTCGCGAAGGTGAAGTATGGCCAGCTCCCGCGGGTATTCGCGGACACGCGAATTCTCGGCCTTTCGCTGGTGCAAAACTGGATCGTGGGTCCGGTCCTGATGTTTCTGCTGGCGGTGATTTTTCTGCGCGACCGTCCGGACTACATGGTGGGGCTCATTCTCGTCGGGATCGCGCGGTGCATCGCGATGGTGCTCGTCTGGAACGAGCTCGCCAAAGGCAGCCGTGAATACGCCGCGGGATTGGTGGCGCTCAACAGCATCGCGCAGATCCTGTTCTACAGTGCCTTCGCGTGGTTTTTCCTGACCGTGCTGCCGCCCTATTTCGGGCTGGAGGGGCGGATCGTGAAGATCGCGATGGGCGATATCTTCTGGAGCGTTTTGATCTACCTCGGCATCCCGTTTGCGGCGGGCGCGATCAGCCGGGTGGTGTTCGTCCGCGCGAAAGGCGAGGCGTGGTATGAGCAGACGTTTCTGCCGCGGATTTCCCCGCTCACGCTGGTCGCGCTGCTCTTCACGATTGTGATGATGTTTACGTTCCAAGGGGAAACGATCGTCCAGTTGCCGCTGGATGTGGCGCGCATCGCGGTGCCGCTCGTCGTCTATTTTGCGGTGATGTTTTTCGTGAGCTTCTTCATGGCGAAGAAACTCGGGGCGGACTACGAACGTTCGGCGACGCTCGCGTTCACGTCGGCCGGCAATAATTTCGAACTGGCGATCGCGGTGGCGATCGCGGTGTTTGGGCTGGATTCCGGCGTGGCCTTTGCCGCGGTCGTCGGGCCGTTGGTCGAGGTGCCGGCCCTGATTGGGCTGGTGCACGTGGCTTTGTGGCTGCGCAAAACCTTTGGTCCTGCCGGCGGTGGACCGGCCGCGCCATCGGCGGCCGGGTAGGGGGGCTGGGCGCAATCCTCCCAGCTTGGGCTCGCGTGAACGTGCATCCGTCGTTCAACGTCGCGCCGTGTCCGTCATGACGCCCCGCCCACCCAACTGTCGCACCCGCTGCACGATTGTGCCGGATCCCCGCGCGTCCGTGCGGTCGACGGCAGCCGCGGGCGGGCTGGGTCGTGGGGAGGCGGGGGCATGATTGCCGGGGTTTTTCTCGTCGTGGCCGCGCTTTATGCCACCGTCGGGCACGGCGGCGCGTCGGGCTATTTGGCGGTGATGGCGCTCGCGGGTTTCGATCCCGCGGCCATGAAGCCGACGGCGCTCGTGCTGAATGTCGTGGTCTCGTCGATCGGCACGGTGGTTTTTGTCCGCGCCGGACATTTCGCGTGGAGGTTGTTCTGGCCCTTTGCGCTCGTGGCGGCGCCCTTTGCCTATGTGGGCGGTGGCTGGCACCTCAGCGCGGACGTTTTCCGGTGGCTCGTGGCGGCGGCGCTGGTTTTCGCGGCGGGTCGGCTCTTTCTGCCGGCCACCGTTCGGTCGGAGGTGCGGCCGCCGCCGGTGTGGGCGATCGTCGTCGCGGGCGCGGCGATCGGATTTGTCTCCGGGCTGATCGGCGTGGGCGGCGGAATTTTTCTGACGCCGTTGATCTTGTTTTGCCGGTGGGCGGAGCCGAAGCCGGCGGCGGCGGTGTCCGCGCCGTTTATTTTGGTGAACTCGCTCGCGGGCCTGCTCGGTGCGGTCGGATCGTTGGATCAATTGCCGGCGTCGTGGCCCTGGCTGGCGGTCGCCGCGACGGCCGGCGGGTTGCTCGGCGCGCGGTGGGGCAGCCGGGTGGCGCGGCCCGCGCAGTTGCGGCCGGCGTTGGCGCTGGTGCTGCTCGTGGCGGCGGTGAAGCTCGTGGTCGCTTGAGCGGGCGGCGCAGTTGAGGGTTGAAAACGGAGGGCCGGGTGCGAACGTGACCCTTCGCATGAAACTGGAGATTCCGGACGGAGACTTTGCGGGCTACATTTTTGACCTCGATGGCACGCTCGTGGACACGATGCCGTTGCACTATCGCGCCTGGGACACCGCGATGCGGCAGGCGGGGCTCACCTGCCAGCTCGATGAGGAGCTGTTTTACTCGCTCGGGGGCGTGCCGACGCGGCGCGTGGCGGCGCTGATCGGGGAGCACTATGGGCTGAAACTTGATGTGGAGACGGTGTTCCAGGCGAAGGAGCGGCTGTTTGGCGAGATTCGGGCGGATGCCCAGTTGATCGAGCCGGTGGTGGAGTTCGCGCGAAAGGTGGCGAAGTCGCACCCGGTGAGCATCGCCTCGGGCGGGACGAGCGACATCGTGCACCCGATGTTGAAACTGACGGGCCTCGCGGAAATTTTCCCCGTCGTGGTGTCGGCGGACGATGTGGTGCACGGGAAGCCGGCGCCGGACATGTTTTTGCTGGCCGCGAAGAAGATGGGCGTGGAGCCGACCCGGTGCCTCGTCTTCGAGGATGCGGAGCCGGGCATGCGCGCAGCGGAGGCGGCGGGGATGAAGTGGGTGCGGGTCGCGAGCCGGAAGAAGTGAGGCGAGCGCCGACGTGAGGCAAGGAGGGCAAGTGCCGTCAGGCGCGGGCGGGTCGAGGGATCGGGCGCATCAACCCAGCGGGGTGGCGTTCCCGGGCGCATTTCGGGCTTTCGCGCCGGGATCGAATCGTATTCGAATGGGGTATGACTTTCGATTCTTTGGCCAAACCCTCGGTGCGTACCCAGCCCATCTATGAGCCGGGCAAGCCGATCGACGACGTGGCCCGTGAACTGGGCCTCGATCCGGCGGGGATCATCAAGTTGGCGTCGAACGAGAATCCGTGGGGCCCGTCGCCCAAGGCGATCGCCGCGGCGAAGCGGGCGCTCGAGCACGGCGAACTTTATCCGGACGGCGGATGTTTCGCGCTGCGGCAAAAACTCGCCGTCAAGTGGGGTTTGGGCGCGGACCAGTTTGTCGTGGGCAACGGCTCGAACGAGATCATCGAATTGCTCGGCCATGCGTTTGTTGCCGAGGGCGACGAAGTGGTGATGGGGGCGCCGGCGTTCGTCGTCTACAAGCTGGTCACGTTGTTGTTCGGCGCCAAGGCGGTCGAGGTGCCGTTGGTCAACCATCGGCACGATCTGGCGAAGATCGCCGCCGCGATCACCCCGCGCACAAAACTGGTTTATGTGTGCACGCCCAACAATCCGACGGGCACCGCGAACACCGAGGCGGAGTTGCTGGCCTTTGCGCGGGCCTTGCCGGAGCACGTCGTGGGCGTATTCGACGAGGCTTACGCGGAGTACCTCGAGCGGGCCCCGGACTTGCGTCCGCTCATCGCCGAGGGGCGCAAGGTGGTGTGCCTGCGGACCTTTTCGAAGATTTACGGCCTGGCCTCGTTGCGCGTGGGCTACGGCTACGGCAGCGCGGAGCTGTGCGCGTTGTTGAACCGCGTGCGGCAGCCGTTTAACGTGAACGCCATCGCGCAAGCCGCGGCGTTGGCCGCGCTGGACGACGATGCGTTCGCGGAAAAAACGGCGCGGGAGAACCGGGCGGGGCTGGCCCAGCTCGAGCGCGGGTGCGCCGAACTCGGTCGGGAAGTGGTCGCAAGCGTGGCGAATTTCATGCTCGTGCATGTCGGCGATGGCACCGCGGTGTTCCAGGCGTTGCAGCGCCGCGGTGTGATCGTCCGGCCCGTGCGGTCCTACGGAATGCCCGAGTGGGTGCGTGTGACGGTGGGAACGCGGGAGCAAAACAGCCGGTTCCTGGCCGAGCTCCGTAATTTTCTTAAAGGCCCGGCGGGCGGGGCGCGGTGAACCTCGATGCGCAGGCGAAGGGGTGCACGGCGCGCGGTGCAATTGGTCGGGCGAAAATCGGCCGAATGGGGTCGGGCGCGAGACTGCGATCGACGACCAACTTTGTGTAAAATTCACTTGCACTAGTAATTCTGTTGCATTCTCCTCCCGGTCCTTTCCACCAGCCAAATGAGCAAAATCCCTCACGCTCTTTTCCACCGATCAAATGAGCGCGTTGGGATCGTTCCCCGTAAAAAATCTGTCCTTGGCGTGCGATCGGGCCCAAAGATTGCAGCTCTGCCTGCCGGCTGGATTTTGAGCTTCTCAATTTATATTTCTTTCGCCTAGCTAACTACCAACTTACCACGCAAATGAAGAACTACGCAAAAATTGCCCTCATATCAGTCGCGTTTGGCACCGCAGTCAGCGCCGCTCCGTTTTTGGCGATCGGAGATGGGGCCGAGTTGTTCGTCACCGGCACGCTGGGAGTCCGGGCTGATGATAATATCTTCACGACGGACAAGCCGATCAGTGACACAATTTTTGACATCAATCCCGGAGTCGAGGTCACCTTCGGCAAGGACGCGGCCCTCAAGGGAGCGCTCACGCTGGTCGACAGCTTCGCCAACTATTCCGACAACAGCAATCTGAACACGAACCTGTTCACGGGTGATTTCAATGCGGCTTTTGACGACGCCAAGTTGAAGCTGAAGTTCCACACGGGTTTCCATGAGCTCAACCAAAACGCCCCCGACATCCGGGGGCTGACGCGTCGCGATCAGTTTGTCATTGGCTCGGGCGCGGAAGTCGAGATCTCGCAAATCACGTCGGTCGCCGCCGGCGTCGATTTTGACCACACGAACTACAAGCGCGCCGGTTATGGCGATTCGGACACCCTGACGGTCCCGCTGAACTTCTACTACAAGTGGACCGCGAAGACTTCCCTCAGCGCCGGTTACCGTTACAAGGACTACCAGACCACGGTGGGTCTGGACTCCTCGGATCACTATTTCAACATCGGTGCGCGCGGTGAGCTTTTCTCCGAGAAGCTGACCGGCGAGGTTTCGGCCGGTGTGACCACCCGCAAGTTCTCCCGCGGTGGGGACGAGACCCTGCCCGGTTTCGAAGCTAAGCTGACCTACGAGATCACGCCGAAAACCTCGCTCCAGCTCGGCGGCTCGAACGATTTCGGCACTTCTCCCCAGGGTGCTCAGCAGAAGAACCTGTCCTTCAACGGCGGGCTGAACATCAAGCTTGACGACCAATGGACCCTGAACGGTGGTTTGAATTTCCGTGCTGTCGATTACTACACCCGCACTGAAGACTATATCGAGGGAACCCTTGGCGCCGGCTATATTGTCAACGCGTTCGTGAAGATCGCGGCGAGCTACACCTACCGCGACAACAGCTCTCCACTCGCCGGTGGCGATTTCACGCAAAACGTCTTCAGTGTTTCCGCCAGCCTGCGCTACTAACGTTTTAGCACTTCATTTCCACTCTGCGGAAGAAGATCTCTATGGTCTTCTTCCGTTTTTTGTCGGTCCCTATTTCACCCATGTCCAGGTTGGCCTTTTCCTTTGTCCTGTCGTTCTTTTGGGTGCATGCGGTGATGGCCGCGCCTGCGGATTCGGCGTCCAAAACGGCCGCCTCGACCAAATCGGACGCGGCCAAGCCGGACTACATCCTGCAACCGTCCGACCTGATCCGGATTCAGATTTTTCAGGAAGACGACCTTAACCGCGAAGTGCGCATCTCGCAGGAGTACACGGTGAAACTGCCTCTGGTCGACACAGTGGACCTGAAGGACAAAACGGCCCGTCAGGCGGAAGAATACATCCGCGTACTTTATGGCCGCGATTTTCTCGCAAAACCGCAGGTCAATCTGTTTGTCTTGGAATACGCCCCGCGGCGCGTGTTTGTGGCCGGTGCGGTCGCGACCCCCGGGGTGGTGCTGTTTCAGCAGGAGCAGGGCTTGACCCTCATCGACGCCATCTCCCGGGCCGGGAGTTTCAACCGCCTTGCGGACAAAAAACGCGTGACTTTGAAGCGGACGAAACCGGACGGTTCCACCGAAACCTTCACGATCAATGTCGACGACGTTATGAAGGGCGACACGAACCAGACGTGGCCGCTGCAGCCGAACGACGTGATCACGATTCCCGAAAAAATTCTCTGAGCTCAGGCTTCCTCCCTCGATGGAAACTCCCGATAAACAAAAACAGGAAGGCGCCGGCTACGGCTACAACTACGGTGGCAACTACGCCGGCTATTCCGCGGTGGGCTACGGCTATGGCGACGGTGGAGGCGGTGGAGCGGTCCAACGGAGTTTTCAGGATTATCTCCTGATCCTCCGCGAACGCATCTGGTATGTCGTCGTCGTGTTCCTCGTCGTCTTTTCGAGCGCGTTGGTCTACACGCTCAGTCAGACGAAGATTTACCGTTCGAGCGCAACCGTGCAGATTTTCCGCCGTGATCCCAACGTGATCCAGATGCAGCAGGTGATGGATAACGACATCCGGTCCGCCGAAGATCTCAACACCCAGATCAAGGTGTTGGAGAGTGCCAGCATCATTCGCCGCGTGGCGGAGCGGATCACGGGTGATGATTTGCGCGCCTTCCTCGCGCCTTACGAAAAAAGTTCGGCGGATACCGCATTCGTTGCCGATATTTTGGCCCGCAATCGCAAAGTGGTGCAGACGCGGTTGTCGCTCATCGTCAATATCACGTACGATCACCCGGACCGGTTCGTCGCGGCCAAGGTATCCAACTTTTTTGCCGACGAGTATCTGGCGCACAACACCCGCCTCCGGATCGACGATTCGCGCACCGCTTACGACGCGCTGAATGTCACGGTCGACGACCAGCGCAAAAAGGTCGATCAGCTCGCCGACATGCTCCAAGCCTACAAGGAGAAGAACAACATGGTCTCCCTCGACAGTCGCAAGGACATCGTGAATGAGACGCTGAAGGCCATCAATCTCGAGGCGAACCGGGCGGCCACGGCGCTCAATGCCGCCGAGATCCGCCTCAGCCAGGTCAAGGAGCATCGCGCCAAAGGAATCGACCTCACCGATCTTCCGTTCATCGCGAACCAGCCGGCCATTACCACGCTCGTCCAGCAACGCTCGTCGCAGCAAATCGCCATTGCCCAGCTCCGCGAGCGGTATTTGCCCAAGTATCCCAAGATGGTCGAGGCGGCCAACTCACTGGCCCAGACCGAGCGGGAACTGAAGAAGGCGATCGACTCCGTGTGCGCCCAGGTGGAATCCGATTATCAATCGGCGGTGCGCAATAACGAGCAGGTCCAGGAGGACTTGCGAAAACAGAAAGCGGAGTCGCTGGATCTTGATCGTTACGCTCTGCAATACACCAAACTTGAACGGGATTTGAAGCTGGCGGAATCGATTCTGCAAACGATCACCGGTCGTGCGCGCGAGACTTCGATGACGGGTTCGATCCAAACTCAGAATGCCCGGATCGTCGACCGCGCCGCCGCCGCACCGGAAAGCAAGCCGGTCACGCCGAACGTTCCGCTGAACCTCGGCTTGGGCGTCGTCGGCGGCCTCGGCCTCGGCCTCGCGTTCGCGTTCTTCGTGGCGTTCATCGACGACCGCGTGAAAAGCTCATTTGATATCGAAGGGGTCGTCGGGCTCCCGTTGATCGGAATTATTCCGCAGATCAAACGCATGGATCAGTCCGAAAAAGCGCAGATCGTGGTGAACAATGCCGACCGGCAGGTCGCCGAAGCATTTCTCACGCTCCATTCCAGTCTGCGCCTGAAAGACGAAAGCAAAGCCGCGAAATGTATTCTCATCACGAGTACGATTCCCGGCGAAGGCAAATCGTTCACCACGACCAATCTCGCCCTCACGTTTGCGGCGCATGGCGAGCGGGTCTTGGTGGTCGATTGCGATCTGCGCAAACCGAACATCCACAAGTCGTTCAAGGTGGAAAACCTCAAAGGCGTGATTGATGTGTGCGCGGGCACCTCGACCTTGGACGAGGCCATCATCAAGGGGCTGCAGGCGAATTTCGACATCCTGCCCGCCGGCGGCCGGGCGAAAAATCCGACCCAGATTCTCAACAGCAAAGGTTTTGAGCTGATGATCTCGGATCTGCGCAAGCGTTACGACCGGGTCTTTATCGACACGCCGCCGCTCGCCGCCGTCAGCGATGCGCTCATTATTCTTCCGCTGGTCGACGGTTCGATTTTCACGATCTTCTTCAACAAGGTGCGCCGCAAAGCCGCCCAGTTCAGCGCCAAGAAGCTGCTCGATGCGAACGTCCCGAATTTTGGCGCCGTGCTCAACGGTCTGAACCTCGCGGTGTCCGGCTATTACTACGCGCAGTATTACGACAAATCCTACAAGGATTACTATGTCGTGATGTCCAAGAACGAAGAGCAGGACAAAGACGCCCGTTAACCGTCCTTCGCCCGGGCCGGTTACCGGGCGGCGGCGCGGCGGAGACGGTCGTTGATCGCCTCCGCGAGACCGGATCCCTTCGCGCGTTCGGCATGAAGCCGCGTGAAGCCGCCCTGATCCGCGCGACGAAGGATGGCGAACAGCCGTCGGGCTACGCCGGACATTTTCCCGCGCTCGTCCAGCCAGAATATGTTAGGCCCGAGCCGGCCTGCCGGTTTGGCTTGGAAAATCCATGCTTCACCTGCGGCCCGCCGGCGAGGCATTCGCCCATGGAGAACGAGCGGGGTCCGCGGGCTGTAGTGGCGCTGCAAAAGGCCGGGCGCGATCTGGGCCGTCCGCGGTCGGTCCGGCGGAGCCTTGGCCGCCGGTGAAGTGATTTTCCGACCGAGGGCGAGTTCGAGTTCCTGGCGCGTCACGGCGCCGGGCCGCAGCAAACGGGGATTCCGCGGATCGCGCAGATCGATGATCGTCGATTCGACGCCGATGTGCGAAGGGCCGCCGTCCAAAATATGGCGAATCTTCCGGCCCAGACCGGCGCGCACGTGCTCGGCCGTGGTGGGACTGACGTAGCCGAAGGGATTCGCGCTGGGCGCCGCGAGCGGCAGGCCCGCGAGCCGGAGGAGGCGGCGGAACAGGCGATGCGACGGCATGCGCACGGCCACGCTCGCCAGGCCCGCGGACACCACATCCGGCACGCATTTTTTTTTCGGCAACACGATGGTCAGCGGCCCCGGCCAAAATTTCCGCGCCAGCACCAGGGCGGCCTCGTTCGGCTCGGCCACCGTCGCGAGTTCGGGCAGACCGTGGATGTGAACAATGAGGGGGTCTTCGGCCGGCCGGCCTTTGGCGGCAAAAATTTTTCGGCACGCGCGGCCGTCGAGCGCATTGGCCGCGAGCCCATAGACGGTTTCGGTCGGAACCGCCACGAGTTCACCGCGCCGCAGAAGGGCGGCGAGCCGGGCGAGGTTCCGGGGAGTGCCGCGGTAGACGCGGACGGCGGGGGATTGGGTCATGGCACAAAAAAGGCCGGAGCTCGGAGGCTCCGGCCGAAAAGGGCTGCGGCAAGACTTCCGCTTACTGCGCCAGCAACATGTTGCGCGAGTGCTTGATCGTCTTCGTGATGGCACGCTGATGTTTGGCGGTGAGATGCGTGTATTTGCGCGGCAAAATCTTGCCGGTGTCGGTCACGTAGTGGCTCATCACCTGGGGCGTGGTGAACGGGATTTCCGCTGGCGTGGGTGTTTGCTGCTTCTGTTCGGTGGTGCTCATGTCTTTAAAGGGAGTGGAGAAGGTGGGGCCGGCCCGGGGCTTGTCAACCCGCGATTTTGGAGTGGAAAAGGCGGAGGTTTGCCGGGAGCGTTCGTCCTTCACTGTGTCGTCCCCGTAGCTCAACTGGATAGAGCAGCGGTTTCCTAAACCGTGGATTCCGGTTCAAGTCCGGACGGGGGCACCAGCGAGAAAAGCCGACGAGGGGTCCAAATCGGATCTGGGGCGGCTGACCCGCGGGCGATCACTTGCGGTATGGGTTGGCGTCGGCTGCCGTCCCGGCCTGGCCATTTACCGCAGATTTGCATCCCGACGCTCGACTTTTTCGCCCCCGGCGCGACTGTCCCCCCAGTCGAATCACCTCAGGTCCGCCCGCTTCCCCGGCGGCCCCCCCCCATCCCCGCCCACTCCCCCGATGAAAAAGCTCCTCCGTTGCGCCCTGCTCGTTCTGGCCGGTTCGATTTTGGCTGCGTCCACCGCGACCGCCCAACGACTCGCGAACCTCTCGACCCGCACCCAAGTGGGCGCCGGGGCCAACGTCGCCGTCGTCGGCTTTGTCGTGAGCCAGGGTTCCAATAAAAATATCCTCATCCGCGCGGTCGGGCCCACCCTGGCGGCGGCCCCCTTCAGCGTCCCCGGCACCATCAGCGATCCGAAGATCGACGTGGCCGATGCCGCCGGGCGCGTCATTTTTTCCAATGACAACTGGTCGACGACGACCGTCGGCGGAGCCACCACCTTCGCCTCCGTGGGCGCCTTCAATCTCGCGACCAACAGCCGTGACGCGGCCATCCTCGCCACCAACCTTGCGCCCGGCGCTTACACCGCCACGGTCAGCGGCGTCGGCACCGCCGCCGGCGTCGCGCTCGTGGAAGTTTACGACGTCACCGGCGCGGCGCGGCTGATGAATCTTTCGACCCGCGCCCAGGTCGGCACCGGCGCCGGCATCATCATTTCCGGTCTGGTGATTTCGCCCGGCGAAGGTCGCCGCCAAATTCTCGTTCGCGCCGCCGGTCCCGCCCTCGCCGGTTTCGGCGTCTCCGGTTCGCTGGCCGATCCGGCCATCGCCGTCGTCAGCAATGCCAACCCGACCGTACAGGTTGCCGCCAACGACAATTGGGGCACCGGCACCAACGTCGCCTCGCTCAGCGCCGCCTTCGCCCAGTCCGGGGCCTTCGCCTTCGCCTCCGGTTCCAAAGACGCCGCGGTCATCACCGAACTCGCCCCCGGGAGCTATTCGATCCAGGTCAGCGGGGTCGGCGACACGACGGGCAACGCCTTGGTCGAGGTCTACGACATCACGCCCGAGAATCTCGCCACGGTGGGCGTCGTCGCCAGTAACGCCACCACCGATACGAAGGGCGCCGCGCCCGGCCTGTATACGTTTACCCGCACCGGTCCGACGGCCTCCGCGCTGACGGCTTACTATCAGGTCGGCGGCACCGCCGCCCCCGCGGTGGATTACGTCGCGTTGTCCGGCACGGTGAATTTTCCCGCCGGGGCGAGCAGCGTCACCGTCCCGCTGGCGCCCCGCACCGATGGCGCCAGCGACACGATCAGCCGGACCGCGACGCTCTCCCTGGCCCCGGGCGCCGGCTACACGATCGGCGGCGCGGCGAGCGTCGCCTCGGTCACTATTTTTTACAACCCGGGCACGAACTACATCACGTCGCTTCGCACGTCGCCGTCCGCGCTCAACTCCACCGCCTACGGCACCGCGACCATCCAGCTCAGCGGCGATAGCACGTTTGCCGTCGTGAACCTGAATTTTTCCGGCCTCAGTTCCCCCCAGACCGTCGCCTATCTCCGCCTCGGCACCCTCGGGGAGGTGGGGGTCGAAGTGCTCCGGTTGCCCAACGGCCAGGTCACGGGCCAACGCTGGGAATTTCCCACCGAAGGCGCGCTGACGTCCGCCGCGATCGTGCAGGCGATCAAGGACGGTCGGATCTTTTTGAGCATCGAGTCCGCCAACTACCCCGCCGGCGAACTCCGGGGCTCGTTCATCCAGAACAACGCCACGCTCGCCTTCTCCACCCCGGCCGCCCCGCCGGCGCTGCCCGACGCCCCGCTCGCCGCCGCCGACGCGGCGCGCTTCCTCACGCAGGCTACCTTCGGTCCGACCAAGGCCGAGATCGATTCCCTCGCCGGCCAGCGCCCCGCGGAGCTTTCCGCGTGGATCACCGCCCAGATGGCCCTGCCGGCCTCCCTGCATCGCGCGGCCATGACCGAGGATTTTGCGTCGTTCACGGCGAGCGGCGAGAGTCCGGTGCTGGACTGGCGCAACCGTCAATCCGCCTGGTGGAAGCTCGCCCTCAGCTCGCCCGACCAGCTTCGCCAACGCGTCGCCTTTGCCCTGAGCCAGATTCTCGTCGTCTCCGAGCAGAACAGCACCCTCTATAACAATTCGATCGGTCTCGCCAACTACTACGACATTTTGGTCAACGGCGCCTTCGGCAATTTCCGGCAGGTGCTCGAAAACGTCACGCTCAGCCCCATGATGGGCGTCTACCTCAGCTCGCTCCGCAACGCCAGGGCGACCGTCGATGCCCGCACCGGCGCCACGCTGACTTCGCCCGACGAAAACTACGCCCGCGAAGTCATGCAGCTCTTCACCATCGGCCTGAATCAACTCCAGCCCGACGGCACGCTCAAACTCGATCCCTCGGGCCTCCCCATCCCGACCTACGACCAAAAGACCATCACCGAGGTCGCGAAGGTGTTCACCGGCTGGGCCTTCGCCTCCGACACGTCGAACGCGAACAATTTCCGCGGTGCCGGCGCCAACTACCTGGCGCCGATGGTCCTGTTTCCGACCTTTCACGAAAACGGCGCGAAGACGTTGTTTAACGGCATCCAGATCCCCGCCAACCAAGGCGGCGCCAAAGACCTCAAGGACACGCTCGACGCCCTCGTCAATCACGCCAACACCGGCCCGTTCATTTCCCGCCAGCTCATCCAACGCCTCGTCACCAGCAATCCGAGCCCCGGCTACGTTTACCGCGTCGCGCAGGCCTTCGCCAACGACGGCACCGGCACCCGCGGCAATTTGGGGGCCGTGGTCCGTGCGATTCTCACCGACTACGAGGCGCGCTCCCCCGCGGTCGCCGCGACCGCCAGCTTCGGCAAACTCAAGGAACCGCTGCTCCGCGCGACCGCCCTCCTGCGCGCCTTCGACGGCGCGTCCAATCTCGGCCGTTACGCCAACGCGCCCTTCCACGTTTCGATCAACACCGAAAGCGCGCTCGCCCAGGCCCCGTTGCACGCCCCCACGGTCTTCAATTTCTTCGAACCCAACTACGTCCAGCCCGGCGCCCTCGCCGCGTCCGGTCTTTACGCCCCGGAATATCAGCTTCTCAACGACACCACGGCCATCAGCCAGCCCAACCAGCTGTGGAATTTCATCTACGCCAACCGCTCGACGACGAACACGATTGAGACCACGGTCGGCATCCGGCTCGACCGCCTCCTGCCGCTCGCCCGCACGCCGCAGGCCCTCGTCGATCAGGCCAACCTCATCCTCGCCGCCGGCGCCCTGCCGAAGGCCGTCACGGACCGTTTCGTCGCCGCGCTCACCGCCATGCCCGTCGGCACCGGCACCGCCTTCACCACCGCGAACGACATTGAGCGGGTCCGCTCCGCCCTTTACCTCACGATCTCCGTTCCCCAGGGCGCCATCCAGAAATAATCCGCCGCCATGAATCCCAAAACCGCCACCCCCGATCTCTCCCGCCGCAAGTTTCTCGGCGCCTGCTGTGCGTCCGTCGGTGCCACCGGCCTGCTGTCCACCCTCGGTCAACTCCGCCTGATGGGCGCCGTTGCCAGCCCGGACAACGGCCCGGTCGCCCCCCCCCGTGCCGGCGCCCCGCAGACCGATTACAAAGCCCTCGTCTGCCTCTTCCTCGCCGGCGGCAACGACGCAAACAACCTCGTCATCCCCACCGACAACGCCACCTACGCCGCCTACGCCGCGGGCCGCGGCGCGCTCGCCCTCCCCCAAAACGCCGTCCTCCCCATCACGCCGCGCACCGACGACGGTCGCACCTGGGGTATCCATCCGGCGATGACCGAGCTCCGCAATCTCTTCAACAGCGGCCAGTTCGCCGTCCTCGCCAACGTCGGCACGCTCGCCTACCCGATGACGAAGGCCCAATACTTGAACGGCTCCGTGCCCCGGCCGGCGCAGCTTTTCTCCCACAACGACCAGCAGGTCGAGTGGCAGAGCAGCATCGCCGACAAACCGTTCGTCACCGGCTGGGGCGGCCGGCTGGCCGATCTCACGAACGCCTTCAACACCAACAACCGGATCTCGATGTCGATCACGCTGAACGGACAAAACTCCTTTCAGGTCGGCAGGCAGGTCGACCAATATGCCGTCGGCACCGGCGGCGCCATCGCCCTCACCGGCTCCGGCACGGGCACCTCCGTCAACGGTCTCCGCACCGCTGCGCTCAACGACGCGCTCGCGCGGCAGAACGGAAATCTCTTCGAAACGGCCTTCGGCGGCCTCACGAACAGCGCCATCGGCAGCAGCGCCCTCATCTCCAGCGTCATCACCGGCGCGAGCCCGTTCGCCCCCGTCTTCAACGCGGTGGCCAACACCAGCCTCGCGCAACAGCTCCACATGGTCGCGCGCCTCGTCAACGCCCAGCAGACGCTCGGCCTCAAGCGGCAGATTTTCTTCGTCCGCGTCGGCGGCTTCGATCTCCACGACAACCAGGTCACGGCCGGCGCCACCACCTCGGGCGCGCACGCCAATCTCCTCCGCGACATCAGCCAGTCGCTGAACGCCTTCAACAACGCCCTCGTCCGAATCGGCGCCGAAAACCAGGTCACCACCTTTACCGCCTCCGATTTCGGCCGCACCTACAACACCAACGGCGACGGCTCCGACCACGGCTGGGGCAGCCATCACTTCCTGATGGGCGGCGCCGTGCGCGGCGGTGATATCTACGGCCGTATGCCCACCTTCGCCATCGACGGTCCGGACGACACGGGCCGCGGCCGGTGGATTCCGACGACCAGCGTCGACGAATACTCCGGCACGCTCGCGAAATGGTTCGGGGTGAGCGCGACCGATCTCCCGGTCGTGCTGCCCAACATCGGCCGCTTCGCGAAGCCCGACCTCGGTTTCATGGGGTAGGGCAGGGGCTCTGACCCGCCCTGCTGCGCCCCCGATGTCCCCGCGCCTCCGCCTCGCCCTGGTCGCCGCGGTTTTCCTCGGGCTCGCCACGGTCTTGTTCCTGCGCCGTCCGGCGCCCGGCCCCCCCGCCGCGTCGTCCGTGCCGCCGCCCGTGCCCGGCGCGTCGGCCTCCGCGACCCTCGGGAATCCGCCACCGGCCGCCGACCCTCGCACCGCTCCCGCGCCGGCCGGCTCGGCGATTGCCGACGCCCTGAACGCCCCTGCCGGCACCCTCCGCCGCGACCTCGAAATCCTCGACGAACTCTTCGGCGCGTTCCACACCAACTTCCCCCGTCTCGGCAATCCCGTCGGCGAAAACGCCGAAATCACCGCGGCCCTCACCGGCGAAAATCCCGCGCACTTCGTCTTTCTCTCACCCCGCCACCGCGCCCTCAACACCCGCGGCGAACTCTGCGACCGCTGGGGCACCCCGTTTCGCTTTCACCAGCTCAGCGGCACCCAAATGGAAATCCGCTCCGCCGGACCCGACCGGAAATTCGCCACCCCCGACGACGCGGTCTTCCCGTAGGGCCGCGGCGCTCCGCGTCGTCTTCCGCAGGTGGGCCGTGCGCTCCGCGCGCGGCAATCGCCACGGACGCTTCCGCGCGGTGCACCTTGCGGCCCGCCCAAGGTCGTGGCAACTTCCCGGGCACTTCCGCGTCTCGACATCCCGTGATCGCTCGCCATCTTTCCCCGATCCTTTTTTCCCGATGAATACTTCACTCCCCTCCGCCCGCCCTCGTCCTCGTGCCCTCCGGTCCGCCGTCCGCGGCTTCACGATGATGGAACTCCTCGTCGTTCTCGCCATCCTCGGGCTGCTGGCCGGCCTCGCGATTTCCAACGTCACCGGCATCTTCGGCGGCGCCCAGGCCTCCACCGCCCAGCTCTTCGTCAAGGAAAGCATGAAGACCTCGCTCTTCACCTACCGCATGACGATGGGCGACTACCCTTCGACCGCCGACGGTCTCCAGGCCCTCATCACCGCGCCGGGCACCAAAGCCGATCGCTGGCGCGGGCCCTACATCGAGGGCGGCAAGATTCCGCTCGATCCGTGGGGCGAGCCCTACCAGTACGCCAGCCCCGGCAGCAAAAACAAAGGCGGCTACGACCTCTGGTCCAAGGGCCCCGACAAACAAAGCGGCACGGGCGACGATATCGGCAACTGGGACGACGCCCCCGCCGGCGGGTCGCCGAAGTGAGTGGGCCGCAGCGCCGGATCCCCGCTCCATCCGCGGGCACCCGTCCGCCCTCTTGTTCCGTGTCCGCGTCACCCGGCCATTCCTTCTCTCCGTTCCGCCGGGCTGCCGGCCGCGGTTTCACTTTGCTCGAAGTCCTCCTCGCCCTCGCGATCATCGCCCTCATCGCGAGCGTGCTCATCGGCGGCTCGGCGAGCCTGCTCAGCGACCGCGCCCTCACCCCCACCGACGTCTTTTGGAAAACCGTCCAGGAATGCCGCAAGGCCGCGCTCAAGACCGGCACGGACGTCCGCCTCGCCTTTGACCCGAAGGAGAAAAAATTCCTCGTCTCCGACGCCTCCGGCCGCGAGGCCGGGACGCAGGAATATCCCATTCCCTCGCCCGGCGATGATCTCGTGCTCACGTTTCTCACCACGCAAAAGGGCGCCAGCATGATCCTCCTCGGCGGCGTCGCGGTGGAGACCCAGACGCTCCCGTTCGTCACGTTTTATTCCGACGGCACCTGCACCCCGTTTCGCGCGCAGTTCCAGCGCAACGGCGGAGTCACCGCCCTCGCCATTGATCCGTGGACGTGCGCCGCCGTCCTCACGCCGGTCGACCCCAACGCCCCGTCGCCGTGATCTCGCGTCCGCCCCACCGCCCGTGCGCTTCCGTCCGCCCCGCTCGCCGCGGCGGCGCCTTCACCCTGGTCGAAGTCCTCCTCGCGATCACGATCTTTGCGCTCTCGGCCGTCATTCTCGCGTCCGCCTACGTCAACGTCCTCAACAGCTACCTCATGGTCGACCGCGTCGCGCAATCCAGCGCCGACCTCACGTTTGCCCGTTCGCTCGTGCTCACCGAGCCCGACCGCAAGAAACTGGAGAAGGGTGGGGAGTTCGACACGGCCGACACCCGCCACGTGAAATGGGAGGTCGAGATTCTCCCCACCGGCACCGCCGATCTGTTCACCGTGAACTTTTCGTGCACGATCGGCGCCCTCGGCGAGCCCGAGCCGCAAAAGACCGTGCAGACGTTTATGCTGTTGCGCCCCACTTGGTCCATCGACGCCGGCGAACGCAGCAAGCTCCGCGAAAACGCCAAGACCCGCATCCTCGAGCTGCAGGCCAAGAAGACGTGATGCGCGCCCCCCTTTCATCGTTCCGGGTTCGCTCGTCCCCACCGACCCGCCGCGGCCGCGGCGCCGGCGCGCGCGGCTTCACGCTCCTCGAAATCCTCCTCTCCCTCGCCCTCGTCTCGTTGATGCTCGTCGCGCTCAACACGTTTGTCTTCTCGATGGGCGAACTCTGGGGCCGCGGCGCCGACGTCCATCTGTTCGACCAACACACCCGCGCCGTCACGCGCTTCCTCGACCGCGAACTCCGCACCGCCGTCCTGCCGCCCTCGGCGCGCGCCAACGCCGCGCCCTTGTCCATCCAGGAAGTCCGCCCGCAGACCGGCCTCACCGAAAAACTCCTCACCTTCGAACTTCCCGCCGGCTGCCGCCTCTTCGTCTGGCCCGAACGCCCCCTCCCTGAAGTCGTCTGCTCGCTCCAGGCTCGCGAACGCGAGGGCCTCTTCCTGCTCTGGCACTCGCGCCTCGAGAAAAATTTTGAGACCGATCCGCCCCGCGAAACTCTCGTCACCCCCCTCGTCACCGGGATGGCCTACGAATATTACGATCCCGACTTCAACCGCTGGTCCACCGAGGCGACGCTCAAGCTCGACAACACCGGCAACCCGATGACGCCCCACCGGCTCCGCCTCAAGTTCGCCCACAACAAGCTCACCCGCGAAACCGTCATCTCGCTCCCCACCACCACGGGCACGCTGCCGTTGTTCTGATGCACGTCCTCGCTGCCACCGTCTCCCGCCCTTTCCCCCCCGCGGCCCCGGGCGCGGCCGCCCCGCGGCGCCTTCGCCCCCACCGTCGTGAGGGCGCCTCCGTCCTCGTGATCGTCATGATCACGCTGCTCTTCGCCGCCTTCGCCCTCGTCGCCTTCATCGAGAAAGCCAGCAACGATCTCCTCGTCGAACACCGCGAGGCCCAGGCCCGCCGGCTCCGCACGGAGGCCTACTCCGCCCTCGAAGTCACCCTCGCCGTCCTCGAGGATTTTCGCCTCGCGACCAACGGCCTGCACAGTCCCGCGGAGGGCTGGCACGACCCGCTCGCCTTCGCCGGCTATGTGCCGACCGAGGACCGCACCGTCGACATCTCCTTCGACGACGAAAGCGCCAAGCTCTCGTTGCCCACCGCCAACGCCCAGATCCTTTCGCGGCTCTTCCAAGTCTGGGAGTGTACCGTCGCCGACGCCGACGCCGCGGCCGACGCCCTCATGGGTTGGATGAAGCACGGCCATACTTACACCACCGCGGTCACGCCCGACTACGACCACGGCGCGATCCCCTACGAAGCCCCCGGCCGCCCGCTGCGCTCCTACCAGGAACTCGCTGCCATCGAAAAAGTCCGTGAGTTCTTCTACGCCGCCGACGGCCGCCCCAACGAGCTCTGGCACCGCTTTGTCGACAACGTTTCCCTGCTCAACTTCGCCAAGCCCAACCTCAACGCCGCCAAACCCGACATTCTCATGGCGCTCGGCCAGTTCGACCAGACGCAGCAGCAAAACCTCACCGACTACACTTCGGGCAAGGGCAGCTTCAAGACCCAAGGTCCCGCCTTTTTCCAGAATGCGGGCGACTCCCAGCGCATCACCGGCGGCACCGGCGGCAACAGCGCCGCCTTCGCCACCACCATCAGCGCCCTCCGCATCAACGTCACCGTCCACGACGGCCGTTCCGCGTTCCGTCTCGCCGCGGTCGTCACCGCCGGCAACGCCGCGCAGACCGTGCAAACCACGGCCTCGTCCGCCACCGCCAAGCCGCCGGCCTCCGGCAGTTCCGCGGCCAACTCGCCGGCCGACGCCGCCAACGCGGCCCCCGGCCGCTCCGCCCCCGCCGCGACCGCCACCGGACAGAACGCCGCCTCGCCCAATCTGAACTATCCGTTTACGCTCTTGGAAATTCGTGAAAATGATGAGATCCCTCCCGTTCCGCTACCACCTCCGCCGCCACCTTGATTCATGAGTTTCCTCGCCACTCTCCGTGCCGGCCCGCCGCCGCCCAAGGTCGCCCTCCTGCCTGACGGCCTCTTTTTCACGCGCGCCCTCCCCGTGACCGCCGGCGCCACCTCCGCGGAAGCCGCCGCCCAGGTCGAACTCGCCCTCGAAGCCCTCTCGCCCTTTCCGATCGCCCAGCTCTTCTACGGCTATTTTTGGACCCCCGGAGCCGAAACCGCCTTCGCCTTCGCCGCCTACCGCCGCCGGTTCACCGCCGACCAAATCGCCGCCTGGACCGGCGCCGAAGTCGTCCTGCCCGCCTTCGCCGCGCTCCTCGGCGCCGCGGTCAAACCGGCCACCACCGTGATCCTCACGTCCGCGGAGGGGCTCACGGCGATCCATTGGGAAAACGCGTCCGTGCCCGCGTCCGTGCTGTTCCGTCCGTTCCCGGCCGCCGTCGAGGGCGCCCCGGACGCCGACCCTGCCCACGTCGAAGCCACCCGCGCCCAGTTGCGCGACGAACTCATCCGCGCCGCCGGCGGCAGCCACACCGTCATCGATCTCACCGCGGCGCCCGTCGCCGACCCGGCCCGCTCCGACCGCGAAGTCACTTTCCGCTCCGCCGAACTCGTCTCCCACGTCAACGCGACCGCGATCGCCGCACTCGATGTCCGCGACAAGGGCGAACTCGCCGCGCTCCGGGCCGCCCGGCGCCGCGACGTGCTCCTCTGGCGCGTCGCGCTCGGCTGCGCCGCGGCGCTGCTGCTGCTCGCCGGCGCCGAATTCGGCCTCATCGGCGGCCGGGCCTGGCAAAAGGTCCGCGACACCCAGTTCCGCGCCCAAAAGCCGCTCGTCGAAAAAATCATGACCTCCGATGCGCTCGCCCGCCGCATCGACGACCTCGCCACCAAGCGCCTCCTGCCGTGGGAGATGATGATGGCCGTCATCGGCGAAAACAAAGCCATCCTCCCCAAGGAGATTTATTTCGGCCGCGTCTACACCACCCCCGGCGCCGGCATCTACTCGCTGTCGATCGACGCCCAGACGACCAACGTCGGCACGATCTCCGTCTACAGCACCGCGCTCAAGGCCCGCCCCGGCATCGAAAACGTCGAGACCCGCGGCCTCCAGGCCCGCGGCGACAACGCCACCTTCACCCTCGTCATCACCTTCAAGCCCGACGCCATCAAGCCGGGCGCCCTGCTATGATCCGCACCCTCCGCGCCTTCTTCCTCGGCCGCCTCCTGCGCGAGAAACTGCTCCTCGTCGTGTTCGCCCTCCTCGGCGTCCTCATGTGGCTCTCCGGCTACAGCAATCGCTTCGGCGCCTTCTGGCGCGAACAGCACCGCACCACCGTCGCCCTCGCCGACCAACAGCGCTGGCTCGACAACCGCCAACAGCTCGAAGACGCCGCGAAAAAAGCCGCCGGCCGCCTCGACGCCTCCCTCACCCTCGACGGCACCCGCCTCCTCGCCGCCGTCAGCGCCCTCGCCTCCGAAGCCGGCTTCCGCAACACCAGCAGCGGCACCGAGCAAAACGACCAGAACAACGGCCAGATCGCGATCCACACGCTGCCCTATACGATCAACCGCGCCGACTACGACTCGCTCAAGAAATTCTACGTCGCCCTCTCCGCCCGCTCGCCCTACATCGGTATCGAGAAATTCACGATGAATGCCGACCGCGCCAACCCCGCGCAGCTCAACCTCGCCGTCACGGTCTCCTCCGTCGAAATCATCCGCTGAGGCGGGCGGCTTGCCGCCGCGGTGCGCGCCCGCCAACGCCCGCGGCCGGCCGGGGCTGCCCCGGCCTTTTAGAATGATTCGTTACCTTTCCCCCGTTGCAGCCCGGCGGAACTCCGCCGAGCGTCTTGCGTCTCACGACGTCCGTTCGTCCTGCCCTCCTCCTCGCCCATGAAGCTTTCCGCGCCGCTCCCGGCCACCCCCGCCCACGCCTTCGCGCTCGCCGTCCTCCTCCTGTGGCTGGCCCCTCGCGCCGCCCGCGCCGAGAACTCCCTCGCGTTCAAAAACTCCGAATACCGCGAGGCCGACGGTCGCATCGCCATCAGCACTCAGGGCGTCTACCTCGAAAAAGATCTCGGCCCCGCCATGCACCTCAAGTTCGAGGGCCTCCTCGACGCCATCACCGGCGCGACCCCCTCGGGCCAGCCCGCCCCCGCCGGCAGCGACCAGGTCCCCACCGCCACGATCCAAGACCGCCGCAAGGCCTGGAACGCCGACTTCTCCCGCCAGTTTTCCGGCCTCAATGTCGCGGTCGGCTTCGGCAACAGCCGCGAAAACGACTACGTCTCCACCGGCTGGTCCCTCAACACCCTCACCGATTTCAACCAGAAGAACACCACGCTCCTCGTCGGCCTCGCCGGCACCGATGACGATGTGAAGGTCTTTTTCCAGCGCCCGCTCGTCAAGAAACGCACCAACGACGTCATCGTCGGCGTCACCCAGCTCCTCGACCCGCGCACCTCCGTCACCGTCAACGTCACCTGGGGCCGCATGACCGGCTTCCTCGCCGACCCCTACAAGCTCGTGCAGAAAAACACCGAGATTTTTCCCGGCGTGTCCCTCCCGCTCACGTTCGGCGAAAACCGCCCCCACGAGCGCAACAAGGGCATTCTCTTCGTCCGCCTCAACCGCAGCGTCCCTTCACTCCGCGGGGCCGTCGACGCCAGCTACCGTTACTACCGCGACACCAACGGCACCGCCGCCCACACCCTCGACTTCTCGTGGTTCCAACGCGTCGGCGAAAAGGTCGTGCTCCGCCCTTCGCTGCGCCTCTACGACCAGAGCGCCGCCGAGTTCTACCACTACAATCTCGACGCGACCAAACTCACGCCGTTCAGCGGCCCCCCCCGCACCGGCGGCCCGTTCTACTCCTCCGACTACCGCCTCTCCGAGATGCGCACGGTCAATTACGGTCTCAAAGCCATCTGGAACGTCACCGACTCCGTCGCCTTCGACGCCGCCCTCGAACAGTACGACATGCACGGCCGCGACGGCGTGACCCCCGCGAGCGCCTACTGCACCGCCCGCATCGTCACCCTCGGGGTCAAATATTCCTGGTAAGTCGCCCGCTTTTTCCCGTGTCCCTCGTCGCCCAACAGCACCGCGCCCCTCCGCCCGCCCCGTCCGGCGCGGCCGCCGCGCTGCCGCTGCGCAAACTCGCCTTCCCCGCGCTCGGCACGCAGTGCGCCGTCCAATACGCCGCGCCCGGCGGCGACGACCAGGCCGTCACCTTCGAACGCGTCGCCGTCGCCTGGGTCGCCGCCTTCGAGGCCAAGTATTCCCGCTTCCGCCCCGACAGCCTCATCAGCCGCATTAACGCCGCCGCCGGCCGCGAGTGGGTCGCTGTCGACGCCGAGATGGAGGGCCTCCTCAAACTCTGCGACACCCTGCACTTCATGACGCAGGGCGTGCTCGATCCGACCACGCTCCCGCTCCTGCGCCTCTGGGATTACAAGGCGGCCGCGCCCCGGATTCCCTCCGCCGCCGAGCTCGCCGCCGCCCGCGCCCTGGTCGGTTGGAAAAAAGTGCAGCAGGCCCCCGGCAAGGTCTTTCTCCCCGTGGCCGGCATGGCCCTCGACTTCGGCGGCTTCGGCAAGGAGTACGCCGTCGACCTCGTCGCCCAGCTCGCCCTCGACCACGGCATCACGAGTGCCCTCGTCGATTTCGGCCATGATCTCCGCGCCCTCGGCCCGCCGCCCGGCCGTCCCGCCTGGCACATCGGCCTCGAAGATCCGCGCAAACCCGGCGTGGCCGACGGCAGCCTCGGCGTCACCGGCAAAGGCGTCGCCTCCTCCGGCGATTACCTCCGCAGCTTCACGATCGCCGGTAAGCGCTACGGTCACATCATCGACCCCCGCACCGGCTGGCCCGTGGCCAACGGGTGCACCCAGGCCACCGTCATCGCCGGGTCCTGCCTCCAGGCCGGCGTCCTCTCCACCACCGCCTTCGTCCTCGGCGTGCCGCCAGGGATCGCATTCATCCAGGCCTGCCCCGGCGCCGAGGGCCTCGTGCTCACCGCCACCACCCGCGCCCAAACCCGCGGTTTCTTCAACTATGTCGCCTCGCCTTAAAACCCTCCTCGCGCTTCCGCTCGCTCTCGCGTGCGCCGTCTTCGCCCGCGCCGATCTCAAGGTCGGCGACGTCTTCCCGGCGCTCGCGCCCGCCGGTGTCGTGGCCTTGTCCGGGAGCGACCTCCCGCCGACCGCCGGTCAGGTCGTCCTCGTCGATTTCTGGGCCTCGTGGTGCGCCCCCTGCAAAGCCTCCTTTCCCACGCTCGCGCAAATCCACACCGACCTCGCCCCCCGCGGCCTCGTGATCGTCGCCGTCAGCATCGACGAAAAACCCGCGGCCGCCGCCGCCTTCCTCAAAAAACTCGCGCCGCCCTTCGCCGCCGTCCACGACCGCGCCCAGAAACTCGTGCAACAGGTCGGCGTCCCCACCATGCCCACCAGTTACCTCGTCGACCGCACCGGCAAGGTCCGCTTCGTCCACGAGGGCTTCCACGGCGACGCCACCGACCGACAGCTCCGCCGCGAAATCGCCCTCCTCCTCGCCGAAAAAATTTAACCCCCATGCGCCCGTCCTTCCGTCTCCCGCTCATTTTGGTCGCCGTCCTCGTCGCGACGTTTTCCACCGGTTGCACCAACGCCCAGCTCGTCCGCGTCAAACCGTGGGAGCGCGCCACGCTCACCGAGTACGCGATGAATCCCGGCCGCGATCCGCTCGCGACCGCGATGTCCGAGCATGTCTATTTTTCCCGCGAGACCGCCACCGGCGGCCGCGGCGTCGGGGGCAGCGGTTGCGGGTGCAATTGATCGGCCGCACGACCGCCCCCGCTCCGCGCCCGGCGGCCTTTCACCGTTCTTTCACCCCGCCGGCCGGGCACTTCGCCCCGCGCGTCTTGTCTCCGGGGGCGCCACTCCTGGTTTTTACCCACACCCACGTTTCCTTCGTCCTTCGTTTCACCGTGAAATTCCTCGCCCGTTTCCACCGCCACCTCCCGTGGTTCAATCTCCCGGCCGTCGCCCTCGTCGCGCTCCTCCAGCGCACGCCCGTCCTGCGCGTCGCGGCCGTGGCCGAATCCGTCATCGGGGCCTCGTCCGCGGGCCAGGTCCTGCGCTCCGTCTTCACCGCCGCCGCGTCGCTCGGGGCAATGCACTCCCTCGCGGGCGCGACGGTCCTCATCACCAATTCCCCCAGCCCCTTGGCTGCGCGGGTGGGGGTGGCCGTTGTCGGGGTGGGCTTCGGCATTAATGGACCCGGCGTAGGTCAGCCCGAATCCTGGGTCGTGGGCGGATCGATTCCTCCGGGGCTCAATTTCTCCGGACTCACCGCGCCCGGGACCGTCAATATTTCCAGTCTCGTCCTCACCGGCACGCCCACCGCCAGCGGAACCTACCCCGTCACCTTGCAGGGGTGGCAAAATCGCAACCGCTCGGGGAGCGGTTCGCCGATCTACAGCTACGTCATCACCGTCGCCGCCGCCGCCAACGTCCTCCCGTCCTTCTCGCTCCAGCCCGTCAGCCGGACCGCCGTCGTCGGCAACAACGTCACCTTCAGCGCCAATGCCGCCGGGACGCCCTTGCCGACCTTCCAATGGCGCAAAGACGGCGTCGCGATCGCCGGCGCCACCGCCCTGTCCCTCACGCTCACCAACGTCCAGCTCAGCCAGGCCGGCACCTACTCCGTCGTCGCCACCAATGCCGCGGGCACCGCCACGAGCAACGCCGCCGCGCTCACCGTCACCCCGCCCGCCGCCGCCGCGCCCACCTTCACCACCCAACCCGCCCCGCAGACCGTCAGCCCGGGTGACACCGTCGTCTTCAACTCCGCCGCCCCCACCGCCACCGCGTATCGCTGGCAGCGCAACGGCGTCGACCTCGCCGCCGCCACCTCCGCCAACTTGGTCCTCAAGAGCGTCGCCGCCGCCGACGTCGGCTCCTACCGCGTGCTCGCCACCAATTCCGCCGGCACCGTCACCAGCTCCGCCGCGCTGCTTACCGTGAACGCCGCCGCGGCCACCGATCTCGGCCGCCTCATCAACCTCTCCATTCTCACCACCGCCGGCCCCGGCCCCAAAGTCCTCACCGTCGGCGCCGTCGTCGGCCCCTTGAATTTCACCGGCGCCCTCCCGCTCGTGATCCGCGCCGTCGGGCCCACCCTCAACACCGCGTTCGGCCTCGGCGGCGTCCTCCCGGACCCCGTCCTCACCCTCAACCGGTCCGGCGTCGCCGCCCCCGTTGCGGCCAACGACAATTGGGGCGGCGACGCCTCCCTGCGGACCGCCTTCGCCGCCGTCGGCGCCTTCGATCTGCCGGCCGCCAGCCGCGACAGCGCCGCGCTCTCCAGCGCCTCGCCCGGCGGTTACACCGTGCAGGTCACCGGCCAGGCCAACGCCAGCGGTCTGGTCATCGCCGAAATCTACGACGCCAGCACCGGGCGCACCGCCGCCAGCCCGCGCCTGATTAACCTCTCCACCCTCACCGAAATCGACGCGGGGGCCACCCTCGCGGTCGGCTTCGTGCTCCGCGGCGCCACTTCGCGCACCGTCCTCGTCCGCGGCGTCGGCCCGTCCCTCGGCACCATTTTCGGCCTCGGCGGCGTCATGGCCGATCCCAAGCTCGAACTCTTCAACAACGACACCGGCGCCAAAATCACGGAGAATGACAACTGGGGTGGCGATGCCCAGCTCATGGACGCCGCGGCGTCCGTCGGTGCCTTTGCCCTCGCCGACATCGGCACGAAAGACGCGGTCCTCCTCGTCACGCTCGCCCCTGGCGCCTACAGCGCCCGTGTGAGCGGCGTCGGCCCCAGCGCCGGCACGGCGATCATCGAGGTCTACGAACTGCCGTAGCGCGACGACCCCGCAGAAACGAAGCCAGCGATGCCCAGGAGCGGCGAGCGCCAGCCAGCCGAGTGAGGTGGGCCGTGCGCTCGCCGCGCGGCTTCCGCGCCTGAGCCTGAGGTGGGCCGTGCGCTCCGCGCGCGGCTTCCGCGCCTGAGCCTGGGGTGGGCCGTGCGCTCCGCGCGCGGCTTCCGCGCCTGAGCTTGTGGTGGGCCGTGCGCTCCGCGCGCGGCTTCCGCGCCTGAGCTTGAGGTGGGCCGTGCGCTCCGCGCGCGGCTTCCACGCCTGAGCTTGAGGTGGGCCGTGCGCTCCGCGCGCGGCTTCCGCGCCCGAGCGTGAGGTGGGCCGTGCGCTCCGCGCGCGGCTTCCGCGCCTGAGCCTGAGGTGGGCCGTGCGCTCCGCGCGCGGCTTCCGCGCCCGAGCCTGAGGTGGGCCGTGCGCTCCGCGCGCGGCTTCCGCGCCCGAGCCTGAGGTGGGCCGTGCGCTCCGCGCGCGGCTTCCGCGCCTGAGCTTGAGGTGGGCCGTGCGCTCCGCGCGCGGCTTCCGCGCCTGAGCCTGAGGTGGGCCGTGCGCTCCGCGCGCGGCTTCCGCGCCCGAGCTTGAGGTGGGCCGTGCGCTCCGCGCGCGGCTTCCGCGCCTGAGCCTGAGGTGGGCCGTGCGCTCCGCGCGCGGCTTCCGCGCCTGAGCCTGAGGTGGGCCGTGCGCTCCGCGCGCGGCTTCCGCGCCTGAGCTTGAGGTGGGCCGTGCGCTCCGCGCGCGGCTTCCGCGCCTGAGCTTGAGGTGGGCCGTGCGCTCCGCGCGCCACACCCGTCCGTCTCCTGCTTCCTCTGTGTCCGCGCTCCGTGGCCTCTGTGAGTGCGACCATGAAACTAACAACCACAACAGTGAAAGTCTGTTCGACCGAAATTAAACGATTCGCGGTCGAAGGACCCGGTCACGGACGCAGGCCGCGAGGCCTCACCGGAAAGCACGAC
>JBIKOK010000279.1:0-8343 GCA_044358025.1 Opitutaceae bacterium
ATTGGTGAGCGCGGGAGGGAGGACTGATGGGCGCGGGAGGAAGGAATGGGGGCGCGGGAGAAAGATTGGTGGTGCGGGAGGAAGATTGGTGGTGCGGGGGTAAGGAATGGAGGGTGCGGGAGGAAGGGATGGGGCTAAAAGGTTCTCCTCGACGCGTTGGGAGCGGGGGCGTTTAACCGTGGGATGGTCGAAACTCTCACCGTCAATCTGGGCGAGCGCAGCTATCCGATCCGGTTCGGCGTGGACTTGGCAGGGGAGGTCCGCGGCGAGGTGGCGGCGTTGCGGGCGGCGGGGCGGAAGGTGGCGGTGCTGACGGACGGGAATCTGGTCCGGGCGCAGGGGCCGGCGCTGACGGCGATGTTTGGCGAGGCACCGACCCTGGCGGTGGAGGCGGGCGAGGGGGCGAAATCGCTGGCGGGCCTCGGGCGCGTGCTCGACTTTTTGGCCGAGCAGAAACTTGACCGCGGCGGCGTGCTCTTCGCGGCCGGGGGCGGCGTGATGGGCGACCTCGGGGGCTTTGCGGCGGCGGCGTGGCTGCGCGGGATCGATTTTTTCCAGGTGCCGACGACGCTGTTGGCGATGGTGGATTCGTCGGTGGGCGGGAAAACGGGGATCAACATCGCGGCGGGCAAGAATCTCGTCGGGGCGTTTCACCAGCCGCGCGGGGTGTTTGTTGCGACGGGGTTGCTGGCGACGCTGCCGGCGCGGGAATTCGCGGCGGGGATGGCCGAGGTGATCAAATACGGCTTGCTCGGGGACCCGGAACTTTTGGCGCAACTCGAGCGGGCGCCGCTGACGGTCGCGAGTGCGGACCTCGCGGGCGTGGTGCGACGCTGTTGTGCGCTGAAGGCGCGGATCGTCGAGGCGGATGAACGCGAGACGGCGAAGGAGGGGGGGCGGGCGTTATTGAACCTCGGGCATACCTTTGGGCATGCGGTGGAAAACGCGGCCGGTTACGGCGAATATTTGCACGGCGAGGCCGTGGCGATCGGGTTGTGTGCGGCGGCGCGGCTGTCGCAGAAACTCGGGGCCTTGACGGCGGCGGACGTGGGCCGCGTTGAACGGGTGGTGGCGGCGCATGGGCTGCCGGTGCGGTTGCGGGCGCCGTTGGCTTTCGCGGAATTGCACGCGGCGATGACCCGGGACAAGAAAGTGCGGGCGGGCGGGCTGCGGTTTGTCGTGCTGAAACGGCTGGGCGAGGCGGATACGCGGGGCGACATCGGCCTGGATTTCGTGGAGCAGAGTTTCCGCGAAGTCGGGGCGGCGTAATTTAGGATTTTAGATTTTCGGATTTCGCATTAGACGCTTCACCATGTCAGCCATCGACGAAGGAATTGTTCGGGAATACTTTGAGCAAAACGGATTTTTGGTCCGTCAGGCGCGCAAATACCAGGTGTCGTCGCGCCGCAAGCTGGCCGACGAGGAAATTGACCTCGTGGTCTACAACCCTGCCTGGAAGCGAACGGACCGGAAACCGGATTTCTTTCTGTTCTCGAACGAGCTGCCGTTTGTGCAGAAGGCGGTGGTCTCGGTGAAGGGCTGGCACACGGGCGTGTTTACACCGCAGATGCTCAAGAGCAGTCCGGAGGTTTTTAGTTTTCTGAAACAGAGTGTGTTGAAGGAAGCGGCGCGGTTTTTTCCGGCGGACGCGGCGGACGGAGCCGGCGAGCCGTTGACGAAAATTCTGGTGCTGCCGAGTCTGCCGACGGCGGAGCCATTTCGTTCCCAGAGCGTCGAATTGCTGAAGGCCAAGGGCGTCGATGCGATCATCTCGTTTCGGGCGATGCTGCTCGACCTGCTCGACAAGATTGAGACGAACCAAAACTACACGAAGAGCGACACGCTGCAGGTCATGCGGATTTTGAAAAACTACGACCTGCTGAAGGACACGCAGATGGATTTGCTGACGGAGCGCGTGGCGCCGCGGCGGGCCAAGCCCTGATTTTTCCGTTCGCTTCCCATGAATATCACCACCGGCCTGTTTGGTTTCTTCGTCCTGGGTTGCGCCTACGCCGCGCACTATGGGGCGTATCGTTGTTATAAAGAACTCAAGCGGATGAACGACCGCCTGGAGCAGCCCCCGCGGACGTGAGTGCCCCCACGATCCATCCCACGGCGATTGTCGAGCCGGGCGCCCAGCTCGGGGTCGACTGCGAGGTTCACGCCTACGCGATCATCACGAAGCACTGTGTGTTGGGCGACCGCGTGGTGGTGCACCCATTCGCGCTCGTGGGCGGCGACCCCCAGTATCTGAAGTTCGACCGCGCGACAGCGACGGGCGTGCGAGTGGGGGCGGGCTCGGTGATCCGCGAGCATGTCACGATCAACCGCTCGATCCATGCGGGCAAAAGCACGGTCGTCGGCGAGAACTGTTTCCTGATGGCGGCGAGCCATGTGGGCCATGACTGCGAGGTCGGAAACAATGTCGTTTTCGCCAACGCGGCGTTGCTCGCGGGCCACGTGAGCGTGGGCGACCATACGTTTCTGGGCGGGGGGGCGGCGGTGCACCAGTTTTGCCGGATTGGCGACGGCGTGATGGTGGCGGGGCATGCGGCGATCACGCGCGACGTGCCGCATTTTACGATGGTCGCGGAACGGGACGACGTGATCGGTTTCAACGTCGTCGGGCTCAAGCGCCGGGGCGTGCCGCGCGCCGCGATCGCGGAGCTGAAGGCGGCGTTCGCCGCGGTCTACTTCACCGCGGGCAACATCCGTGAAGTGGCGGCGGGGCTGCTCGCGGGCGGGCCGTTTACCAGTGCGGAGGCCCGGCGTTTCTTGGAGTTTTTCGCCGGTGGGAAACGCAGCTTTGCGCGGGCGAGGCGGTCGGCGGGAGCGGAGGAGGGCGATGGCCGCTAAACTCGCGTTGACCTGCGGCGATCCCGCGGGGGTCGGACCGGAGATCATTGCCGCGTGGCTGGCGGCCCACCCGCACGAGGCGAATGACGTTGCGGTGCTGGGGCCGGCGGGCTGGCTGGCGTCGCTCGGGACTGCGGCGGTGAAAATCCCTGTCGGGCTGGAGGCGTTTTCCGCCACGCCGGGCGTGCCGTCGGGCGAGGGTGCGCAGGTAGCGTGGGCGGCGATGGAGCGGGCGGCGGACGGATGCGCCGCGGGCGAGTTTTGCGGGGTGGTCACCGGACCGGTGAGCAAGGCGGAGCTGGCGGCGATCGGGTATAAGTTTCCCGGGCAGACCGAATTTTTTGCGGCGCGGTGGGGCGGGGAGCCGGTGATGGCGTTTTGCGGCGGCCGGCTGCGGGTCGTGCTGGCGACGTGGCATGTGCCCCTCTGCGAAGTGGCCCAGCGGCTCGGGCCGCAACTGCTGCGGCGCACGGTGGTGGCGGCGGACACACTGGCGCGGGCCGAGGGCATCGCGCGGCCACGCATCGGCGTGTGCGGGCTCAATCCCCACGCCGGCGAGGGGGGGCTGCTCGGCGAGGAGGAGCGGGATTTTCTCAATCCGGCGCTCGGGCGGCTGCGGGCGGACTTTCCGGGGCTGTCGCTCTGCGAGCCGGGGGACACGTTGTTCGCGCGGGCGTTGCGCGGGGAATTCGATGTCGTGATCGCGCTGTATCACGACCAGGGACTCGCGCCGCTGAAGGTGATCGATTTTGACGAGGCGGTGAACGTGACGCTCGGGCTGCCGCACGTGCGGACGAGTCCGGACCATGGTACGGCGTTTGGGATCGCGGGGAAAGGCGTGGCGCGTGCAACGAGTTTTGCGAATGCGGTGGCGGTGGCGCGGCGGCTGATCGCGGCACGGCGGGCTGCGGCACCGTAGCTGCGACAGCCGCGGTCCTTCACGCGGGCACGGGTCGGACGGGAGCGGCAGATCACGAGGGGTGATTTTCACCCCGCGGGGCCGCGGTGGGGTGGCGGGGCGATTTCGCCGCGGCGTGGTGGCACCCGGCGAATCGGCGTGCGCGAAAAAGTTGCGGTTCGCGCGGCGACGCCTTTGGTTGGCCCCGCATGTCCACCGATCTTCTCCCGCCCCCACCGCCCACCGCCCTCCCGGAAGGTGTGCGCGAAGGTAATGAGAACCTGGTGCTGCTCACGGCGCCGGCGGGGGCGAAGGTGAACGCGCTGATCGCCCGCGAGCGGTCGGGCGAGTATCTGCGGCTCGCGATTACGGGTGGCGGCTGCAACGGGCTCAGTTACAAGATGAAGTTTGTGCCGGAACCGAAGCGGGGGGACATCCTGGTGCGCACCGCGGGCGTCCGGGTGATCGTGGACAGCAAAAGTGCGCTCTATCTGAAAGGGACGCACCTCGATTATTCGAACGCGATGGTGGCGGGGGGCTTCAAGTTTTCGAACCCCAACGCGAAGGCGAGCTGCTCGTGCGGCGAGAGCTTCAGCGTCTGACGTCCGGAGGGGGCGCGACAACGGCCGGCGAATTAGGTGTTGTCATCGCCGCGGGTCTGGGCGAAATCCCTCCCCGACCTAATCACTCGTTAAATCCTTATTGATGGCTACTTCGTTCCCCTCTGCCGGCGGCGGCAACCGCTCCGGTTCTTATCAACGTCGCAATGTCGACCCGTTTGCGGCCATCCGCCGCAACCATCGTATCAAGGTACCGCAGGTCCGCTTGATTTCCCCCGAAGGCCGTCAGCTGGGCATCATCGACACGCAGAAGGCGATCAGTCTCGCGCTGGAGGTCGGTCTCGACCTCGTTGAAGTCGCGCCCAATGCCACGCCGCCGGTGTGCCGCATCATGGATTTCGGCAAATACGTCTACGAGGAACAGAAGAAGACCTCGCACGTGAAATCCACCGCGAGCAAGATCAAGGAAATCGAGTTCACCGCGCGTATCGCGGACGGCGATTTTTTCACGAAGGTCCGTCACGCCGAGGAATTCCTCGCGCACGGCAACAAGGTCAAACTCCGTCTCAAGTTCCGCGGCCGCGAGATGGCGCACACCGAAATCGGTTTCGCCGTGATGACGCGCGCCGTGGCCGAGTTGGTCGGCATGGCCCATCCCGACGCGCCGCCGAAACTGATCGGCCGCAACATCCACGTCATGCTCACGCCGCTGGCGCCCAACAAGCGCAAGCCGAAGTGGCATGTCGAAGGCAGTGCCAGCCAGGCCGTGGACGACGGTCCGCAGCGGGAAGAGGATGACGACGACGGGGACGAGACTCCGGTCGCGGCCACGCCCAAGGCCAGCTGAGGCCCCGCCGCCATGTTTCCGGCGGCCCGGCGTTTTGCCGCCCAGTGCGGTTTGATCACTTGTCTCGCCATCGCGGATTCACTCCCGGTGCGCGGGGCGAGCGCCGAGGCGTCGTTCGCGCCGTTTACCGTCAATGCGGTGTCGCCGGTGCGGGCCGCGCCTTCCCGGCCGGGCTCCGGGGGCGAACCGGCGCCGGCGCCGGCTCCGGCTCCGGCGGGCGGGTGGAAAGCGCCGCCGTCGCTGGCGATCACGCGGTTCAAGAATGTCGACTACGTGGCCGCGACCGAATTCGCCGCCCGCCTCGGCATCAAGGGCAAGTGGGAGGAAGCGAAGCGTCAACTCACGTTGACCACGGGCACCCGCCGGCTCGTGCTGACGGCGGAGAAACGCGAGGTCAGCTGCGACGGGTTCCGGATTTTTCTGGGGGACGCCGTGCGGATCCGCGCCGGCAAACTCTACGTCAGCAAGACCGATTATGAGCGCTGTCTGCTCGCTTTGCTGCGGCCGGACTATGTGAGCGCCCCGGTGCCGCGGCTGCGGACGATCGTGCTCGATCCCGGACACGGGGGCGCGGATCCGGGCATGGAAAACCGGCCGCTCCGCGTGCAGGAGAAAGTGCTCACGCTCGATGTCGCGCTGCGCCTTGAGAAACTGCTCCGGGCCGAGGGCTACAGCGTCGTGCTCACGCGGCGCGACGACCGGCAGCTCGCGCCGACCAAGGAGGCGGATCTCCAGCGCCGCGCGATCATCGCGAACGCGGCGGGGGCCGATCTGTTTCTCAGCATCCATTTTAATTCGCTGTTTCCCGACACGCGGGTGAGCGGCACGGAGGTCTATGTGTTCACGCGGCCGGGCCAGCGTTCGGACCAGTCGTGGGGTTTTGGCCAGGCCGACGACACCGAGCACGACGTGGCGCCGGTGAACCGGCATGATGCGTGGGCCTCGCTCCTCGCGCACGCCGTGCACCGCGAAACCATCGGCGGACTCAAGACATCGGACCGCGGGCACAAGACGAAACACCTCGCCGTGCTTCGCGGCCTCAACTGTCCGGGCGTGATGATCGAGTCCGTGTTCCTCTCGAACGACGCCGAAGCGCGCCGGGCCGCGACGCCGGCCTACCGCCAGCAAATCGCCGAGTCCCTGGCCGCGGGGATCCGTTCCTATGCCGCCACGCTCGACGCGCTGCGGCCCAAATCTCCGTCAACCTCCGCAACCGTCCCGCGGCCCGCGCCGTCAAGCCCGCCATGAAACCCCGCTCCCTGCTCGCCCTCGGATTTGCCCTGCTCGTGTCGACGGCGCTCCGGGCGTGGGACTACCACGGGCACCGGACGGTGAATCAACTGGCGCTGAAATCGCTGCCGGCGGATTTCCCGGCCTTCGTGCGGGAAGCGGGGGCGATCGAGCGCGTGTCGTTTCTCGGCGGCGAGCCCGACCGTTGGCGCAACGCGCCGGATCTCACGCTCAAACATTCGGGCGGGAGCTGGACGGACCATTTTTGCGATCTCGAGCAACTTACGGACGCCGGGCTCGATCTGGCGACGCTCACGTCGTTTCGTTTCGACTTTGTCGTGCAGTTCGCCGCGGGCCGCGCGGCGAATGCGGACAAGTTTCCCGCTGTGGACGTCGCGAAAAACGCCGACCACACGCGCGAGTGGCCGGGCTTCGCGCCGTGGGCGATCACGGAATATTTCGGCCGGCTGCGCTCCGGTTTCGGTTATCTGAAGGTGCTGGAAGAACTCGGCACGGCCGAGGAGATCGCGAATGCGAAAGCCAACCTGCTCTATGTGATGGGCGTCATGGGGCACTACGTGGGCGACTGCGCGCAGCCGCTGCACACGACGAACCATCACAACGGCTGGGTCGGCGACAACCCCAACGGTTACAGCAAGTGGCCCGGGATCCATTCGTGGGTCGACGGCGGATTTGTGGCGAAAGCCGGCATTACGTTCGGCGGCCTCGCGTCGCGCGTGACGCCCGCGTCGGCGATCTCGGTCGCGCCCCGGGAGGACGGCCGCGACCCGATGTTCGTCGCCGTATTGGATTATCTGATTGCGCAGCACCAACTGGTCGAGCCGCTCTACCAACTCGAGAAGGCGGGCAAGCTCAGCCACGGCCGCGACGAGGCGATCGTGCCCGAGGGACGCGCGTTCGTCGAAGGCCAGTTGCTCAAGGGCGGGCAGATGCTGGGCGCGATCTGGCTCGCGGCCTGGAAAAATGCGGTGCCCGATACTTACCTGCGCACGCAGCTCGTGAAGCGCCAGGGCGAGGCCCAGAAAGCAAAGTAGGCGGTGGTCCGCTAATGCAGCCGGGGGGCGTAACTTTTCCGCCGACGAAGCAATCGGTTGCCCGGAGGCGACGCGAGGAGTGAGGGAAGCTCTGCCATGCGGAGCGCGCCACGGACCAGGTGGCCGCAGGCCCGGTTTTCCGCCTTCCGAACCGCAGCGTGAGCGCCACCCGCCCGTGAAGATGTCGTAGACTCTTGGGCACGAGTCCGCCGCGGATCCCGGGGGGCAGGGAAGAAAACGGGGAGGTCCGGAGGGAAATAAAGTTGGCCAAACAGGGCAGACGCGCAGCGCCGGTCAGCGCTGGACCCGTTCAGAGCGCGGGCTTTTTCGGCACGCCGGGGCGTTGGGCGGTGTAGATGCCGGAGTGTCCGCTGAACAGATACGCGATGAAGCACGCGACGGCGAAGTAGACCGCGTGGGTCGCGCCAAACAGTTCCAGGCCCATGACGGTGCAGGCGAGCGGCGTATTGGTCGCGCCCGCAAAAATCGCGATGAAGCCGAGCGCGGCGAAGAGGTCGACCGGGGCGCCGAGGAGAAGGGCGAGCGTGTGGCCGAGGGTGGCGCCGATGAAGAAGAGCGGTGTGACTTCGCCGCCCTTGAACCCGCTGCCGAGGGTGAGGGCGGTGAAGAGCAGTTTCCACCACCAGCTCCACGGCGTGGCGCCGCCAGCGGTGAATGCGGAAAGAATGGTGACGGCGTCCGAGTTGGGCGAGGTGACGCCGATGCCGAGGTAATCGCGGGTGCCGACGAGCCAGACGAGCGCGATGACCAGCACGCCGCCGACGGCGGGGCGCAACGGGGCGTAGGGCACGAAGCGCGCGAACGTCTTTTTGATCAGGTGGGTGAGCTCGGCGAAGCCCTGGCTTACGAGACCGAAGGCTATGGCGGCGAGGACGA
>JBIKOK010000071.1:0-27711 GCA_044358025.1 Opitutaceae bacterium
CGAGGGTGAGTCGGCGGCGGGTTGGGCGAAGGAGGCGGGGAGGAGGAGCGACGCGGACAGGAGGAGCAAACAGGCGGGGCGCATGGGAGGAAAAGGTGGCGCGTTGCCGGTCGGGCGCAGCAAGATGGTGGGGGCGCAAAAAAGGGGCGCAGTGGAAACTGCGCCCCGGGGGAAAGGGAGGGGAACGGGCGTTGCTTACTCGTAGCGGAGGGCGTCGATGGGGTCGAGTTGGGCGGCTTTGTAGGCCGGGTAAAAGCCGGAGACGATGCCGACGACGGCGCTGCCCGCGACGGAGATGCCGATCCAGAGGGTGGGCACGAGGACGGGCCACCCGTTGTAGTACGAGAGCAGTTGAGACCCCCCGACGCCGACGCACACTCCGATCAGGCCGCCGAGGGAGCTGAGGAGAATGGCTTCGATGAGGAATTGGGTGAGGACGTCGCGGCCGTGGGCGCCGATGGCGAGGCGGATGCCGATTTCGCGGGTGCGCTCGGTGACGGAGACGAGCATGATATTCATGATGCCAATACCGCCGACGATGAGGGAGACGCCGGCGATGCCGGCGAGGAGGCCGGTCATGGTCTTGGCGGTGGCGGTGGCGGCGGTGGCGAGTTCTTCCTGGGTGCGGACGGTGAAGTCGGGTTCGCGGCCGCGGCGACGCTGGGTGAGAAGGTCTTCGACGGCGAGTTTGACCGAGGCGATGTCGTTGGCTTCGGCGGCCTGGATGCGGATCATGCTGATGTTGGTGCGGCGCGAGACCCGGCGCATGTGCGAGGTGTAGGGGATGAGGACGGCATCGTCTTCATCGGAACCGAAGATGCTGAAGCCTTTGGGCGAGAGGACGCCGAGAATGCGGAACGGGAGATTGCGAATGCGGAGAGTCTGGCCGATCGGGTCTTCGTTGGGGAAAACCTGGTCGGCGACGGTTTTGCCGATCACGCAGACCTTGGCGAGGGACTTGATATCCTGGTCGGTGAACATGGCGCCGGAGGCCATGGGCCAGTTGCGGACGTAGGGGTAGTCGGGGCCGACGCCGTTGATGTTGGTGTTCCAGTTGAGACCGTTGGCGAGAATCTGGCTGCGGTCGCGCACTTCGGGGCTGAGGCCGTCGATGCCCTTCACGTCGGCGAGGATGGCGTCGGCGTCTTCGGGGGTGAGGGAGGTTGAGCTGCCGTAGCCGCCGCGCGTGCCGCCGCTGGAAAAACTGCCGGGCATGACGGTGATGAGGTTTTGGCCGAGGGAGGCGACCTGGGCCTCGACCTGGGCTTTCGCGCCGTTGCCGATGCTGACCATGGTGATGACGGCGGCGACGCCGATGATCATGCCCAACGCGGTGAGCATCGAGCGCATGGTGTTGCGGCGGAGGGCGCGCAGGGCGACGCGGAGGGTGTTGGTGAATCTCATGGCGGGACGGCCTCAGGCGTGGGCGGCGGTGGTGAGCTTGGCGGCGGTCTCGGCTTGCTTGAGGCGTTTCATCTCTTCCGCGGCGATGGAACGGTTTTCGACGGGGGCATCACGGACGACGACGCCGTCGCGCAAGATCAGGTTGCGTTTGCAATAGTGCGCGACGTCGAGTTCGTGGGTGACCATGACGATGGTGATGCCCTGGTCGTTGAGTTTTTGGAAAACGCCCATGACTTCGACGGAGGTTTTCGAGTCGAGATTGCCGGTGGGTTCGTCGGCGAGGAGGACTTGGGGGGAATTGACAAGGCCGCGGGCGATGGCGACGCGCTGTTGTTGGCCG
Organism: Opitutaceae bacterium; assembly: GCA_044358025.1. GTDB lineage: Bacteria > Verrucomicrobiota > Verrucomicrobiia > Opitutales > Opitutaceae > GAS368. The sequence goes on from JBIKOK010000071.1 coordinate 1,745, forward strand.
CCCGAGAGCTGGTTGGGCATGTGATCGGCGCGGTTGGCGAGGCCGACGATTTCGAGGCAGTGCATGGCGCGCTCGCGGATTTCGTCGGAGGAGGCCTTGCGGTGGCGGCCGTAGAGCATGGGGAGTTCGACGTTCTCGAGGGCCGTGGTGCGGGCGAGGAGGTTGAAGCCCTGAAAGACGAAGCCGAGCTTTTGGTTGCGGAGATCGGCGAGTTCGTTGCGGTCGAGTTTGTCGATATCGATGCCGTCGAGGAGGTAGGTGCCCTTGGTCTGCCGGTCGAGACAGCCCAGCATGTTCATGAGGGTGGATTTGCCGGAGCCGCTGGCACCCATGAGGGCGATGAACTCGCCGCGGTGGATATCGAGGCTCACCCCGCGCACGGCGTGGACCGGCACTTCGCCGGACTCATAGATTTTATGGATGTCCTTAATTTGGACGACGAGAGAGGACATGGGAGGAGATTCCGGCCGGAATGGGCACGCGTCAGCGCGGGCCGCGCGACGAGCTACCCATGCTGCTGCGGCCGCTGAAGGGGTTCGAGGCGCCGGGGGCAGCGCCGGCGGCAGCCGGAGCGGCGCCGGGCATGATGACGCCGGTGACGATGGTGTCGCCCTCGGCGAGGCCTTCGAGAACTTCGGTCGTAAAGCCATCGGAGACCCCGAGCTTGGCCATGACCTGCGTCACGCGCTTGTCTTTGTCGGCTGCGGCCGGATCGACGAATTTGTAGAGTGGACGGTTCACGACCGTGCTGTTGAAGCCGCGGTCGCCGCCGGGGCCGCTCGGGCGGGCGCCGCCGCCGCTGCGACCGGTGTCGCCGCCCTTGCCGCCTTTGCGTGCACCGGGGGTCGCGAGGCGGGCGGCGATGAGGTCGGGATCGAGGCCTTTGCTTTTGGCGAGGAGTTTCGCCTTTTCGATCTGCTCGGGCGAGGCCGGGGTGCCGCGCTCGAAGCCGATTTCGCGCATGATCGCCATGGTGGCGGTCATGCGTTCGTCATCGGTCATGGTGGCGGAGGCGCCGGATTTTTCGCCGGTCTTGGCCGCGCCTGGAGCGGCGGCGGGAGCGGGAGCGGCGGCGGGGGCGAGCACGTCTTGCGGGACGCGGACCCGGAGGGCGCCGTTAGCGATCCGGAGGACATTGGGGCGTTGTTGGACGATAATGGAGACGTTGGCGGTCATGCCGGGCTTGAGCTTGGAGTCGTCGTTGCCGACATCGATGATGGTGGCGTAGGAGACGACGCTTTGGCTGACGCTGGCGGCGTTGCGGACCATCCGGACCGTGCCCGCGAAGGTGCGGTTGGGGAAGGCGTCGACGGTGAACTTGACCTCCTGGCCCTCGGCAATGCTGCCGATGTCGGCTTCGGCGACGGCGGCGTTGATCTGCATTTTGGTGAGATCGTTGACGAGGGTGAAAAGAACGGGGGCGTTCATGCTGGCGTTGACGGTGCGGCCCTTGTCGGTTTTGCGGTCGAGGACCATGCCGTCGATCGGGGATATGATGGTGCAGCGCGAGAGGTCGAGCTTGGCGTTTTCGACGGCGGCGGTGCGGGTGAGCATCGTGGCGTTGGATTGGGCGAGCTGGGCCTCGGCGCTGTCGAGTTCCGACTGGGAGACGAGTTTCTTGGAGGCGAGATCGCGGGTGCGTTCGGCCCCGAGTTGGAGGAGGCGGTTAGTGGCTTTGGTGGACTCGAGATCGGCTTCAGCCTGTTTGAGGCGTTGGGTGGGGGTCGCCTCATCGATGCGGGCGAGGATATCGCCGGCTTTGACCTTGGAGTTGTAGTCGACGAACACCTCTTTGATCTGGCCGGAGACCTGAGCGCCGATGTCGACGGTGACGACGGGCTGGAGATCGCCGGTGGCCGTGACGGTTTGGATGATGTCGCCGCGGGAGACCTTCGTCACCTGGAATTCGGGCGCCTTGTCGGTCTTGGTATTGAAGTAATACCACGCGCCGGCGGAGGCGCCGCCGATGAGGAGAGCGAGAATGACGATACCACCGTAGCTTTTCGATTTGGCCATGAGGGGAGAGGGGAGGGGCGATTAAAGGAAGTGAGTAAGGGAGGGTGGAAATCGGGTCTGCGCAATGAAACTCTCGCGAAACCGGGCGGGCGGGAAACAGGCAGTGCGCGGTTCGGATAGACGCGGCGATTTCCGAAAGGTGACGGAAATATTTCCCCCGCTGTTTGGCGGCGCAAGCGCCCGCGGGAAAAAGGGGATTGCCAGTGTCATAGCGCGAGCTTTGCCTCCGCGGGCCGTGCGGTTGCGCGGCGTTTTCCCATGCCTCTCCCCTCTGTATGGAATGGTCTTTCCTGCTCCCGCGCCGGCCGTCGGCTGGCGCTTTTTTCGTTCTGGGCGTTGCCCTGGCTGGGGGGGTGGGGCGGGCTCCGCGGGCAGGTCGCCACGGCGCCGGTCGAGGGGCTGCGTGAGGCGAGTCCCCGCGTGCATGCCATCGTCGGGGCGCGCGTGGTGCCGGCGCCGGGCGTGGTCATTGAACGCGGCACGGTGGTGCTGCGGGACGGCGTCATTGTGGCGGTCGGGGCCGAGGCGGCGGTGCAGATCCCGGCGGATGCGCGGGTGTGGACCGCCGAGGGCAAAACCCTTTACGCCGGTTTTATCGAGCCGTTGTCCGAGGTGCATCTGCCGGCGGCGCTGAAGGCGGCGGCGCCGGAGAGCGAGAGCGGTGGCGGGGGAGGTGGGGGGCGCGGGGCGCGGGCGGTGTCGACACCGGCGGAAACGCCGGCCCCGGCGGCGGCGGCGCGGTCGTGGAACGCGCGGGTCACACCGGAGCGGGAGGTCGCGAAGGTGCTGGTGGCCGACGACAAGGGGGCGGCGGCGCTGCGGGAACTGGGCTTTGCGACGGCCGTGGTGGTGCCGGGTCGCGGGGTGTTTCGCGGGGAGAGCGCGCTGGTGAGCCTGAGCGGCCGGGCGCCGACGGCGTCGTTGGTGCGGTCCCACCTCGCGCAACACGTGGCGTTCGAGCAGGGCGGGTTTCGCGAGAACAGCTATCCGAGTTCGCTGATGGGCAGCATCGCGCTGGTGCGGCAGACCTTGCTCGACGCGCAATGGCTGCGCGCGGCGACGGAGGCCTACGCGAAGCAGCCGGCGGCGGGCGCACAGCGGCCCGAGACCAATGCGTCGCTCGAGGCCCTCGTCGCCGTGGTCGCGGGCGCGGCGCCGGTGGTGATGGAGGCGGCGGACGAATTGGATTTGTTGCGCGCCCAGAAAATTGCGGACGAGTTTACGTTGAAGCTGATCCTGCGCGGCCGCGGCACGGAATACCGTGTGGCGGCGGCGCTCGCGGCGGCCAAGGCGCGGGTGATTGTGCCGCTGAATTTCCCGCCGGTGCCCGAGATCGAAACGCCGGACAAGGCGGTCGATGTGGCGCTCTCGACGTTGCAGCACTGGGAACTCGCGCCGTCGAACGCGGCGAAACTGACGGCGCGCGGCGTGACGGTGGCGTTCACGACGTCCGGTCTGAAACAGCCGGACACGCAATTCTGGCCGGGTGTCCGTCTTGCGGTGAAACGCGGTCTCGCGCCGGCGGATGCGCTGGCGGCGATCACGACCGCTCCCGCCAAGATGCTCGGCTTCGACGACCTCACCGGCACGCTGGCCGTCGGGAAACTTGGCCACGTGGTGGTTGCGACCGGCGATCTTTTTGCGGCCGACAGCACGGCGGAGGTCACGGATATTTGGGTGGACGGCGATCATTTTGAGACGGAGGCCGCGCAAAAGGTGGACGTGAAGGGCACGTGGAAAATCACGTGGAGCGGCGCGCCGGCGGGGGTGCCGGAGGAATTGAAAATCGAGGCGCGGACGGGCGGCGGGCGGCCGCGGGCGCGGTTGGGCGACAAGGACGTGACGCTGACGCAGGCGCGCAACCAGATCACGGTGCTCGTGCCCGCCGAGGTGGTGCAGGGCAAGGACGCGAAGGGCACCGTGCGGCTCGCGGGCGGGCTGAACGATGGCCGGCTCGCCGGCACGGGCCTCTTGCCCGACGGCGCGGCGTTGCGCTGGAGCGCGGTTCGCGCCGCGCCCGCCGAAAAGAAATCAGACGAAAAGAAACCGGAAAAATCCGACGAGAAATTGCTCGCGAGCGCGGACGTTTATCCGGCCGGGGCCTACGGGCGGAAAGGCCCGCCGGGGCAGCCCGAGTGGGTCTTGGTGAAGAACGCCACCGTGTGGACGAGCGGGCCGGCCGGGCGGATCGCGGGCGGCGATGTACTGGTGCGCGCGGGAAAAATTGAAAAGGTCGGCCCGGGACTGGTGGCGCCGGCGGGTGCGACGGTGATCGACGCCAACGGCAAGCATGTGACGGCGGGTCTGATCGACTGTCATTCGCACGTGGCGATCTCGCGCGGTGTCAACGAGGGCACGAGCGCAGTCACGGTGGAAGTCCGGATCGGGGACGTCCTCGATGCGACGGACATCGGTCTCTATCGGCAACTGGCGGGCGGGCTCACGACGGCCAATGTGCTGCACGGATCGGCCAATCCGATGGGCGGACAGAACCAGGTCATCAAGTTGCGGTGGGGCGGGATGCCGGAGGAGCTGAAGTTTGCGGGGGCGAAACCCGGCGTGAAGTTTGCGCTCGGAGAGAACGTGAAGCGGTCGAATTTCCAGGCGCCACTTACCGGGCCCGCGCGTTACCCGCAGACGCGGATGGGCGTGGAGCAGGTGATGGCGGATACGTTTGCGCAGGCCCGAGACTACGACCGCAGCTGGTCGGAGTGGCAGGCGGGGAAGTTGCCGCTGCCGCCGCGGCGGAATCTGCGGCTCGAGTCGGTGCGGGAGATGCTCAAGGGCGAACGCGTGATCCACATCCATTCCTACCGGCAGGACGAAGTGCTGATGTTCATCCGGCTGGCGCAGCGGGAAAAGATCACGGTCGCGACGTTCCAGCATATTTTGGAGGGCTACAAAGTGGCCGATGAAATTGCGAAACTGGGGGCCGGCGGCTCGTGTTTCAGCGACTGGTGGGCCTACAAATACGAGGTGGTGGACGCGATCCCCTATGCCGGCGCCATGATGCACAACGCGGGCGTGGTGGTGTCGTTCAATTCCGACGACGCCGAAATGGGGCGGCGCATGAACACCGAGGCGGCGAAGGCCGTGAAATACGGTGGGGTGCCGGAGGACGAGGCGCTGAAATTTGTGACGCTCAACGCGGCGAAGCAGCTGCGGATCGACGACCGCGTCGGTTCGCTGGAGGCGGGCAAGGACGCGGACTTTGTGATTTGGAGCGCGAGTCCGCTGTCGACCTACGCGCGCGCCGAGCAGACCTGGATCGATGGCCGGCGCTATTTTTCGCTGGAGGACGATGCGGCGATGCGCGGGGCGGCCGCGACCGAGCGCGAGGCCCTGGTGCAAAAGGCCCTGCTCGAACGGCAGAAGGCGCTGGCGGGCGGTGGCGGAGCGGCCGGCGCCGGTGCCGGCGGCGCGCGCCGGTCCGAGGCGGCGCCGACGCCGGATGCAGTGCGTGCGATCCAACGGATCGAGGAGCGCGCCGCGCTGGAATACCGGTCGCTTTACCACAACGGCCTCGATGCCAAGAACTGCTCCACCCATGACTTTTAAGAAATTCGCCGCGCACCTTGCGCTCCTCCTCGTCGTGGCCGCGGGCGTCCGGGCTTCGGACAACGTGCCGGCGGTCCGGCCTGCAAAACCGGTGCTGTTGCGCGGCGGGACCGTGCATACGGTGAGCGGGGCGGATCTGCCCGCGACCGATGTGTTGCTGCGCGACGGCAAGATTGCGGCGATCGGGGCGAAACTCGCCGTGCCGCCGGGAGCCGTCGTCGTGGACGTGGCGGGCAAGCATGTCTATCCCGGCCTCATTTCGGCCTACACGGGCATGGGGCTGACCGAAATGGGCTCCGTGCGCGGCAGCGTGGATCTGGCGGAAACGGGTTTGCTCAATCCCAATGCGCGCGCGCAATCGGCGCTCAACGCGGACAGCGAGCACATCCCGGTGTCGCGCTCGAACGGCATTCTCACGGCGTTGAGCGTCCCGCTTACGACCGGACTGGTGGCGGGCACGTCGACGCTGATCCGGATGGACGGGTGGACGTGGGAGGATCTGACGTTGCGCAGTGCGGCGGCGCTGCACGTGTACTGGCCGAATCTGACGGTGAACCGCGATCCGAGTTTTCCCCGGCCGGCGGCCGAGCAGCAGAAAACGATCGACGAAAATCTGAGGAAAATCCGCGACGCGTTTGCCTCCGCGCGGGCCTATCTGAAAGCGAAGGAGGGGGCCGGGAAACCGATCGACACCGATGTGCGGTGGGAGGCGATGATCCCGGCGCTCAAAGGCGAGCTGCCGGTGTTCGTGCACGCGACCGAGGTGAAGCAGATCGAATCGGCGGTGGCGTGGGCCACGACGGAGAAATTGAAAATCACACTGGTGGGCGGACTCGACGCCTGGCGGGTGGTCGATCTGCTCAAGGCGAACGACATCGCGGTGATCGTGAGTCCGGTGACGGCGCTGCCGCTGCGCCGCGAAGATCCGTTTGACGCGCCCTACACGAACCCGGCGAAGCTCCACGCGGCGGGCGTGCGGTTCTGTATCGCGAACGACGGGGCCAGTGCCGAGATGGGCACGATGACCGATCGCAATCTGCCCTACGAGGCGGGCAAGGCGGCGTCGTATGGTCTGCCGCCCGCCGAGGCGCTGAAGGCCATCACGCTCTCCGCGGCGCAGATTCTCGGCGTCGGTGCGGAGCTGGGCTCGATCGAGACGGGCAAGCGCGCGACGTTGATCGTGACCGATGGCGATCCGTTGGAGATTCCGACGCACGTCGAGCAGGCCTACATCGACGGGGCGCGCATCGATCTTTCGAACCGGCACCTCCGCCTCTACGAAAAATACCAGAAGAAATATGAGCAGCTGAAAGCCCGCAAATCATGACCACGGCCCAACGCGTTTTCGGTTTCCTGTTTGCCGCGGGCGCGGGTGCGACCGGGCTGGCGGCGGCGCAAGAAGGCTGACGCGGGGGGGCGGCCCGAGGCGGCGCCGGTCGCGGCTGCGCCGGGAGAACAACCGGCGGCACCCGAGGCGAAAGCGGCCGACAAGAAGGACGAGAAGGCAAAGGAGCCGGTGCTGTCGGTCACGGAGCACGCGATCACGCAGGGGGGCAGGTCGTCAAATACCGGGCGACGGCCGGTTATTTGGCGATGAAGGAGGGGAAGACGGAGAAGACGAAGCCGAACATTTTCTTCGTGGCCTACACCAAGCTCGGCACCGCGACGGAGAAGGTCGATCCGGCGAAGCGAGCGCGCACGTTTTCGTTCAACGGCGGCCCGGGCTCCGCGTCCATCTGGCTCCACATGGGCGCCCTCGGGTCGAAGCGGGTCGTGATGAAAGCGAACGGCGAGTCGCTGCCGCCGCCCACCAGATGGCGGAGAACGAGCACTCGTGGCTGGACGAGACGGACCTCGTGTTGATCGATCCGGTGTCGACGGGCTACAGCCGCGCGGCGGCGGGCGAGGACCCGAAACCGTTTCACGGGTTCAACGAGGAGGTCGCTTCGGTCGGCGATTTCATCCGGCTCTACACGACGCGCCACCGGCGGTGGGCGTCGCCGAAATTTCTCGTCGGCGAGAGCTACGGCACGACGCTCGCGTCGGCGCTGAGCGACTATTTGCAGGAGCGTTGCGGGCTGTAGCTGAACGGGATCTCGCTGGTGTCCTCGACCATGGATTTCGCGACGGCGCGGTTCACGCAGGGCAACGATCTGCCGTCTACGCTGTTTTGGCCGACGTACACGGCGGGCGCGAGGTAGCACCAAAAGTTCGGTGGCGCCCTAGCGGGGGCCGATTGGCGCACGGCGCTCACGGCGGCGGAGAGCTTTGTGCAGGACAAGTATTCGCTGGCCTGATGCGCGGCGACGCGTTGCCCGCGGCGGAAAAGGCGGCGCTCGCCAAGCAGATCGCGGTGCTCACCGGGATGCCCGAGGCGTTCGTGCTGCCGCGCAATCGGCGCAGCGATATTGCGACGTTTGCGGCCAAACTGCTGGGTGAGCAGGACCGTTCGGTGGGGCGTTTCGACTCCCGGTTGACGGGTATCCGGTATCAGCCGGGGCGGGCGCCCGACCGGAGTGCGATCCAAGCTACGAAGCGGTGCTGGGCAGCGACACGGCGCGTGGCAACGACGACGTGCGCCGCGAGCTTAACGACGAGAGCGACCGGCCGTACCAGGCGCTGACCGGCGACCTTCGCCCGTGGAACTACGGCAACGTGCAGAACGGGTATCTGAACACGGCGGAGCTGCTGCACCAGGCGATGAGCCGCCACACGCGCCTCCGGGTCTGGATCGCGAACGGCTATTATGATCTCGCGACGCCTTATTTTGCGACCGACGAGACCGTGCGGCAGATGGGGCTCGACGCTGCCGTGCGGGGCAACCTCACGCAGACCTTCGACGAAGGCGGACACATGATGGATCGGGGGCCGAAGGAACTCGCGAAGCTGAAGGTGGACGCGGCGAAGTTCTACGACACGACGCTCAAGCGTGAGGCCGTGCGGTGAGGCCCGGGAGTGCGCCCACGCAGGCGACGGGAATCTGCGCCGGCACCGCGGAGCGGGGCGTTACGGGCGGTAGGCGGCCTTGAGGGCGGCGGCAACGTTGACGGGAACGAAGTGGGAGACGTCGCCGCCGAAGCGCGCGACCTGTTTCACGAGGGTGGAGCTGGTGTAGCTGAACTGCTCGTTGGGCATGACGAACAGGGTTTCCATCGCGGGCTCAAGGTGCCGGTTCATCAGCGCCATGTTGAACTCGAATTCGAAATCCGACAGCGCGCGCAGGCCGCGGATGATGGCATCGGCTTTTTGCTCCATGCAAAACTCGACCAGCAGGCCGCTGAACTTCGTCACGGTGACGTGCGGCAAATGGGCCACATTCGGGCGGATCATTTCCAAGCGCTGGTCGGCGGTGAAGAACGGGCCCTTGCCCGAGTTCTCGGCGATCGCGACGGTGACGCGGTCGAAGAGGCGGGCGGCGCGCTCAAGGACGTCGAGGTGGCCGCAGGTGATCGGGTCGAAGGTGCCGGGATAGATGCAGTGGCGCATGGGCGGTGACGGGAAAAGGGAGGCAACACGCGCGGAAGGCGCGTGGCGATGCGTTTCTCGGGCAACCATCGGGCGGCGGCGTCCGCTCCGCGCTTGCCTTCCCGGCCGCGCGCGCGTGTTTTCTCGCGCCTACCGCACCGATGAACCTGCCCAACCTGCTCACCATCTCCCGCGTGCCGCTGATGTTCGCGGTGGTCGGCCTGATGTATTCCGACGCCCCGTGGGCGAGCAACGCGGCGTTCTGGCTGTTTATCGCGGCGGCGTTGACGGACTGGCTGGACGGCAAGATTGCGCGGGAACGCGGCATCGTGTCGGTGTTCGGCCGGTTCATGGACGCGGTGATCGACAAAGTCATGGTGATCGGCCTGATGGTCGCCTTGGTCAACGACCGGGCAAATTTTCTCGGGCACGACATCGTCGCGATGATTCTGCTGCTATGCATTCTGTGCCGGGAGTTCGCGATTTCCGGGTTGCGCATGGCGGTCGCCACGAAAGGACAGGTCGTCGAGGCGGATTCGGGCGGCAAGGTGAAGACGTTTGTGCAACTCAACGCGATCGGCTGGCTCATCGGCGCGCGCATGTTGGAGCAGGGGCATCCCGGGGTGTTTGACGGCGACGATCACGTGTGGGTGAAGGGGGTGCGGATCTTCGGCATCGTGCTCTACGTGTTGTCGGCGGTGCTCACGGTCACGTCGGGGATCTCGTATTTTCGGCGGCATGGGCGGGTCTTGTTCGACTAGCCGATGCGGCTGACGCAACCGAGTTGGACGCGCGGACGGTCGACGACGTGGGTCGTGGCGGCGGCCACGCTGGGTCCGATCGGCCGGCGGTTGCCGGCGCCGGGCACGTGGGGCTCGTTGGCGGGGATGGGATATTTCTGGGCGGGGTTTACCGAGCTGGGGATCGCGGGCAATCTGATCGCGAGTGCGATCGGGGCCTACGTGGCGGTGGCGCTGTGCGGCGAGGCGGAGATCCGGCTGGGCAAGCAGGACCCGGGCGAGGTGATCTTGGACGAGTTCGTGGCGATCCCGCTGTGCTTCCTCGGGTGGCCGGCCTTGGTGGCGGTCGTGCCCGTGTGGGTGGCGCTGCTGGCGGGATTCGCGCTGTTCCGGCTGTTCGACATCGCCAAACCGCTCGGCATCGCACGACTGCAACGGTTGCCCGGTGGGTGGGGCGTGGTGGTCGACGATCTGGCGGCGGCGCTGGCGGCCTGCGCGACGTTGCATTTGGGCGTGTGGCTGTGGTCCCATTTCGGGGGATGAATGCGTGGTGGGGCGACGTGACGTGGCGCGTCACGGAATTTTTTCTGCCGGAGCGCAAGCCCCCCGCGCGATGGGCGTTGGCCGGACGGGCCGTGTTGCTCGGGGTGGTGGCGGCCTACGGTTGGCCGTTTCACCGGATGACGATGATGCAATTGAGCGACGGCCTGGGCGGTGCCGCCTTGCACGGGGTGCACCTGATTTTTCACGAAGCGGGGCACGTCGTGTTCAGCTGGTGCGGCGATTTCATGCGCGTGCTCGGCGGCTCGTTGATGCAGGTGCTGGTGCCCTTCAGCTGGTTTGTCGCGGCGCGGTTTTGGGGGAAAGACGCGTTTGCGGGCGCGCTGTGCCTTTGGCTGCTGGGGCACAGCCTCGTGGACGTGGCGCCGTACATCAACGACGCGCGCTCACTCCAGTTGAGGTTGCTCGGCGGCGGCACAGGGCGCGAAGTCGAAGGGCACGACTGGGAATACCTGCTGACCGCGCTGAATTTGCTGCACAAGGACGTGACGATTTCGCGCGGGGTCCTGAGTGCCGGGCGCTGGGTGATGGGGTTGTCGCTGGTCTGGGCGGCGGCGGTGCTCGTGACGGAATTTCGCCGGCGGACCGGTGGGAGCGACGAAGCGGGATCGGTCGGGCCGTAGCCGCGCGGCGAGGACGGGTTTACTTCGAGCCGCGGTCGCGTCGGAGCAGAAACTCGATGCGCACGCTGCTGCTGAGGCCGAGTTCGTGGCCGTCGGGGCCCCAGAGGGTGCGGCCGCCGAGCGTGAGGAGGATTTGCGTGTGGGCGGCCGGGCGGACCTTCCAGGGGACGACGATCTCGGGGCGGAGGGCGTAGACGTTTTTGTTCTCGTCGCTCAGAAGGGAACTGGTGGTGAGCGTGGCGGTGAGGGAGGCCCGGAAGCGCGGCCATTCGCGGGCGGCGCCGGCGACGAAGATGAGCGAGTTGGCGTGAAGCTGGTTGCGGCCGAAATGGGCGGGCATCGGCGTGCGGTCGAGGAGGTCGGCGCCGACGCTGGCGAAGCCGAGCAGTTTCCAGTCGGGGATCAGCGGGCGGGTGGCGGCCACGTAGGGCTGGGTGTGGCGGTGGCCGTCGGTGAGGTCCTGCGGCGGACGGCTGAGCGGGGTCTGGAAATTGAGGCCGAGGCTGAAACCGGCGCCGTCGTTGAGGGAGGGCAGGACGTGCTCGCTTTTGGCGCCGAGGCGCAGGCCGGAGAGGCCATAGCCGGCGGCGTCGGAAATGCCGTGGGTGAAGTAGGTCTGGAGTTCGCCGCTGGCCTCGAAATTTTTGGTGATTTTGGTGCGCGCGCCGAGGGGCACCCGGAGGTAATCGCGGCGAAGTAGGTCGCCGAAATGGGGGCGCACGTAGAGCCGCAGTGCGCCGGTGCGGTCAAAGCCGGGCAGCCGTTCGGCGAGCAGATCGGGCAGGCCGTCGATGAAATCGGCGAGGTCCCCGCGGGAAGCGGGCGCGGCCGGGGAGGCGGGTTGGGCGGAGGGAGCGGCCGCGGCGGCCTCGGCTGCGGGTAAAGTTGGCGCGAGCGCGGGGCTAAGCAGGGCGAGCGGGAGGAGCCGGACGAGGCGATGAAGCAGGGTCGGCGACGACATGGGCACTTGGTTAGTCCAAAACGCGCAAATGTTCCACGGGGACCTTCACCAACAGGCCCTGCTGGAGCACATCGACTGAAATCACGACCCCTTGAGGGTTGCGCGGATCATCCACGAAACCCTCGAGCCCGAAGAGCGGGCCGCCGATGATTTTGACGTGGCGACCCTTCGTGAAGAGCGGCATCACGCTGAACTCAAAGCCGGAAGCGACGATGGCTTTGACCTCGCCGAGTTGGCGCAAGAACTTGGCTTCGTCGGTGACGGTGATGGCGCGCGCGAGCAGGTCCTGCTGGTAGATGCGCGATTTCTGTTCGACGGGGATTTTGGCGAAGACGTAGCCCGGGAAGAGGGGTTTGGTGAATTTCTTGGTCTGCTGCGCGTAGTGGCGCACGCTCATGACCAGCGCCAGGTAGTGCTCAAACTTCTCCGCCGCCATGAGGGCGGCGAATTTTTTTTCGCAACGGGGCTTCGTGTGGCAAACCAGCCAGTAGTGTTCGTTCATCCGCTCAGTTTTTCAGCAGAAAGCGCACCGCGGCGTGGTAACCCTCGAGACCGAGTCCGGTGATGACCGCGAGGCAGGCGGGGGCGGTGAGGGAGGTGTGGCGGAACTCCTCGCGTTTGTAGATATTCGAGATGTGCACCTCGACCGTGGGCAGGTGCGCGCCGAGCAGCGCGTCGCGGAGGGCGACGCTCGTGTGGGTGAACGCGCCGCCGTTGATGACGAGGCCGTCGAACTTGGCGTCGGCGAGTTCGGCGATGCGGTCGATGAGGGCGCCTTCGTGGTTGGACTGGAAAAAGGTGAGTTCGGCTGCGGTCCCGAATTCAGCGCGGAGGGCGTCCGCCAGATCGGTCAGGGTCGCGTGACCGTAAATTTCGGGCTCGCGTTTGCCGAGGCGGTCGAGGTTGGGGCCGTTGAGGATGGCGATGCGTTTCATGGGAGGCGGCCACGGAACACCCGGAACCCCGGGAAGTGAAGACTCAACTTCTCGGGCTCGGCGGCCGCCGTGGGCCGGGGATCAGAAGGGGTTCTCGGTGGCGATGAATTCCCAGGGCAGCCGGAATTTTTTCGCGAGCTCGGCGGCCAGAGCCTTCACGCCGTGGACCTCGGTCGCGTAGTGGCCGCAGAGGTAGAGATTGAGTTTCTCCTCCTGGGCGCGGTTGAAGCAGTCCTCGCGGAGTTCGCCGGTGACGAGGGTGTCCACGCCGGCCGGGCCGAGTTCGGGGACGGCGCTGTAGCCGCTGCCGCTGCAGAACGCGACGGCCGGCGGGGTGGCGGAGCCGTATTCGATGGCGATGACGCGCGGGTAAAGCCGTTCGAGTTTGGCACGGATCGCGGCGCGGGTGAGCCGGGAACGCGCGATGCAACCGATGGGTTCGCCGTCGCGCACGAGGAAGGGCCGCGAGGGCTTGAGGCCGAGCTGTTTCGCGAGGAGGGCGTTGTTGCCGAGCTGCGGGTGGCCGTCGAGGGGGAGATGGTTGGAATAGAGCGCGCAGTTGCCGCGGACGAGCGTGGTGACGCGCGCGTAGGCGGCGCCGGTCAGTGGGCGCGGCATGTCCCAATACATGCCGTGATGCACGATGAGAAAATCGACGCCGGCGGCGACGGCCAATTGGAAGGGAACGACGCCGGCGTCGACGGCGGCGCCGATCTTGGTGACGCGGCCGTCGTTGGCGAGTTGCAGGCCGTTGCAGGCGCCGGGGGCGTCCTTGAAGGCGGCGCGGCGGGTGCGTTGATCGCAGTAAGCGACGAGGTCGGAAAGCGTGGGCATGGTCAGGGGCCGAAGCGGCAGCTATGGGCGCTAAAGCCTGCGCCGAAACTCACGAGCCAAAAATCGCCCTCGGCGACGGTGGGCGTGGCGGTTTTCAAGGTCTCCTCGAGCACGAAGAGCACGGAGGGACTGCTCATGTTGCCACAGTCGCGGAGCACGCGCGTGCTCGCCTCCAGCGAATGGGGCGCCACGACCGGGACCAGCGCATCGAGGACATCGCGGCCGCCGGGATGGGTGACGACGCGTGAGACGGGGCGCGGACCGCGCTGGGCCCAGAGCTGGCCGACGGCGCCGGCCGCGAGCGCGGGGACGGAACGGTCGAGGAGGTTGCGGAGTTTGCCGTCGCGCTGCTCGAAGCGGAGCTTTTCTCGTTCGGCGGGCAGGTGCAGGGTGTCGAAACCGAAGGCCCGCAAAGCGGTCGGTCCGGGGGTGGCGCGCCAGATGGTGGCGGCGGCGCCGTCGCTGAAGAGGCACGCGCTGATGATCACGCCGGGGTCGTCGTCCAGGTAGAAGGCGGCGGAGCAGACCTCAACGGCGATGCAGGCGACGGTGGCGTCCGGCTGCGCGGCGAGAAGATGGCTCGCGGCGCGGAGCGTGGGGATCGCGGCGCCGCAGCCGAGGCCGACGAGGTCCTGGAGAAATGTGTTCGGGCGCAGGCCGAGCTGTTCGGCGACGTAGCTCGTGAGACCGGGGCAGAGGTAACCGGTGCAGGTGCAGATGAGCAGCGCGTCGAGCTGGGCGGGGAGAATCTGGGCGCGGGCGAGGGCGGCGGACAGGGCGGTGGCGGCCAGCGTGGGGGCGGCGGTGCGAAAGGCGGCGTGCAACTGATCGGCGGTGAGGTCGAAAACCTGATCGACGTCGGGCAGGGCGAAGTGGCGCGTGGCGATGCCGTGATCGCCGGCGAGAATGCTGTGGAGAATGAGCCGCGAGCGCTTCGTGAGGCGCTGGCGCACCGGGGAACGTTGCACGATGTCCCAGCACGCGGCTTGGGAGTAGGCGGCGGGCGGAACGGCGGTGGCGAGGGCGTGGAGAAACATGTCAGTGGAGGGCGGCGTAGAGGGGGCGGAGCGGCAGCAGATGCGCGCAGTTGAGTGCGGCGAGGAGCCGCTGGCGGGGCGGATGGAAGAGGAAGGGGTGGACGGCGGCGGCGGTCGCGAGGCGCAAACGAAAGCGTCGGCGCAGGGCGTGGTGGATGGCCTGACACGTGGCGGACCAGTCGGTTGCACCGGAACTGTAGGCCAGGAGCGGCGCGAGGGCGGTTTCGGCGCTTTGGAACGCCATGGCCATGCCGTTGCCCGTGAAAGGCGGGATCCTCGAGCAGGTGTCGCCGAGGCAAACGCGGTTGTCCGCCGGAGCCGCGACGTGGCGATCAAAACCAACTGCGGCGACGGCGCAAAACGAGGCGGCTTCGAGTGCGCTCGCGGCCAGACGCGCCGCGAGGACGGTGAGGCCGGCGGCCTGAAGATAACCGAGGAGGAGATGGGCGCCCTTCGCGCAGAGCTCGCGGCGGCGAAACAGTCCGCAAACGTTGACCGAGCCGTCTTCGACGCGGGCGAGGCCGACGTAGGCGAAGTCGCCGAGGTGGAGTTCGAGATCGCGGGAGAGGGCGAGGCCGCGCGCATGGATTTTCAAGCCGAGCCAGGGGGATTGGCCGCGACGTCGGCCGGTGGCCCAGACACGGCCGGGGTCAGAGGCGGTGTCGACGACCCGGGTGCGGATGTGCAGGTCGCCGCCCGCGGCGATGAAGGCCTCGGCGAGGCGGTGGTCGAGCGTATGGCGGCTGAGGCCTAGGGCGGGTGAAGGGAGTTTTTGGAGACGTGCGGGTTGGTCGTCGGCTCCGGAACCGATGAACCAGGCGACTTCGCGGTGGTGGAGGGCGTCGGCCAGGAACGGAGCGAGGCCCAGGCGCGCGATCGTCGCGGGCGCGAGCCCGGTGATAAATTCGCCGCAGACGCGGTGGCGCGGGTAGTCGCCGGCCTCGAAAATGGTCACGGGCACAGCGGCTCGCCGCAACGCGAGGCCGAGAGAAAGTCCGGCCAGGCCGCCGCCGACGATTTCGATGGGACGTCGGGGCGTCATGGTCGGCGGACGGCGACCAGGCGGTAAGCGCCGAGCACGGTTGTCGTGCACCGGCAGTCCCAGTCGGAGGGCTCCAGGCCAAGGATACGGGGGAGTTCGTCGGCGCGGAAGCCGGCGGCGATGCTGACGTGGGCGTCGTGGCGGGTGACGTGGTTGGCGCGAAACAGCGGGCTCACGAGGGCGAAGAGGCGTTGGACGCGCGGGCTGCGTTTGGGTTCGCTTGCGAGGACGAGGCGCGCCGTGCGGTTGAGGGTCGCGCCCAGCGCGGCGAGTTCGCCGTCGGTAAGGTGGTGCAGAATGAGATTGGCGAGCACGGCGCCGTAGTGGGCGTAGCCGTCGAAGGTGCGCAAGTCGGACACGTGCCAGGCCCGGGCCGCGGGCCATGCGGCCGGGCGAGGGACGCGGTCGAGGCCGTCGACGGCGGCGCCGCGGGCGGCGAGGCGCAGGCCGAGTTCGCCGGTGCCGGCGCCGAGCTCGAGGGCGGATTCGCCGGCGCGGAGGAGGGGCGGAAGGGTGTGGGCAAACCAGCGGTGGTTGCCCATGGCGCGATTGATCAGCCGCAAATCGCGGCGGCTGTGGCGTGCGTCGGGATGATCGGGGGGGAGCGAGTCGAGCAGCTCCGGTGTAAGCATGCGTGGCATGTAGCGAGAGGAAGGTTGCCCGGCTGCCGCGGGCTGTCCATCGTCGCGCGCAGTTAACTTCATGAGCACGTCCAATCCCGTCGACCTGATCGCGCAAGCCGCGGAGAATTTTCCGCACCGTCCCTCGTGGGACGAGTATTTCATGGCGACGGCCGTGCTGATGTCGTCGCGGTCGAACTGCGAACGCCTCCACGTGGGCTGCGTAATTGTCACCGGCGGCTCGCGCAAGAACCGCCTCGTGGCCGCCGGCTACAATGGTTTTCTGCCGGGCACGCCCCATGTGTCGCGGCTGCGCGACGGCCATGAACAGGCTACGGTGCACGCGGAGCAAAACGCGGTGGCCGACGCGGCGCGGCGCGGGAGTTCGGTCGAGGGCTGCGTGGCCTATGTGACGCACTACCCGTGCATCAACTGTGCGAAGATTCTCGCGGCGGCGGGCATCGCGCGCGTGAAATACCGCCTCGATTATCAGAACGATCCGCTGGTCGCGCCGTTGCTGGCCGATGCGGGGGTGTCGATTTTGAAACTCTAACCGGAGCCGCCTTGCCATGCGCGAACGCCGCAAAGAAACGAAAGACACGCTCGCCGGCTCGTTGCTGCTGGCGCACCCGTCGATGCGCGATCCGAACTTTCGGCGCAGCGTGGTGCTGATGTCGGTGCACAACGCCGAGGGGGCGATGGGCGTGGTGTTGAACCGGCCGATGGGGAAGCGGCTGGGGGAATTCAGCGGCGAGTTTGCGCTCGGGGCGCTGGCGGCGGTGCCGATGTTTGCGGGCGGACCGGTGCAGGCGGAGCAGGTGGTGCTCGCGGCGTGGGAATCGCGGCCGGACGGCTTTCGCCTGCATTTCGGCGTCGAGCCGGACAAGGCGATCCAGTTGCTCGCGGAGGAGGGCGCGCATGTGCGGGCATTCGTCGGCTACTCGGGTTGGTCGGCGGGGCAGTTGGAAAATGAGATGAAGCACCACACCTGGGTCGTGGCGGAGGTGCCGGAGGATTTGCTCACGCAGCCGCAGGACGACACGTTGTGGCGCACGGCGCTCCGGCGCGAAGGCGCGGAATGGCGGCTGCTGGCCGACGAGCCGGAGCATCCGGAGCAGAACTGACAACGGCCGCGGCGAGGGCGACGCCGGCGGGGGACGGGCGGGGCGGATCAGTTTTTCGCGCGAGGGGACATTTCAGTTGACAGGGGGTGGGGGTCACTCTGTTTTCACCGTTTTTATGAAAGTTGTTTCCTCCATCAAATCCGCCAAGAAGCGTCACCCGGCCTGCCAGGTCGTCCGTCGCAAAGGCAAGATCTACGTCATCAACAAAGTCGAGCCGCGTTACAAGGCGCGCCAAGGCTGATTAAACCTCTACTACCGCGATGAAAGCCGAAGGACATCCCACTCTCAACCACGTTTGCTTCCTCGATATCGGGACGGGCAAGCGTTTCCTGACGAAGTCCACCATGAAGTCTGCCCGCAAAGAGCAGATCGACGGCGTGGAATACTTCGTCGTCGCACGCGACGTCACGATGGATTCGCATCCCGCCTACACCGGCGAGAAGCGCCTCGTCGACACCGCGGGCCGCGTCGAAAAGTTTACGACGAAGTTCAAGCGCGGCGCCGCCAAGAAGTAAGCGGCTGCCGGCGAATTTTGCCGTCTTTCCTGCCCTCCGGCAACGGAGGGCTTTTTCGTGGCCGGCCGTTACGAGGCCGCGGCGGCGGGCTGGGAGGGCGCGTAGTCGAAGAGGCCGCGCTTCTTGATCGCGGCGACGACGGCGGCCGGGACCATCTGCTCCCAGGTCGGGTCGTTTTCCTTGATCCGGCGCAGGACGTCCCGGGAGAAGATGTGCAAAATGGTGCGGTCGAAGCCGACGATGCAGTCGATGTAGTGGTTCTCGACGAGATGGTCGTAGAGGTTGCGCAGGTGCTCGACGATATGGACGTTTTTCGCGGTGATGAGGACGTTGGACGCGAAGGCATGGTGGGCGACCGAACCGGGCATGGGTACGGCCTGGCCGGTCAGGAGGAACTTGTCGTAGGCTTCCTGCCGCAGCGGGTAAATGTAGAGGCGGACCGCGTGGCGGAAGAGGCGGCCGAAGGATTCGAGGATGCCGCCCTCGAGGTTTTCGTAGTATTTCTCGTTGAAGATTTCGAGGAGGTTGTTGATGCCCATCGCGACGCCGATCATCTCCTTCGTGTAGCGGCGGAAATAGGACGTGAGCCGGTAATATTCGGAGTAGTTCGAGATGAGGACGGTGAACCCGATGTCGGCGAGGAGATCGACGCGGGACAGGAAGTCGCGGGCGTCGAGTTCGCCGGCGGCGAGGAGGTTGTTCATGGTGATTTCCATGAGCACGACGACGTCCTTGCCCTTGACGTTGGGCTCCTGGACGAACTGGGCGGTGGCGCAGTTGAGCATGTCGACGTTGACGTGGGTGACCGGGCGGAAACTGCCGCGTTCGACGAGAATGGCTTTTTTGTAGAGGACTTCCGACGGCTGGAGGACCTCGCCCTGGGTGCCGAAGAGCACGGCGTTGGTGAGGCCGTGCTGGACGAGGGCGAGTGACATCAGGCGGTTGTCCACGTGCGCGAAGGCCGGGCCGGTGAAGTTCAGCATGTCGATCTCGATCCGGTCGGGCGTGAGCTGGTCGAGGAGCGATGCGATGAATTTGCGCGGATCGTCGCGGTAATAGAAGGCGCCGTAGATGGCGTTGACGCCGATGATGCCGAGGGCCTGCTGCTGGAGGACGTTTTCCTTGTCCCACATGCGCACGTGGAAGACGATTTCGCTCGGCGGGCTGCCGGGGGCGGATTGGAAGCGGATGCCGGCCCAGCCATGGGCTTCGTTGGTGCCTTTGAAATTTCGGGCGGAGACGGTGTTGGCGAAGACGAAAAAGGTGGTGCGGTCGCCGCGTTGCTCGGCGAGGCGGGCGTGGAGGAGCGCGTATTCGTGGTCGAGCATGAGCGCGAGGCGCTCGCGGGAGACGTAGCGGGGGGCCTTGCCGTAGATCGCGTCGCTGAACGACATGTCGTAGGCGGAAATCGACTTGGCGATGGTCCCGGAGGCGCCGCCGGCCTGGAAGAACATGCGCGCGACCTCCTGCCCGGCGCCGATTTCGGCGAACGTGCCGTAGATGGGCTCGTCGAGATTGATCGTGAGCGCCTTGCGGTTCGTGGTGAGGAGTTCTTTTTCCTTTTGCTCGCTCATGGGCGGTGAAGATGAGCACGCCGGCCCGGGGCGCAACCCCGGTGTGGGGCGACGGGTGACAACCGTGTAAAAAAGGGGGACATGGCGGTGAAAAAAGGGGAGGGCGAGGCAAAGGGTGTTTCGACTGGAGGAAGCGGGGAAAGCGACTACGGTGCCAACGTCGCATGAAAAATTTCTTCACCTCGATGCTCGGTGCGCTGGTCGCGTTGTTCATCTTTACCGGCGGCGCCTTTGTGCTGTTTGTCGGTTTTGTCGGAGCGATCGCGGCCATGGGCGGCGGGGAAAAGGCGACGCCAGAGTTCGAGAAGGGCGCGTATCTGGTGTTTGATTTGTCGACCAACATCACCGATGCGCCTCCGGCGATCGACTTCGGTTCGTTGGGCGGCGGGCGGATCGACACGCTGCAGCTCCGCACCGCCACGCGCGCGCTCCGGGCGGCGGCGAAGGACGAGCGGATCGCGGGCGTGTTTGTCACAGGTACGCTGCGCCCGGCGGATTATGGCTCGGGTTTTGCGGCGCTGAAGGAAGTACGGGCGGCGCTGGCGGCGGTGAAGGCGGCCGGCAAACCGGTGGTGGCCTATCTGACCCAGGCGACGGCCAAGGACTATTATCTGGCCTCGGCCGCGGGGAATATCGCGCTCGACCCCTACGGGATGATCATCATGCCCGGACTCGCGAGCGAGCCGATGTTTTTTGCCGGGGCGTTCGAGAAATACGGCATCGGCGTGCAGGTCACACGGGTCGGAAAATACAAATCCGCCATCGAGCCGTTCACGCGGAAGAGCATGAGCCCGGAGAGCCGCGAACAGCTCCAAAAACTGCTGGACGACGTATGGGGCGGCTTGCTGAGCGACATCGCGCCGAGCCGCGGCATCGCGGTGGAGGAAATCCAGGCAACGGTGGACGCCGAAGGACTGATCCGTCCGGAAAAGGCCAAGGCCGCCAAGTTCATCGACCGGATCGCTTATCGCGACGAGATCTATGACGAACTGAAAGCAAAGACGGGGCGCGCCGGGTCGAAGCAGCCCTTCAAGCAGATCGCACTCGCGGATTACGCCAGGATTTCAAAGGACATCGCGGATGCGCCGGCGAAGGGCGCGGACGACGGGGGCAGTTCGTCCGGCAAAGGGCGGGTCGCGGTCGTGTATGCCGAGGGTGAAATTGTCGACGGCGAGGGCGACGACGGCGACGTCGGCGGATCGCGGTTTTCCCGGGAGCTGCGCAAGCTCCGGCAGGACGACGACGTGAAGGCGGTGGTGCTCCGCATCAACAGCCCGGGTGGCAGCGCGTCGGCCTCCGAGACGATCCAGCGGGAAGTCCGGCTGATGAAAAAGGTGAAGCCGGTCGTGGTTTCGATGGGAAGTTACGCGGCGTCGGGCGGGTATTGGATCGCCGCCTACGGGGACCGGATCTTTGCGGAGCCGACGACGATCACGGGATCGATCGGGGTGTTCGGGGTGCAGTTTGACGTGAAGAAGCTATCGGGCGATTTCGGGCTGACCTTCGACACGGTGAAGACGGGGAAATTTGCCGATGTCATCAACATTACCCGGCCGAAAACGGAGGAGGAGCTGGCGGTGTTCCAACGGATGGTCGACTGGATTTACGGCGAGTTCGTCGGCAAGGTGGCCGAGGCACGGGAGCTCAAGCGCGAGGTGGTGGAGGAGATTGCGCAGGGCCGGGTGTGGTCGGGGAGCGAGGCGAAGAAGCTGGGGTTGGTGGACGAACTCGGCGGGCTGGATGCGGCGATCGTGTATGCGGCGGCGCAGGCGAAGCTCGGTCCGAACTACCGGCTGGTGGAATATCCGCGGCCGAAGGAATTGTTCGAGGCCGTGCAGGATTTCATCGAGAAGCTGGCGCCGAACAATGCCCGGGCTCCGGGGTTGGCGATGCAGGTCGCGCAACGCATCGAGAGCGAAGTGAAGGTGCTGCGCACCTTCAATGATCCGCAGGGCGTTTATGCGCGCCTGCCGTTGAATCTTTCGATCCACTAAGCGGCACCTTTTCCCATGACCCATACTTTGATCCAAGACTGCGCAGCGACGGCCATTCCGGCGGGCGACGCGCTGACGCTGACGAGCGGCACCGAGGTGTTTATCACGCAGACGCTGGGCGGCAACGTGACGGTGCGGACCGACCGGGGGTTGTTTCGTATCGCGAAAGAGAACAGCGGGGCGATCGGTGGCTACACGCCGGCGGCGGCCGAGGTGGCCGGTGTGGCGGACGATTTCAGCGAGGCGGCCGTGTGGGCGGCGCTGAAGACGTGTTTCGATCCGGAGATCCCGGTGAACATCGTCGACTTGGGGCTGGTTTACGATCTCTCCATTGAAACGACGGCGACCGGTGGGCACGCGGTGGACGTCAAGATGACGTTGACGGCGCCCGGCTGCGGCATGGGGCCGGTGATCGCCGAGGACGCGCGGGAAAAGATTTCGCATCTGCCGACCGTGGAGACGGCGAAGGTGCACATCGTGTGGGATCCGCAATGGACTCCGCAGATGATTTCGGCGACCGGGCGCAAGGTGTTGGGTTTGGAGTAGGCGGGTGTGCAAACGCGCGGTGCGCCGATCGGGCGGCTGCCGGTGCGCGACGCGGCAGCGGTGCGCCCGCGGCGAGGGTCAGTCAACGCCGTCGACCACGCGAAAGACGATGGGGACGCGCATGCGGGTGTTGACTTTGCGACCGGCGCGAACGCCGGGGCGGAATTTCCATTTTTGCACACCGGTCAGGGCGGCGACTTCGAAGTCGTGGTGCGAGCTCTCGATCGCGGCGGGGTTTACGACCAGGCCCTGGACGTCGACGATGAACTCAACGACCACGGTGGCCGTGAGTCCGTCCCGTTTCAGCGCCATCGGGTAGATGGGGGCCGGCTGGATGACGGGAACGGGGTGCCGGTCCAAGTCCGCGAGGTTGAAAATATTGCCCATGCCCTCGCCGGGGCGACTGCCGCGCCGGATGCCTTCGGGGACGGTCCAGACCTTGGTCAAATTGATGTCGGGGCGTTCGACCAGCGAATTGAAGTCGATCTGTTGCACGAAGTCGGTGGGCTGGGGAATTTGCGGCAGATCGGCCTGCATCGGGGCCGGGGCGCCGAGATCGGGTTTCGCGCCGGTGTCCTCGTTGGGCGCCGGTTCCGGATCCTCCAAGTCTTTGAGTTGGGGAATCGTGAAGGTGAGGGCGATGAGGTTGGGGTCTTTCGGGCGGGCGGTTTCTTTTTTGCGCCCGCTCAGGCCGAAAAGAATCCCCGCGTGGACGGCGACCGAAACGAGAATCGCGAGCCCGAGGCTCACCCGAGAGCGGTGCGGGCAGGAATAGCGCCAGTAGCCGGGCGGAGCGGGGCGGGGTGTTCGCGCGAGTTGCGGCGGGGTTTGTACGTTCAGCGCCGCGGGGGACATCGTCACGGGGTACGCAGTCGTTGTCATGTCCCCAGTATACCGTAGATCCGGCCGCGGCATATCGCACGGCTTGGCGGAGACTGTGCATCCCTTGCGGCGCGGCGGGCGCACCGCATCGGCGCCGCGGCTTACCCCGGCGCGCTGCGGCTACGCGGTGATCGTTTCGAGGGAGCAACCGTCGCTGACGGCGTTGGGAGTCTCGCAATTGGGCCGGGCGATGACGCCGGGGTAGGGCTCCGGGGCGAATTCGCGCGTCGGGTCCGCCAAGAGGTGGCGGTCACACACCGCAAAGAGCTGGGTTTCGCTGTCGGTGCGGCGCATGTCGTGGAGAAACGCCCCGGTGGGATCCACGCTCTGGCCGACGAAATTGAGATATTTTTTCATCTTATTGACGTGGTCGCGCTCGGGCAGGCCGGGCGCCTGAGTGGCGCGGTAGAGACGTTCCACGTAATCACGCGCGTCGGCCAGGGAGAGGCGCGTCACGGGTTGGCCGGCGAACTGTTCGCGGCATTGGCGGAAGATCCACGGGTTGCGGATGGCGTGGCGGCCGATCATGACGCCGGCGGCGCGGGTGTCGGCCAAAATGGCGGCGGCCCGGGGGGCGGAGGTGACGTTGCCGTTGGCGAGGACCGGGCAACGTGCGCGGGCGACCGCCTGCGCGATGAAGTCGTAGTGCACCTCGCTGCGATACATCTCCTTCACGGTGCGGCCGTGGACGCTGAGGAGATCGACCCGGTGCTCGTTGACCAGATCGATGACGGGGTCGAGGGCGGTGGTATCGTCAAAGCCGATGCGCATCTTGACGGTGAAGAGACCGGGGACGATCGAGCGGAGACAGGCGAGGATTTCGCCGATGCGGGCGGGGTCGCGGAGAAGACCGCCGCCGACGTTCTTCTTGTAAACCTTGGGCGCGGGGCAACCCAGGTTGAGATCGATGCCGGCCACGTTGTGGCGGAGGAGTTCCTCGGCGGTGCGGGCGAGGTGGCCAAGATCCTCCCCAATCAGCTGCGCGAAGACGGGGCGGCCGGTGGCGTTCTCGTCGATCGAGCGGAGGATGTGCTTCTCCGGGCGCGACTGGGCGTGGACGCGGAAAAACTCGGTGAAAAAATAATCGGGGGCGCCGTAGTGGGCGACGACGGCCATGAAGGCCAGGTCGGTCACGTCCTGCATCGGTGCGAGGGCGGTGAGGGGCTGGCCGGCGCAGAGGGCGGGCGGCAGGCGGCGGGCGGGAGCCACGGGCGGGGCGGCGGCGATCACTTGTCGTCTTCGGCTGCGCCCGGTTCGCCTTCCTCGGCCTGCTGCTTAAGCACGCGCTCGAGGATCTCGGTCATATCCTCCACGGTGTCGAAGACGGCGCGGGCGACGTAGATCGGGCGCTTTTGCTGGAGCGCGAGCACGATCGAGTCGCTGGGGCGGGCGTCGAGTTCGATGATTTTCTTCCCGAGCTCATTTTCCATCTTGAGCAAGATACGGGCGAAGAACGTGCCCTCGCGGGCGTCGTTGATCACAATATGCTCAAGCCGCGCGCCCAGACCGAGGAGCACACTGCCGATCAGATCGTGGGTGAGCGGGCGGTCTTTCTTCACGCCGTTGAGCGTCATCTGGATGGCGTTGCCGACCGAGTGGTCGACGTAAATGACGAACGTTTTGGTGTCGTCACCGAGGAACACGGCGCAGCCGTTGGCGGTGGGCATGACTCCCTTGATGGTGACGGCGACGACGTCGGTTTGCATGGCGAGGGAATGTGCGGACCGCGGTGCGAAGTGCAAGCAAGCGAGCGCGGAGCGGAGCGGGCGGGGAGTTCCGGCGTAAAACGGGCGGTTCAAGTGAAACGAAGGGCCCCATGGACCACCTCCTTCTTCGGACGATCCCGCGCACCCGGCGCTCCGAAGATCCCGCGCACCCCGCGCTCCGAAGATCCGGCGCCGCAGATTTTGCGCGGGTTTTTATTCTCCCGCGTCACAGGCGGAAAACCGCCACGGCGATGTTTTCCTTCAAGACGCCCTGGGCGGTGGGCTCTGGCGCGCGCGGGTGGCGACGAGACTCTTCCTCGGCCGGTGCGCGCCACCCCAGGCAGACTCCTTTTAGTTTACGGAGGGTGCTCTTACCCGTGTCGCCGGGCTCAGCTGCCGCGGGCCTCACGGGCGGGTGCGGGGCGAGCGGTGGCCAGCGGAGGCGGAGCGCTACGGCTACATCGTCGCGGGCGCGGTGAATTCGCGCAACGGCCGTGGGCGGCCAGCGCGGCGGCGATTCAGGCGATGGGGCGCGACGTGGCGTCGCACCGGGCGATCGATGGGCGGCGGAGCTACACGGCGGGGTGGTCGGGCGGAGCACGGGGGGGCGACGCCGGTCGCGCTCGGCGGGCTGGCCAAGGGCGTGATTGCAGGCGGCGCGGGATTTCCGGCGAGTGGGGACGGGTTGCCCGGCGTGGGGGCCGCGGGCTTCGCGGAGGCGGCCCGGGTGGAGGCGGAGCCGTTGTTCGAGCGATTGCGCAACGAGGCCGCGGATCAGGCGGCGTGGCCACCATTCGGGCGAATCCGCCGGAGCCGGCGGGACGGCGGCGGTGCGGTCGGAGCGGGCGGGTCGGAGACCACGCCCGGACTCAGGCGAGTTGGACGAGGTCGGCGGTAGCCGGGACGTCCTTGATAATCTGAGACGGCTCTGGGCCGACGCCGAGGTAGCGGAGGTTCGGAAGTTTGTCGGCGGACGGCCAGGGGGCGCCTTCGTAGGCGACGTCGAGGGTGGCCTTCATCATCGCGGCGACGTAGCGCTGGGCGTTGGTCGGGAGCTGCGCGAAGTGGCGGATTAGGGAGATGTCCTCGGTCCAGCCGGGGTGCTGTGTGTAAACGGGCCGGAGGGTTTTGCGGACGGCCTCGTTGCGGGGGACGTGGTGGAAACGTTTTCCGGCGGCGTCCTGATAGGAGGTGCAGATGAGCAGGTCGCCCTGCCATGCGCCGCTATGGGTGA
>JBIKOK010000280.1:0-8297 GCA_044358025.1 Opitutaceae bacterium
CGTGGGAACAGGTGTTGCACGCGATGCAGCCGTGGTTGGTGCGGCTGATCGGTTGCTGCCCCTGTTGCGGAACTAATTTCGATCCGAAAATCAACGATTCTAGTTAACAGAGTAATACTAACCCCAAACCTCGCGATTCGTAGTCACTGACAATCGTCCACCGCGGCCCCCACGTTTCGACCTTCGGGTGGTTGCATCGGGCCGTTTCAGCTCCAGGCCTGGGCCTCGACCAATCGACCGCAAGCTGGGGCGCCGCGCCCCGACGACAGTCCGGGCTCACGCCCGCTGTTTCTGCCCGACCGGCCTCACGCTGACGCCCCCACAGCGGCCCGCCGTTGGGGGAGAGCGTGTCTGGGGAAAATCGCCCGCGCCTTTTCGGCGACCCGTGAATCACGCCCCTGAAAACGGGCCTTCCGACCATCCGCGCGATCTCTCCCCGGTCAAAAAATTCCGCGGAGCGCGGCCGCGCTCTGCCGGGTTTGCCCGCAGGGCGGCGGCCCCATCGGCGCACGTCGCGACCGCGTCACTGGCGGTTTCGCCTCACGGACGCTGGCCGAGGCTACCCACTCGCGGCCCCTTCCGCTGGCGCGTCGAGGGGTTTTACCGGCGCGATCAATCCGAGTTCAAGTGCGAGCAAGGTGAGTTGGGCAACGGAGTGGATTCCGGTCTTCTCCATCACTCTGCGGCGATGATTTTCCACCGTGAAAACGCTCAGTTCCAATTGGGAGGCAATTTCCTTGGAGGATCTTCCTTGGGCGATGCCGGCGAGCACGGAAAGTTCGCGATCACTGAGCATAAGCCCGTGCGTTCGTTTCTCGCCTTGGGCGAGAATTCCCGTGATCAAGGTATGCGTTCCCGCCCCAAAGAAATAGCGGCCGCTGTGAATGGCCCGAATCCCCTCGACGAGCTCGGGAAAGATCGCGGATTTGGGCAGGTAACCGCGGGCCCCGCCTGCGAGCGCGCGCTGGATGGACGCTGGGCTGATCACGCCCGAAAACATGAGAATCCGCGTGCGTGGGGAGACGCGGAGAATTGCTTCCACCGACGCCGCTCCCTGCAATCCGGGCAAAACGGAATCCAAGATCAGCACGTTGGGCTGGAGTTGTTCGCAGAGTTTGATGCCCGCCTCGGCGTCGGGGGCATCTCCGACCACGCGGAAATCGTCGACCGCGGTGAGGGCATCGATCAAGAGGCCACGGAGAAGCGAATGATCGTCCACCAGGAGCAATTCAATCGCATCGACAGATTTGACGGTCTTGGACATCGCTCGCGAAGGTGGATGAATTATCGGCGGGTAATCAAGGCTCTTCACGGAGCCGCGCGAAGAAGGGATGGGAATCGGAGCGCGACCACCGTTGATTCATTTTTCTGGCGGCGGGTCGTACGCCGCGCCGTCGGCGGGTCAGCGGAGCTCGTAAAGTTCGATCAGGGCATTGCCCCCCGAATCGTTGAGCCCGGCAATCTGGGCGGTGTAGGCGCCCGGCGGCAGCGTCAGCAGCAGGGCCGCATCGAGGCTGCCCGACGGCAGCGCGAAGGCCCCCACCTGCGCGTTGGCGCCCGCGAAGAGTTTGGCCGCCCCTGAAACGGTCCAGTCGTTGTTCTCGGCAATGAGTTCCGAGCCCCGATAGATGCGCAGACTTGGATTGGCGAGCACCGCCGGGACCCCGAAGACGCCGAGCGTCGGACCAATTCCGCGGATCAGCAGCGTAAGGGAATTCTCGCTGACCACGAATCCGGCAATCAGGGGCCCGCCGCCGCTGCGCACCAAAGTGCGCGTCGAAACGTTGACGAGCCGCGCCGTGCCGGCCCCGCCGGCGTCGTAGGCTTCGACCAACGCGACGCCCAGGCCGGAGGGGGCACTGACGTGGACGGTGTAGGTGTCCGGGTTGAGGGTGGTGACCAGGGCCGCGTCGGCGGCCTGGGCCGCGAGGGGGAAGGCGCCGACCTGGGCGGCGAGGGTGGCGACGCGCAGCGGGTTGGCCTGCTTTTCCCAATCGTCGTTGCTGTCCAAAATCGCGCCGCCCGAGAAGAGCGTCAGTTGCGGGTTGGGCAAAACGCCGCCGACGCCAAAGTTGGCCAAGGTGGGGCCGATGCCGCGCAACAGCAGCGTGCGTGAACCGGTGCCGCCCGTGACCAGGCCCACGATCAGCGTGTCGGCGCCGGGGCCGGCCGTCGCCCGGACCGAGAGATTAGCCAGCCGGCCGGTGGTCCCGAAGGTCTGCCCGATCACCTGCTTGGCCGTCCGCCGGGGACTGCGCCCGAATTGGGGCCACTCGGTCGCGGCCGCCTGCGGCGTGCCGTTGAACGCATAAAGCTTCTTGTCGAGCGCGCCGATATAAATGGCCCCGTCGGGGGCGACGCAGACCGGGGCATCGGCCCAGTCGCCGAGGGGGGCGCGCCACAACAACGTTCCGTCCGACCGCAGCGCGAACAGCGCGTTGTCGCTCGAGCCGAACACGATCGACCCATCGCTCCGCACGGCCGGCGTGGAGAACACCGCGCTCAGCGCGGGCTGGGTGGCCCGGGGGTAACGCCACTTTTCGGTGCCCTCGGGGCTGACGCAAAAGACGCGACCGCCCGTCGTGGCAAAAATCACCGAGCCATCCTCCGCCAGGACCGGGGAGGCCTCGATCGTATCGGTCACCGCAAAGGTCCATCTGACGCTGCCGTCCGGCGCCAGGGCATGGAGTTTCTGGTCGCGACTGCCGAAGTAAACGGTGCCGTCGCCCGCGATGGCCGGCGCCGCCACAATGTCGCCGCCGGTGGTGTACAACCAGCGCAGCGTGCCGTCCGGATTGACCGCATAAAACGAGTTGTCGAGCGAGCCGAAGTAAATGGCGCCGTCGGGCCCGACCGCGGGGGCGGCATCGATCCAAAAGAGCGACGGGAACACCCATTTCTGGGTGCCATCGGCGTTGAGCGCGTAAAGGTTGCCGTTGCCGCTCCCGAAATAAATTTCGCCGTTGTCGCCGAGCGCGGGGGAGGCGGAGACCTGCCCACCGGCGCGGAACGACCAGCGCAGGGTGCCGTCGGGGCGCAACGCGTAGAGGCGGGAGTCCCAGCAGCCGAAATAAATGGTGCCGTCGGCGCCGACCACGGGCGTCGAGTCGATCCAATCCGGCGTGTCGTAAGCCCACTTTTGGGCGCCGTCTTTGGTCAGCGCGATGATCCGGCCCCGGGCGGCAGTCGTGCCGACGCCGCCGATTTCGAGGCCCACGTAGACCGTGCCATCGGGGGCGACGGAGGCGGCCGAGATAATGGAACCGGCGGTCGAAGAAGGCAGGGCCGCATAGGCCCAGCGCGGGCTGCCATCCGTCTGGCCGGCGAGCGGAGCCGACGCGAGCAGCGCGCCCAAGAGCCCCGCCACGCCCCAGGCGCCGCGCCGCACGCGGTCACGGAACCGCGTCCCCGAGCGCAGGCCGCCCGAGGCGGCCGGAAGGAGGGAACCCATTTTTTCGGACTTCATATCAGTAGGTAAAGCGGAGGCCACAGCTGGTGCTGTTGGCCAAATAATTGAATTCGTCAAGATTGCCGCCGAAGTCGTCGCGGGCGACGGTGCCGAAAACGCTCCAACGGCGGGAAAGCGTCCGTTCTACCCGGACCTCGGCTTGGAGATGAGCGGAGAGGCGGGCCGGCGGAGCGAGACCGATGCCGCCGGTTTGCACGCTATAAACCTCCCGGCGGTATTGGCCATCGAACGCAAAGCGCCAGCTGCCGGCGCGCCAGTCCAGCAGTACGCCGCCGCGGTTTTGCCGGTAATCGAAGTAGCCCGAGGCGCGGTCCCGATTTCGGGTCTGGCCGGCGCTAAAGGTGAGTCGCCGCTGGCCGTTGGCATCGAGCAGCACGGTGAGATTCACGTCGCCCCCGCTTTGCCAAAACGACAGCTGGGTGCCACGGAGCGGCCGGCCCCCGGCGGTATAGTGGGTTCGGTCGTCGTAGTCGCGACGCAGCTCCCGCCAGTCAAGGCCGACCAGCAGACGGCGGGACCATTGCCATTCGAGGCGGGCGGTGTGTTCAAGGGCCGCGAAGTCGCCGGAAAAGGTGCGGTAGTCGTTCCGGCTGGGACGCGAGGAGACCTCGAGAGCGAGGGACGGGCTCAAGGCGAGC
Source organism: Opitutaceae bacterium (assembly GCA_044358025.1). Lineage (GTDB taxonomy): Bacteria > Verrucomicrobiota > Verrucomicrobiia > Opitutales > Opitutaceae > GAS368. The sequence continues at coordinate 4,108 of JBIKOK010000280.1, forward strand.
CGGACTTTGGCGGTGGCCGAGCGCCCCTGGACGCGGGTCAGGACGACCAGGCGGGAAGCCGCACTTTCCGACAGATCGAGCAGGGAGTTTTCCCCAAAAGAGGAGGCGATGGCGCGGAGGCTCAGCGCGGGCAAGGGGTCCCAGCGGCTTTCGACGCGGCCGAACCATCCCGACTGCTCCCGCGCCTCGGCGTCCTGGACGTGGAACCGCTTGAGCTGGCCTTGGAAGAAACCACTGAACGCCCAACCCCGCTGGGTGGTGCGCAGCACCAGCAGTTCCGCCGACGCCTGGCCGAACGCGCTCTGCTGGGGGGCGAACGCCGACAGCATGACGTTGTCGGTGTAGCCGAAGGCGACCTGTTCTGATTGGCTGAATTGCCACGACGCGCGGGCCTCCCCGGCCGTAGCCGGGGAGGTCGTCGCGTGAGCCACCCGGGGCCCCAGCCAGAGGGCGCCTGCGAGCAGGAGCAACCGCATCTGGAGGGGACTTCGTTTCATTGGGTGGTGGCGAGTTGAGTGCTCGGTCTAGGACTGAGGCGAGTTGTCTTGGACCGCTCAGTTCCTGGTCCGGTAGCGCACTTGCTTGGTTTCGTCGCGAATCTGGCGGGCGACCGCGCGCAGTTCGTCTTCGCGCTGGTCCTGATCCCGGTTGAGTTGCGCCACGACGGCGGCCTTCTCCGCATCGGTTTTGGCGGCCTCGAGCTTGGCCACGAGCGCGGCCCGCTCCGAGATGGCCAGATCCCGCGCCAAGTCGTATTTCTTCAAAGCCTCTTGGATCGCCTTGGTGGTGTCCGAGGAATTGGCCGAGGCGGCGTGCGCCACCGGAGTCGTCTGGACGCTCACGCCCACTTTGCTCGAGCTCGAGCTCGAGCTGGAGCTGGAGCTGGAGCTGGAGTTGCTCGAAACCGAGTTGCTGGAGCTGGAGTTGCTCGAATCGGATTTACCAGAGCCCGAGTTGCTCGAACCGGAGTTGCCGGAGCCCGAGTTGCTCGAACCGGATTTGCCGGAGCCGGAGGACGTGGAGCGGGTCAGGCCCCCTTTGTCGTCCGTGCGGGCGCCGGTCGGCGTGAGCACCGTGATGGTGGTCTTGATGCCGCTATCGTCGTGCGAGCTGAGGACGGTCTTCGTGGTCGCCGTGGTGATGGTGGTATTGAGGCCACCCTTGTCGTCCGTGCTGACGACGGTCGTCGTGCCCGGCGTGGTCGTCGTGCCCGGCGTGGTCGTCGTGGTCCTCAACCCACCCTTGTCGTCCGTGGTCACGACCGCAGGCGTCGAGGACGTCGATCCGGACGACGAACTGCTCGAGCCGACGGATGAACTGCTGGAGCCGACGGACGAGCTGCTCGAGCCGACGGACGAGCTGCTCGAGCCGACGGACGAGCTGCTTGAGCCGACAGACGAATTGCTTTTGGACGAATTGCTGTCGGACGAACTGGAGGAGGAGCTGGACTTGCCCGAGCCCGAACCCGAGGAGGAGCTGGACTTGCTGTCGTCCGAACCCGAGGAGGAGCTGGACTTGTTGGAATCCGAGCCCGAGGCGGTGACGCTGGCAGCGATGACGATCACGCCCAGCAAGGCCGTGATGCGGGATTGAGAAGAACGAATGGTTTTCATGGAGACGATTGGTTTTTTGATTGGCGAAAGCCGGGATGCCCGGGATTTCGACGTTTGTACGAGGAGACGGGAAGAATTAGGCAGGGGCGGCCGGACATGAGCAGTCGAAAAGGATAACGAGTTTTTGTGGGCTTGCGGTTTACTACGTAGTCGCCACCCGCAAGCCCACGGCCCCTCGCCGGCCGCTTTTGCGCGTTCCTGGCGGGAAACTTTTTTGCTGCGCGCACCGAGCCGAGGCATGCGCGGCGCGCGCCCCCTCGCCGGGATCTTTCACCCCCCAACTGGAGCAAACCGATTTCACGGAGGACACGGAGCCCAGGCCACCGAGCTCACAGAGCGCCATTCGTGTTGGCTCCGTGTCCTCGGCTCGAAACTCGGTAGCTCGGTGAAAAAGAATTTATTTAGGACAGGGTGCTTGATGCAGGCTAGGTAGTACTACCCCGCACGATCGGGCCCCGGGGGGGGGATGGGCCCCTCCCCCGCTCCGCTGCCGCCGAGGCCGGGTCATCCGGGGCCGCGTTTTGCCCGCGGTCCCCGCGGCCGTTCGCCGCGCGGCGCCCCCGCGGCCCAGAGCTCGCCCCCCGCGGCCCCAACGCGCCCACGAGGGGGCGCGCCGTGCCCCCGGCGCGGACGCCGCCGCACGGGGGCCCCGTCACGCCTTCCCCGTCAGCGGGAGGCTGAACGGGACCGCTTGGCGAGGAGCGCCGCCGCGTTGCCCTCGAGCCACGCGCGGCGCGGCCGCGCCGCCGGCGCGGCAGGCTGCGGACGCGCGCGCGGCGAAGCCTCATCGGCTTTCGCCCCGACGATCGGATCGAAAATATAGCCGATCCCATGCACACTCCGGAGAGGCCAGAGATTCAGCCCATGCGCGGCGAAGAGCGCGCGCAGCTTGAGCACATATTGGTCGAGCGAACGGCTCTTCGCGTTGGCGTGGAGACCCCAGACCGCGTGAATCAACGCCTGGCGCGTGACGACGCGCCCCTGATGCGCGTTCAGATAGGCGAGCAGCCCCAGTTCCTTCCGGCCGATCTTCAAGACCGCGCCTCGCGGAAAGGCGATTTCCAACCGGTCCGGCGTGAGCTTCGCCCCGCATAACTCGAAGGGCTTGTCACTGAGCTTCACATTCGTGGTGAGGGTCTGGTCCCTCGCCCCCGCCGTCCGTCGCAGCACGGTGCGGATGCGCGCCGCCAGTTCCGCGTAGCTGAACGGCTTCGTGATATAGTCGTCGGCCCCCATGGCGAGTCCGCGCAGTTTGCTCGCTTCCTCGACGTTGCCGGTCACGAACATCACCGGGATGTCGCGGCCGACCGCGCGGATCTCATCCATCACGGCGAAACCGCTCATGTCGGGCAACGTGATGTCGAGCAGAACCAGGTTCGCAAATTTCTCCTTCAGGTAAACCGCCGCCTGCGCGCCGCGGTTGCAGATATGCGTCCGCATGCCGGCGGAATGGATAAATTCGGCCATCAGCTCGGCCAGCTGCACCTCGTCTTCGACAATGAGGATCAGCGGCTTCGGTTCAGGGTTGGCGTCAATCGTGGCGGGCATGGTAGGCGGCAGAGAGAATCCTCGCAGCTCGGAATGAGCCGCGGGCAAAGTGAACGACCCGGTGTCCGCGCGCGGCGGCGCGGAGACGATTGGCCCGGCGGCCCCGCGTCGGCACGGGCCGGTTCGGCGCGGCGGCTTGGCGGCGGCCGCCGCCACCTTCGCCCGGCGCACGGGCCGGGCCGTTTTCGGCCCCGCGGCAACCCCCACCCGTGACGCCCCCGCGTGACCGTTCCCTCGCTTCGGCTCGGCCCGCAGCCCCGACGAACGCCGGGGGGAAAGCCCGCCCGGTGCGGCCGAGGCGCGCCGGCGGCATCCCGAGATGACCGGGGGAATCAGCGATGAGGTTCAGCCTGGTCCAGGCGATGGGGGAATTTTGGTCTAAGCTTGCGCCGGGCAACGGATCCTCCCGCCCAAAGTAGCGGAGGGGACCTAGCCCGTATGGTTCACACCCAACTCGAGCAAATGCTTTCACCGGGAGCACGAAGCCCAGCCCACCGCGGCCACAGCGCGGACAAGGTGCTTGGCTCCGTGACCTCCGTTCGGACCTCGGTGCGCTCGGTGACAAAAGGATTTCTTCCGAAAAGTGTGATGGATGCGGACGAGGGCTTTTCCGGGCCTGCGCTTTCGGCCGTGACCGCCGCGTTTGGCTAATCAACCGAGGTCCGTAGCCTCGGCAGAAGCAAAAACAAACCGGGGAGATGGGTGGGGCAATCAGCAATTGAAAAACGAATAACAGGTGAGGGAGCCGGGTCGGCGGGGGGTGGAGATTCCGCCAAACGAGATCCGGGAATGGAGAAACTTTACCACAGGATCTAGTCTTTTTCCCGGGAAAAAACGAAACCGGAGGGCGAAAATTTCCCGATTTCGCCTTTGGTGATCAATTTCGCCATCATTCGTGCCAGCCCACACCCAAAAAAAACGCCGGAGGCGGTGGCCTCCGGCGTGGGTTGAGAACTTGCGGGGGAGCAGGTCGCCCCACCCCCCCCCGGATCGTCGGGTTACTTTCGCCCGATCGCGCGGGTGGCGGTG
>JBIKOK010000281.1:0-8263 GCA_044358025.1 Opitutaceae bacterium
GTTGATGTAGTAGCCGCTGACCGTGTAAGAGAGTCGATCGTTGAGGAGGGAGCCCTTGAAACCGTAGTCGTAGCCGTTGGCGATTTCCGGACGGTAAGCGGAATTCGCGATGTCCAGTGCGGTGTCCCCTTGATCGAGGAAGTAGCTCTCGCTGAAGTTGGCGAAGACGCGGAGAGCCGAGGTGACCTTGTAGTTCACTCCAACATTGGGCTTGAACTGGTTGATCTCCCGGCGAACCACCTGACCAACGGTGTAGCCAGGGATGAACGGCGTGAAGGAGGACGCGGAGGTGAGTTTATCGCGATGCTGGTGCGTGACCGAATCATAGCGAAAGCCCGCGTAGGTGAGCAGGCTGCCACCAAAAAGGGACGACTGCTGGCGGAAATTTCCTCCGCGCGTCGTGGTGTGCTTCCGGCCGTCGCGCGTGAGCACTTCGCCGGGCGAGTCCTGACTGCGCTTCGGGAAGTAGGCGATCGGCGCAGTGGGGTTCCAGTTGGCATCGAGATTGACGAAGCGGGCGGTGTTCCAAGCGACAAGGTCGGGATTGGTGGCGGCGGCATAACTCAGCGTCGGATTCCACTGATAGTAGTCATTGATATCGATGGTGACGAGGGTGCGGTGTTCGACCTTGCGGTCGTTGGTCCAGTAGTGGGCGAGCAGATCGCCTTGGAAACCGCCGCCATCTTCGAAGATGCGCCCGCGGTTCGGGGTGGCCGCGCGGGCGGTGCGGATTGGAGTGGTCGCCACGGCCGGGTTGATCGTGAATGCGACCCACTGGTTGACATAGTTGTAGTCCCAGCGACGTGCCTGGTAGGTATTGGCGGAGAGGCGGGTGCTGAAAACGGAGTTGAGCTTCTTGTCGTAGACGGCCGTGAGGCCGGTGTTGCCGCGGTTGAGTTCACTGTTGGGGCCGCTGGCGTTGAGCTTGCCGAGGTTGACGGCGTAGCCGACGGCGACGTCGTCGTTGAGGCTGGCGGTGCCCTTTTGGTCGGTCACGAGCGGCACCGCACTCGGTGCGGAATGCCGGATTTGCAGGAAATACTCGGCCGACAAAAAGAGTTTCGAGCCATCGGCAAACACGTGATCGAGGGCGAGGTAGTATTCGTGATTGCGGTTGCGGGCGTAGTCCTGGCCGAACTCACGCTGATAGTGGCCGCCCGTGAAAACGTAGCGCGTCTTGCCGAGCGCGCCGGGCAGAAACGGACCCGTCCCCTCGAACGTGAGGCGCTGCGTACCAAAGTCGCCGACATTGTAAGAGAGCTTTTGGCTCGCGGCGTCCTTCGGCGCCTTGGAGATCATGTTGACCATGCCGCCGGGCGACGTGCGACCGTAGATCGCGGCGCTGGAGCCCTTGATGATCTCCATTCGGTCGATGTTGCTCGAACCGTAACGGCCGAGGCGGAAGAAACCGTCGCGCAGCTGGTTCGACGATGAAAAGCCGCGGAGATTGAAATTACCACCGATGTCGAGGCCGGTGAAACCGCTGATGTGGGTGACGTTGTCCAGCAGGTCGTAGATGCCAAAGTCCTCGAGAAACTCGCTCGTCATCACGTTGACGGAATAGGGCAGATCGAGGATCGGCGTCTTGACACGGCTGCCGGTCATGGTCTCCGAAGCGACGTAGCCACGGACCGCACCGGAGCTCACTTCGAAGGGCGAGAGTTCAATCACGTCTGTGCCCGAAGGCGATTGCGCCGGCGCCTGCGCGGCGAGCCGGGGCAGAATGGCGAGCAACACGACGAAGGCACCGTGCGTGCGAAGATTGAATCGGAGGGTTTTCATAGGTTCAGGGAGAGGTTTGGGTCAGGGCACTGGCGTGAACAAGCAGCGGCGATGATGAAGGACGGGAGGTCACCGATTGACTGGCACCGGCGGGAGGTTCTTGGCCGCCTGCCACGCGAGTAATTTCCACCGGCCCTGCTCTTCCCGCGAAACCGCGAGAAAGTTCACGGCGTTTGGGTTCTTACCTTGGGCGTTCGTCGAATGGATGACCACCCGGCCCGACATCAACATCACGCCCGGGGCGGCCAGCCGGAAATCCCGCGTCTGGTAGTCAAATCGCCCGTAAACCGACGCACGTTTCGCGAGGCCGTCGGCATGCTCGGCCTTGTTGTCGATTTTTCCGTTTGAGTGGACGTAGCGGAGATCGTCGGAGTAAACCGCCGAAAGGCGCGCGTGATCTCCGGCGATCGTGGCCGCGACCCGCTCGTCATCGGCCGCGCGAACGGCGGCGACCACGCTGTCATCGGCCGCCAAGGCCGCGACGGTCACAACAACGACCAGGCCCACAAGGCGGCGTAAAACGAGTTTGAGTGACATCCGATGCGTTGGGTGGGGACCGCCGAAGCGAAGCCCCGGGTTATTTTTTCTTTTTCTCTTTCTTGTTCACATTCGAGGCGTGACGGCCAGAGGGATCGCCGGTGTCGGGGATGCCGCCGGCGGGATTCAGCTGGGTGAGCGCCGCGGCGAGGCGTTGGCGGGCGGCGAGGCCGGCGGGGCTCTCGGTGCCGGGAGCGACGAGTTTCTCACCCCACGGAGCCTCGCTCATGTCGAAGAATTCGCCCGCTTGATTGAGTTTCCACCCGGTCGTGCGGACATACCAGTTGCGCGCGAGTTGGATGAACGCCCAGTCGCGAGGCTGGCCTTTTTCGCCGCGGAATTGCGCGGCCAGGCTGCGGCCATCGATGACGATTTCCTCCGGAAGCTTGGCCCCGGCGAACTCCGCAAACGTCGGCACAAAATCGGTCGAATCCACCATGTCGGCGCAGAGTTTTCCAGCGGGAGTCCGGCCGGGCCAATTCACGATCATCGGCACGAGCGCCCCGCCTTCGAGCATGTCCCCCTTGGCGCCGGAGAGACGGCGCCCCTTTACGGTGGAGCGGTCAGCATACCCACCGCCGGTGCCGTTGTCGCCGAAGAAGACGACGAGGGTGTTTTCGCGGAGCTTGAGACGATCCAGTTCGGCGACGAATTGGCCGACGAGCTTGTCCATGTAGGCGATGTTGTCGGCATAGTGATCCTTGCTGTCCGGCGCGCTGTCGGGCGTGGGGAGGATCTCTCCGTGGATATGCGACAGGGAGTAGTAGAGGTAGAACGGTTTCTCCCGGTTGCGCGTGATGAAATCCACGGCATGGCGGTGCATGACATCGGGCAGATAGACCTTGTCGGGCAGCGCGACGGTCGTGCCGTTCACGAGATAGGTTCGGCCCTTTTCCTGGGTATTCCAGTAGGTGCCGCTGCCCTGAAATTTCAGATGGTCGTCGAAACCGAATTCCGCAGGTCCGAGCGGGAGCTGCCCCCACTTGCCGATCATCGCGGTCACGTAGCCCGCAGGCTTGAGGATTTGCGGCATGAATTTCTCCGCGGACGGCTTGATCTGCCCGGTGGCGTCTTGATTGGTGGCGCCGGTGCGGAAGCCGTAGCGGCCGGTAAGAATGGCGGCGCGCGACGGGCCGCAGAGCGGAACCGTGTAGGCGTTGGTGTAACGCGTGCCGCCCCGGGCGAGGGCATCGATGTTCGGCGTCTTCACCGTGCTGTCGGCGCCGTAGCAGCCGATGTTTCCGATGCCGAGATCGTCGGCGAGGATGAAGACGATGTTGGGTTTCGTCGGCGCCGTCGCAGCAAAGCCAGCGGTGCCGAAACCCAACACGGCGGCGAGACCAAGACAGAGGGAAAAGATTTTCATGGGAATGAGGTCAGGGAGACAAATGCGAGCGTCCGGCTACATCGTCCGAAACCGGATCAAATTCGGGTAGCCAAACGATGCAAAGGCGCCTCCACTGGCATCGTTGAGTAAACCCGCTCTTTTCTCCCCCCGGTCCTGATTTTTCCGAGCAAGATCACCGGCCAACCGGTCAACTGACCGACTTTGTATCTATCATTAACGTCCGCGCGTGCGCGCCGTTTCGATCGCACCCATTTCCCCCTCTCCTCCCGCATGTCCGCAAAACTTTCCGCCCTCACTGCCGCTCCGGCGTCCGCCCGGCCGCGGGTATCCATGCGTGAGGTCGCCGCCCGCGCCGGCATCTCGCGTTCGGCCGTCTCGTTGGCGCTGGCCGGCCATCCGAGCATTCCGTCCCCGACCCGCGCGCGAGTGCGCGCGGCCGCCGAAGCGCTCGGCTATCGGAAAAACCCGCTCGTCGCCGCCCTGATGAGCGTCCGCCGGAACGGCGGCGTGGACACCATGGCGCAGGCTTCGTTGGCGTTTTTGACGTCCCACGCGGCCCCCGACTCTTGGCGCCAGGTGGCCACCCATCGGCGTTTCCACGCCGCCGCCAGTGCGCGGGCGCTCAAGCGGGGCTTCAGCCTCGAGGAATTCTCGCTCAGCGATCCGGCGATGCGACCCGAACGCCTGGAGGCCCTGCTCCGCGCCCGCGGCATCCACGGGGCCCTCGCGGCGCCGCTTCCCGGGGATCAGACCTCCCTAAATTTTGACGTCCGTCATTTCGCCGTCGTGGGCGTGGGGTCCAGCGTCAGAATCCCGGCCATCGACCGGGTCTCCGACGATCATTTTTACGGAGCGCAGCTGGCATTCGCGCACAGCCTCGCCCTCGGCTACCGGCGCATCGGCCTCGCCGTCGCCGCCAACATCAGCCACCGCTTGGAACACCGCTGGTGGTCCGGCTTCCTCGTCGCGCAACAAAAAGTCCCGGCCCGCGACCGCATCCCCGCACTCATGCCGGAAACCCGGGAACAGATTCCGGTGCGCCTCAGTGCGTGGATCGAGCGCCATCGCCTCGATGCCGTGATTTTCTCCCACCGCACGCCTACCGAAATGTCCCGCGCACCCGCCGCGGTCGGCCTCGTGTCCCTCTCGGTGCACGAAGCCAACGGAACGATCGCCGGCATCAGGCAAAACGAGGACCAGGTCGGCGAAGAGGCGGTCGACCTGCTCGTCTCGAAGTTGCACGATTGGCACACCGGGGAAGCCGCCGCGCCGCGCTTGCTCCTTGTGCGCGGCGCCTGGACCGCCGGCCTGAGCGCCCCCGGGGCGGGAAAAAGACGGAGCGGTCTGATCTGAGTGTCGGCCGGCGCGAGCCGCCGGCCGACGACCGGAAATCAGAACCGCACCGTCAGACTCGCGTCGACCTGGAGCGGCACGACATAGCTGTAACGGTAGACATTGGTCCCGTTGGCGAGCGTCGTGAAACTCGTCTTGCGCAGCTTGCCGTTCTCGAGATCGGTGAGGTTGCGGAAACCGAGGCGGGCCCGGACCTGTTGGCGCCAGATCTTCTGGTCGCGCATGACGTAGCCGCTCACGAGGTGCGTGGCGCCGCCGGCCAGCGACTGGCCGTTGGCGATGCCGAAAAGATAGTCGTCCCGCCAGCTGCCGTTGAGCCCCACGCGCGCCCCGCGCAACGGGGCCCACGCATCGCGTGGAAACGCGTAGTCGACGACCCAGCTCGCGGACCAGGGCGAAGCGCGGGCCCCGGTGGGTTTTTGGTCGATATCGAGCGAGTCGAGCAACGTCTTCGCTTCGTTCAGCACGGAGGCGCTCTCGTTGCCCCGGGCGACAGCGGCCGTGTAATAGCCCCGGAACGAGTCGAGGTTGGGCTGGCCGGTCACCTCCGTGCGCGCGAGCGTGAAACGCAACTGCAGGCCTTTCAGCGGCCGGAGGCTGAGGGTGACGTCGGCCCCGCGGGAATTTTCGGTGGACTTGTAGTAGCGCGCCCCGCTGGCCGTGCCCTCCTCGCCGAATTTGTAGCGCGGATCGCCGGGCAGGATGTCGTTGGGATTCATCAGATCCTCGATTTCCGCCGTGGTGAAATCGATGACCCCGTTCCAGCTGAGCGCGACATTCTGCCGGTCGATATCGAAGGCCCCGAGATTGATCGATCCGCGGTCGCCCCAGAAACTCCCCTTGAGGCCCACTTCCTTCGTCACGCCCGTGATCGGTCCGAAACGTTCGCGGTCGAAGGTGCGCACACCCTGGAAACGGAACGACTCGGAATAGACCCCGTAGAAATTGAGATCCTTCGTGAGCACCACCGTGAGACCGGCCGTCTTGCTCGTGTTCTCGAGCCGCAGCTGCTGGTTCTGGACGTATTCGCCAGGCAACGCGTCCTGGATTTTGGGCGGCGCCACCTCTTCGCCGTATTTGCCGAAGGTGCGGACGCCGTTGTATTCGTAATTCCGGTTCCAGTCGTGGCGCGCGCCGAGCAGCGTGAGGACGCGGCCGTTGAAATAGCGCCCGCTGGCGGAGAAGGCGACCGCCGAAGCCTGGCGCCATTGCGTGCCGTCGGTCGCGCTCGTGCCCGAGGGGAAATACGCGAGCGACACCGGTTTGATGTCGGCCGTTTCCGGCAGATTCGCGGGCTTCATCGCGTCGAACAGCGCACGCGAATAGAACCGCGGATCATCGAGGAAAAGCCGGAGCCGCACGCGGTCCGTGTTGGTATTGAGCCCCGCGGCCGTGCCCCGGTCGACGTTGCGCACGTTGAAGGTGTTGAAGCGGTAGTTCAGCACCTGGTCCTCGCGATACTCGGCACTGCCGACCAGGAGCTGCTGCATCCACTTCCACTTGTCGAATTTGTAGACCGCGATGCCGCGGAACGAATCGACCTCGTTGGCAAAGCGCTTCTCGTCGAGTTCGGATTCGACATAAGGCCGCCCGTTCACGTCGACGCTGATCGTGGCGGAGAAGAAGTTGTCATTGCGGATGGCGGTCTGTTTCTGGTGGTTGTAGGCCACCTCCAGCCCGACCGGGCCGACGCGTTGCTCCACGGTCACCGAGGTGGTGTCGAAGGGACGGTTCTGCCGGTCGAAGGAACCGCGGAGATTGTAGCGCTTGGGATAGCCCGCGAAACGCTTGGTCCCGACAGTCGCGCCGGCGGCATTGCGCATGGTCACGTCGAAGAAATCCCCCTCGATCAGGGAGGGCGATCCACCCGCCGGGCCGTTGGAACGGTCGGCCGAGGGCAACTGCGCGCGCACAATCCACTCGTTGTCGGAGGTGTAGTAGAGACGGTCGGTCGTGTAGGCGCGGGAACGAGCGGAGACCTCGCGAATCGTCACGCCGCCGAAGCCGCGGACATTGGCGAAATCGCCGCGCTCGTATTCGATGCGGACCATCGTCTGCTTCAGGGGCTGCCACGTCGTGGTAATCGTCTCGCCCTCGAGCGCGAACGTCGACGCATCCTGGTAGGTGCGCTCCTGGCGGCGCACCGCGTTGAAGCGCACCGCGAGGTTGCGCGCGATCTTGCGGTTGTAGTCGAGCTGAAAGCGGTAGGCGCCGTCGCTGTTGTACTGGGAGAGCAGCGTGCCGAAATTTTTCATGATCGCCCGCTTCGTAAAGACGGACGCCTGCCCGCCGGGCTCGACGTCGCCGAAGATGAGGGAGTTCGAGCCCTTGCCGAAATCGATGCGCTCGACGTTGTAGGTGTCGCTCGGGATATACCACCGGAAGTAATTGCGCGTCGCGGTGGAGCCGCTGAGACCGCGGAAGGAAACCGCGCCGCTCTGGTTGTCGTTCTCCAGCGTGGGCGGCGCGTAGGCGTTCGCGACGTAGTTGGCGACTTCGTCGGCCGAGAAGAGCCCGAGGTCTTCCATGAAGTCGGCCGTGATCGCATCGATATTCACCGGCACATCCTTGATCGCCTGCTTGGTGCGCGTGGCGGACAGCGTGTCGTTCGCCGACCACCCGGTCTCGAGTTCGGTCGAAACCGTAAACGCGGACAGCATGACCGTCTCCTTATCCTCGACCGGCGCCTTGGCCGTGGGCGCCGGCACTGGGGCTCCTTGGCCGACAAGGAATGGCGCAATGACGAGGGCCCCGCCAAGCACGGCGAAGCGAACAATGGATACGACTTGGCTCAGACTCGGCAGGGTTCTCATAATGGGGAAGGCCAAAAGTCCTACGGACGAAAGGGAAGCGCGCAACACTCTCCGGCCATAATCTTCGGTGGTGGCCGAACCTAGCCGGACCCTGCCCCGAGGCGCGGAGAAACTCCGCTCGCGGAAAGCTGAGTGGTTCCAGCCACCGCAACTTCGTTTCACCTCCTGACTCGCTTCCGGTTGTCCCCGCCGCGCCCTCCCTCCCATGCCCGTGTTCCGGCCGCCCCTCCCGTCCACCCCAAACTTTGGGCGGATCACCGGGGTTGCCGTTGCCCTGCTCGCCGCCCTGCCACCGATGCCGGCGGTTCACGCCGCCGGAGCCGTCCAGCCCGCGCCCCCCATGCCGCGTCCGCCCAACCTCCTTTTTGTCATCAGCGACGATCAGTCGTGGCGCGACACGGGGATCGGCGGCGAGCGGACGGTCCGCACG
>JBIKOK010000072.1:0-27365 GCA_044358025.1 Opitutaceae bacterium
GAACGGCGGAGCGGCGGGAGGAGGAAAGGGCGGAGCGTTTGCGTGGGCGCGGGAGGCGCGGGGCGCCGGAGCCGGCGGCGGGGTGCGAGGCGGAGGGGCGGGCGCGGAAGGCAGACCAGGAGGAGGCGGCGGGGTGCGAGACGGTGCAGGCAGGGGAAGGCGGAGGCCGGGTTGCGCGCGCGGGCGAAGGGGCTGCTCACGCCGGACACCGAGATCGACAAATGCGACGGTGGAGAGCGGGATCGCGGGAAATTTCACGGGCTGGGCGGGACGCGCGGTGCGGGCGCTGGAGAACGGCCAGCGCTGGCAGATCGCCAATGGCGGAAGCTCCACGCCGCCGCCGTGGCCGAGTCCGAAAGTGCAGATCGGGCCGGCGAGCCTCGGAGGATTTTGGCTGACGATCGAGGGGGGCGTCGCGGGTGACGGTGCTGCCGCTCGGGGCGAAGTGAAGCGGGGGGCGCCGCCGCGGGGCATGGCGCCGCGCCGTCGCAGAGCGGGAAAAAAAAGGCACCGGCCTCGGGGGAGGACGGTGCCGATGGGGCGCGAACCGCCGGGCGGAATCAGGCCGTCGGAGCGGCGTCGGAGGCTTCGCCGGCGGCGGCGGCTTCCTGTTCTTCGGCGCTCTCGACGACGCGGGCGATGCTGAGGAGTTTGTCGCCGGCGGCGAGGGTGAGGAGTTTCACGCCTTTGCCGCCGCGGTTGACTTCGCGGATGGTGTTGACGGGGCAACGCACGCTCTGGCCCTTGGCGGTGAGGAGCATGATCTCGTCGTTGTCCTTCACGCTGAGGGCGCCGGCGAGTTTGACGGAGCCGTCTTCGGGGAGGTCGATGGCCCAGACGCCGCTGCCGCCGCGGTTGATGAGGCGGTAGTCTTCGAAGCGAGTGCGGACGCCGAGGCCGGCTTCGCTGGCGACGAGGAACTTGGCGGAGTGGTCGACGACCTCGATGACATCAAGGTAGTCGCTATCGAGCTTGAAGCGCATGCCGGTGACGCCGCCGGTGGCGCGGCCGGTGGCGCGGAAGATGTCTTCGCCGGATTCGGGATCGCGCTCGCGGAAGCGGACGGCGAGGCCCTGGTGGGAGACGAGAATGAGTTCGTCGCTGCCGGTGGTGAGGACGGTGCCGATGACGGAGTCCTTTTCGGCGAGGTTGATGCCGATGAGGCCGCCGTCGCGGGTGCAGTTGGCGTAGTCGGCGAGGGAGCTCTTCTTGATGACGCCGGCCTTGGTGGCCATGACGAGGAAGCGGTCCTCGGCGAAATCCTTCACGCAGATCATGGCGGCGATTTTTTCGCCCTCGGCGAGGCGGAGGAAGCTGGCGACGGATTTGCCCTTGGAGGCGCGGGTGCCCTCGGGGATGTCGTAGACCTTTTTGGCATGGCACTGGCCGATGCTGGTGAGGAAGAGGATGTAGTCGTGGGTGGAGGCGGTGAAGAGGTTTTCCACGAAATCCTCGTCGTAGGTTTCGGCGCCGATGACGCCCTTGCCGCCGCGTTTTTGGGAGCGGTAGTCGGCGACGGGCGTGCGCTTGATGAAGCCGAGGTGGGAGACGGTGATGACGCAGCCCTCGTTGGGGATGACGTCCTCCATGCGGAATTCGCCGGCGGAGCCGATGATTTCGGTGCGGCGGGGCGAGGTGTATTTCGCCTTCATGTCGCCGAGTTCCTTTTTGATGAGGGCCATCAGGACGGTCTCGGACTCGAGGATGGCGCGGAGTTCCTCGATGACCTTCATGAGCTCGAGGTATTCGGCCTCGATCTTGCCGCGTTCGAGCCCGGTGAGCTGGTAGAGGCGGAGTTCGAGGATGGCGTCGGTCTGGCGCTCGGAGAGCGGGTATTTGGCCATCAACTTCAGCTTGGCTTCCTCGCGGTTGGAGGAGGCGCGGATGATTTTGACGAAGTCGTCGAGGTTATCGAGGGCGATGATGTAGCCCTCGAGGATGTGGGCGCGGTCCTCGGCCTCCTTGAGGCGGAACTTGGTGCGGCGGGTGACGACGTCGCGGCGGTGCTCGATGTAGCACTCGATGAGTTCCTTGATGTTCATCTGCTTCGGGCGCTTCTTGTCGAGGGCCAGGAGCGTGACGCCGAAGGAGGATTCGAGGGCGGTTTTCTGGAAGAGCTGGTTGATGACGACCTTGGCCTGCTCGCCGCGTTTGAGTTCGATGACGATGCGGGTGTTTTCGTCGGACTCGTCGCGGAGGTCGCGGATGCCGTCGAGCTCCTTTTCGCCGACGAGTTCGGCGATGCGGGTGACGAGGGTGTTGCGGTTAACGTTGTAGGGGATCTCGGTGATGACGATCTGCTCCATGCCGCCCTTGAGTTCCTCGGTGTGGGCCTTGCCGCGGGTGCGGACGATGCCCTTGCCGGTCTTGAGATAGCTGAGGATGCCGTCGCGGCCGGAGATGATGCCGCCGGTCGGGTAGTCGGGGCCGCGGACGATGTCGCAGAGGTCGTCGACGGAGATGCGGGGGTTGTCGATGATGGCGAAGGTGGCGTCGATGATCTCGTCGAGGTTGTGCGGCGGGATATTGGTCGTCATGCCGACGGCGATACCCGTGGAGCCGTTCATCAGGAGATTCGGCAGGGCGGAGGGGAGGACGGTGGGCTCGGTGGTCGACTCCTTGTAGTTGGGGACGAAGTCGACGGTGTCCTCCTCGATGTCCTTGAGGAGGTCCTCGGCGATGTCCTTGAGGCGCGCCTCGGTGTAACGGTAGGCGGCGGGCGGATCGCCGTCGACGGAGCCGAAGTTGCCCTGGGGGTCGATGAGGGGGTAGCGCATGACCCAGGGCTGGGCCATGCGGACGAGGGTGTCGTAGACGGAGGAGTCGCCGTGGGGGTGGTAGTTCTTGAGCACCTCGCCGACGACACCGGCGCATTTGTCGAAGGCGCGGTTGTGGACGAGGCCCTCGCGGAGCATGGCGTAGAGGACGCGGCGTTGGACGGGCTTCAGGCCATCGCGGGCGTCGGGGAGGGCGCGCGAGATGATGACGGACATCGAGTATTCGATGTAGGCCGACTGCATGATGTCGGTGATGTTGGCGGAGGAGAGCTTTTCGTTAGCCGTGTACATGGGCGCGGGAGTGAAAGGGAAAGGGAGAGGGAAAGGGGACGGAGGATTCTCAGAGCTCGGACTCGGTGAGGCCGGCGATTTTCATCTGATGCTTGAGGAGGCCGAGTTTGAGCGGGTGGTTGCCGTGGACCGGGACGACGATGCGTTCGCGATGGCCGGGTTTGGTGAAGATATGGTGGCTGCCGTTGACGCGGGCGAGGTGCCAGCCGCGTTGCTGCAGGAGCCGCATGAAATCTTTACCGGAAACTTGTTTCACACGATTGGACCAGGAGGGAACCGTGAGGCAGGCTTAGACCGCCACCTCGATGACCTGATCGTCCGCATGCGACTCCCGGGGTTCGTCGTCTACGGAGAGCCAGCCTTCGATCGCCTCTGTGAGATTGGTGTGGAGTTCCGGGAGGGTTTCGCCCTGCGTGACGCAGCCGGGGAGGGCGGGCACTTCGGCCCAGAAGCCGCCTTCGTCTGCTTTGTGGATGATGGCTTTGAGTTTCATGGCGGGAATTTGGCTTAAACGTCCAGGAACTGGACGTTTAATGCGTTGTCTTCGATGAACTGGCGGCGGGGGGGGACTTCGTCGCCCATGAGGAGGGTGAAGAGGGAGTCGGCCTTCGCGGCGTCGTCGATCGAGACCTTGAGGAGGCGGCGTTTCTCCGGATCCATCGTCGTCTCGAAGAGCTGCTTCGGGTTCATTTCGCCGAGACCCTTGTAGCGCTGGATGCTGAGGCCCTTGCGGCCGTTGGCGCGGATCTGCGTGACGATCTCGAGCGGGCCGAAGAGCTCGGTCTTGTTTTCGTTCTTCGTGCCGAGGTTTTCGATGACGGTGTAGCGGGGCGTCGCGGTCGGTGTGAGGGTCGAGAGGTCGAGGCCGGTTTTGGCGAGGGCGACGAGGAGCTTCGTCATCTCGGTGCTTTCGAAGATTTCGTGGATGGTGACGCGCTTCTGGGTGGCGAAGGACTTTTTCTCGACGGGCGCAACCGGGGCCGGGGGAGCGAGCGGGTCGGTGCTGACGGCGGCGGGCTCGATCTGGTCGGTGAGGTCGGCGTTGAGTTTGTGTGCGGTGAGGAAGGCGGCGCGGGCGTGTTCGTCGCGGAGGAACTCGTGGCTCTCCTTGTTGCCCTCGCGGATGCGGGCGACGTAGCGGGGGAGGCTGCGGGTGGCGGGCTCGTGGGTGTCGAGGTATTCGGCGAGGGACGCGCCGTAGCGGGTGACGCCGCCGCCGAGTTTTTCGAGGAGGGCGAGGTTTTCGACGATCTGCTCGATCTGCGCGGGCGCGAAAATATGGCCGTCGGTGAGGCGGGTGAGGACGATGTCCTCGGAGCCGAGTTCGAGGAGGATGCGGTTGAGCTGGTCGTCGTTGTCGACGTATTGCTCGCGTTTCTTGCGCTTGATTTTGTAGAGGGGCGGCTGGGCGATGTAGATGTAGCCGCGCTCGATCAGGCCCTTCATCTGGCGGTAGAGAAACGTGAGGAGGAGGGTGCGGATGTGGGAGCCGTCCACGTCGGCGTCCGTCATGATGATGATTTTGTGGTAGCGGGCTTTGGCGGCGTTGAAGCCGCCGACGGCTTCGTCGCCCTCGCCGATGCCGGTGCCGCAGGCGGTGATGAGGGTACGGATTTCCTCGTTGGCGAGGACCTTGTCGAGGCGGGCCTTCTCGGTGTTGATGAGTTTGCCGCGGAGCGGGAGGATGGCTTGGAAGCGGCGGTCGCGGCCCTGTTTGGCGGAGCCGCCGGCGGAGTCGCCCTCGACGATATAGAGTTCGGTGAGGGCGGGGTCGCGTTCGGAGCAGTCGGCGAGTTTGCCGGGGAGGCCGCCGCCGGAGAGGGCGCCCTTGCGGACGGTTTCGCGGGCTTTGCGGGCGGCTTCGCGGGCGCGGGCGCCGTTGAGGGCTTTGTCGACGATCTTCTTCGCGATGGAGAGGTTCATCTCGAAGTATTGCATCAGGCCCTCGTAGGTGACGGAGCCGACGACGCTCTCCACTTCGGGGGAGAGGAGTTTGACCTTGGTCTGGGACTCGAACTTCGGGTCGCTGTGCTTGATGGAGATGACGGCGGCGAGGCCTTCGCGGACGTCGTCGCCGGTGATCTGGGGGTCTTTGTCCTTGAGGAGATTGTTGGTCTTGGCGAACTGGTTGATGGCGCGGGTGAGGGCGCTGCGGAAGCCGGAGAGGTGGGTGCCGCCGTCGGGGTTGTGAATCGTGTTGGTATAACACATCACTTGGTCGTTGTAGGTGTCGTTATACTGGAGGACGACCTCGCAGTGAATCTCGGCGGGTTTTTCGTCGAGGAGCAGCTGGGTTTCCTTGAGGAAACGGATGGGCTTGGGGTGGAGGGGGGTCTTGCCCTGGTTGATCTGCTTTACGAATTCCTCGACGCCGTCCTTGTAGAAAAAGCGTTCGGGCTTCTGTTCGGCGGGGCGCTCGTCGGTGAAGATGATTTCGAGCCCGGAGTTGAGGAAGGCGAGTTCGCGGAGGCGCTGGCCGATGCGGGCGGCCTGGAAGACGGTGGTCTCTTTGAAGATTTCGGCGTCGGGCTTGAAGCTGATATAGGTGCCCGTGCCGCGGGCCTTGCCGATGACCTCGAGTTTTTTCACGGTCTTGCCGCGCTCGAATTTCATGTGGTGGACGGAGCCGCCGCGGGAGACCTCGACCTCGAACCATTCGGAGACGGCGTTGACGCACTTGGCGCCGACGCCGTGGGTGCCGCCGGAAAATTTGTAGCCGCCCTGGCCGTATTTGCCGCCGGAGTGGAGGGTGGTGAGGACCATCTCGACGCCGGGGATTTTGTAGGTGGGGTGGATGTCGACGGGGATGCCGCGGCCGTTGTCACGGATGGAGATGGAGCCGTCGACGTGGATGTTGACCTCGATGCGGGAGCAGAAGTTGGCGAGATGTTCGTCGACGGAGTTGTCGAGGACCTCGGAGACGCAGTGGTGGAGGGCGCGTTCGTCGGTGCCGCCGATATACATGCCGGGCTTTTTGCGGACGGCTTCGAGCCCCTCGAGTTTGCCGAGTTTGGACGCGTCGTAGGCGTCGGCGCCGGCCTGGTTGATCACGTTGCGTTCAGAGTCGGATTGATCGGGCATGAAAGGGAATTGCGAGGGTGAAAAATGAAAGGAAAAAGCTCTCGCGGATCGGCGGGGGACGCGAGGGTTTTTTTGAAGAAAAGTCAGGCGGGAAACGCCGTTCTTTTGGGTTTTAAGCGCCGCTTTCGTTTGACCGGGGAGGGGGTAGGGGCAAGCTCGGCCCCGAAATGCCCAGTCCCGCCATCGAAAGCCTCCTCATCCTCCAAGATCGCGACACAAAACGACTGGGTTTGGAGGCCCAATTGAAAGGGGTCCCGCGGGACATTCTGGCCGTGGAGGCCAGAATTGCCGCCGAAAAGGCCGCGATCGAGACGGCGAAGCAGGCGTTGAAGGAGCTGGAGACGAAAAAGAAGCTGTTGGAGACCGAAATCGGGTCGGCCGAAACGAGCATGGCGAAATACCGGACGCAGCAGTCGCTGGTGAAGAAGAACGACGAATATCAGGCGCTGGGGCACCAAATCGAGACGACGGAGAAGGCGATCGGGGAGTTTGAGGGGCAGGAGCTCGAGGTCATGTATCTGATCGACGAGGCGAAGAAGACGTTCGCGGCGGCCGAGGCGGTGTTGAAAGGGAATATTTCGGGCCATGAAGGCCGGATCCAGACGCTGCGCGAGCGCGCGGTGAACGTGGCGGCGGAGCTGAAGGTCGCGGCGGCCGACGTGGCGACGGCGCGCGGGCCGGTGGGCGAACCGCGGTTGCGGGTGTATGACCGGATCGCGGCCCGGCAGCAGCCGGTGGTGGTGCCGATCGTGCACACCGACAAATGCGGCGGTTGCCACCTGAAGGTTTCGGGCGATGTGGTGTCGGCGGCGCGCGGCAAGGGGACGGACCCGCTGGCGGCGTTGCCCACCTGCGACCAGTGCGGGCGGATTGTTTATTGGGAGTAAGTCGGAGCGATCCGGCGTGAGCTTCGCGCGATTCGGGGGAGTGGTCGGGCAGGCGGCGGCGGTAGTCAGCGGCCGGAGGGAAAAACGAAGCGGGTGTCGGGTTGGTCGAGGTGGGCTTCGAGCACGTGCTGGGACACGGTGATTTCGGAGTGGAGATCGGCGCCGGCGTCGTCGAGTGGGCCGTGGGTGAAGCCGTGGGCGGCGAGGACGACGTGGCCGCGGTGGGTCATTTCGCGCAGATCGGTCCAGGTGCAGAAACCGCCGCGGTGGGGATGGGTGCAGGGCATGTCGGGTTCGCCGTTGAGACGGACCTCCGCGGTGGCGTCGGAGTGCGATCGGACGAGAAAAGGCGGGACGGCGAGCCGGGCGCGGAGAGCGTGTTGCTTGAGCAGGGGGGGGAATGACCGCGTAGGAATCCTCCTGCCCGTCGTCGAAGGGGGGGCAGGGGTTGAGGCGGGCCGCCTCAAGGTGTTCGCCGGGCAGGACGCAGGAGGCGTGGTCGTCGCTATGCCGGCAGGGGCGTCGCGCAGGGCGAGGGTCTTGCCCGCGGGCTAGCGGTGGTCGGCGCGCCAGCGGATCGCCTCGCGCGTGAGCTCGGCGGCGTCGGCGAAGCCGAGTTTATCGCGGATGCGGGTGTAGTAGGTCTGCACGGTTTTGATCCCGATATTGAGCTCGTCGGCGATACGGCGGGTCGTCTGGCCGTCGCCGAGCCGGCGGTAGACTTCGAGTTCACGGTCGCTGAGCGATTCGGGCGTTGCGGAGGCGGAGCCGGGTAGGCGCGAGAGGCTGCGTTCGGCGAGGGCGGTGAGGACGGCGGCATCGGCGTAGAGTTTGCCGGCGTGGACCTGGCGGATGGCGCCGACGATTTGGCCGGTGGACTCGCGTTTCATCACATAGCCGAGGGCGCCGGCGCGGAAGGCGCGCTCGATGTCGCTGATCTCCTCGTGCATGGAGAGGACGAGGATGCGGACGCCCGGGGCCTGGAGGCGAAGGGCTTTGATGAGGTCGAGGCCGGAGCCCTGTTTGAGGGAGAGATCGACCACGGCGATGTCGGGGGGGCGGTCGATGATGGCGGCGAGTGCCGCGGTGGGATCGCCGGCTTCGCCGCAGACGTCGAGATCGGGCTGGAGGCGGAGGAGGTTCCCGAGCCACTCGCGCACCAAGGGGTGGTCGTCGACGAGAAAGACGCGGATGCGGGAGGATTTCATGAAGGGCCGGGCTGGCGGGGCAAATGGCAGTAGATCCGGGTGCCGCCGAGGAGATCGGGGCCGGCCGAGAATGTGCCACCGGCGTAGGCGGCGCGATGCGACATGATGCGCAGGCCCATGCCGGCGCCGCGTTGGTCGGGCGGGGGCAGACCGCGTCCGTCGTCCGTCACGGTGAGCGAAACGGCGTCGGGGTGGCCGGTGAGGAAAATCTCGATCTGGCGCGGCGCGGCGTGGCGGAGGGAGTTGCGGACGGCCTCCTGGGCGATGCGAAACAACTGCCCGGTGGCATCGGTGTTATTGAGGGTCGTGTCGCCCTGTTCGTGGAAGCGACACGCGATGCCGGAGCCGCAGGCCTCGGTGGCGAGTTGGGCGATTTTTTCGCCGAGCCCGTCGGGCGGGATATCGGCGATCAGGAGGCCGCGGGCGAGTTTGCGGGCCTTGTCGGCGCCGGTTTCGAGCAGCGCCACGATGGCCTGGGCT
This sequence comes from Opitutaceae bacterium, assembly GCA_044358025.1. Taxonomy (GTDB): domain Bacteria; phylum Verrucomicrobiota; class Verrucomicrobiia; order Opitutales; family Opitutaceae; genus GAS368. The sequence goes on from JBIKOK010000072.1 coordinate 8,725, forward strand.
TCGGTGGCGGCGGGGGCGTCGTGGTCGGCGAGCCGGCTGGCGAGGACCTTGGCGGCCAACGCGGTGCCGACGAGGTGTTGGCAGATGTCGTCGTGGAGTTCCTGGCCGAAGGAATTGCGTTCGGTGGCGGCGACCGTGAGGAGTTCCTGCTCAAGGAGACGGTGGGCGTGGGCGGCCGCCCGGAGCGCGGCGGTGCGTTCCTCGACGCGGCGTTCGAGCTGGCGCTGGAGCGCGATGAGCGTGTGAAAAATACCGATGAGGATGAAGCAGACGCAGAGATCGATGAGGCGATTCCACCAGATGGCGCCGGGTTCGACGTGTCGGAAAATACCGCCGGCGACATCGCCCGCGAAACGGACGGCGCCGCAGAACAGCGCGATCAGGCACCCGGTCCGCCAACCGAGCCAGGCGACGGCGAGGACGATGGGCACGAGATAGAAGAACTGGAGGGAAACCCAGATTCCGGAGATGAAGTCGATCCCGCCCAGCACGGCGGCGAGGGAGGTCACGATGAGGAGCGACTGCAGCCGGCTTCGGCCCGGGGGGGGCGTAAACGCCGCGAGTGCGCGCAGCATGAAAGCGGAGTGGCTCAGCGGGGCTGAGGCCGGAGGGACGGACGGAAGCGGGAGTGGTTTCACACGGCGGCGAGGCGGAAAATCGGCGAATGCGGCGGGCGGGTCAAGGGCACCGCGCGGGCAAAGCGCAGCCGACGGGCGCGGACGGCGGGGGCGAACGGGCCGCGGCCCGTTACGCGACGTGGCGCTGCGGCGCGACCGAGGTGGCCGGTTGGCCGTCGTCGCGCAGGGCGCCGCGGAAGGCGACGTTGAGCCGGAGGTGGCGGTAGCCGCGGTCGTGGAGGTGGTCTGCGATGCGGGCCAGCAAGTCGTGCAGGGGCTGGGCGATCAGCGGATCGAGGGGAGTGATGGCGCCGGTTGCGCGGTGCATGAGATGAAAGGCATGGCGGCGGCCGACGTTGAGTTCCCAGTTGGTGGTACCGTGGAGGTCGATGGTGCGGGTGACGAGGTCGACTTGCTCCATGCGGAGCATACTGCGGAACAGGGTGGCCAGGGCGACCCGCTGCGGGCGGACGGCGTGCTGGAGTTGGGCCAGCGTGACGGGGGCGGAACAGTCGAGCAGGGCGGCGAGCATGGCGCTGCGGCTCGGGGTGAGGCGGAGGCCGCGGGTGCGGAGTTGCGTGATGAGCGCGGCGTGCGTGAGAGGCGCGGGAGGGTCGGAAGCAGGGGCCGCGGAGCGCCCGGTGACCGGGGGCAGGGCGAAGCCGAGAGAGGGAGACGGGTCAGCTGCCGATGGGGCCGGTGCGCGGAGGGTGCGGAGCGGTGCCGGGGACATGTTAAAGCAGACAGCGGTTGGGCGTGGGGGTTCGATGCCCAGGAGTATGGCGGAAGATGCGGTGATTGTCTGTCAGGCGCGGCCTGACAGTCGGCGAGGCGGCGGTGCGCGGCCTTGCTTTCGGCGGGGCGCGGCCTAGGGTGCGCGGTCTTAGCTTCGGGGCCTGGCAGTCGCTCCGTGTTCTTTGATCCCAAGGCGCGGGTAATGCCGCGCCCGTTTTATACATGGAGAGGAAAGTCCGGACACCGCAGGGCAGGATGCTGTGCCAGCTTCACGGCGAGCACAGGAGGCGCGTTTCAAGGCGCGTCGACGGAAAGTGTCACAGAGAATATACCGCCGCGCGGGCAACCGTGCGGTAAGGGTGAAAAGGTGGGGTAAGAGCCCACCGCGCCGACGGCGACGTCGGCGGCAGGACAAACCCCTTCCGGTGCAAGGCAAAATAGGTGACTGGGCGGCCCGTCCAATAGTCACGGGTATGCCGCATCGTCCGACGTGAAAGCGCGCAAGCGCCGGAGCGAAGGAGGACTCGCCCGCGAGGGCGTTGAGAGAAATGACTGCCGAAGCGCCGCAAGGCGCGGAACAGAATCCGGCTTACCGGCCCCGAAGCTAAGGCTCTCTGCGCGAAGCTGAGAGAGAAAACGACCCATGTCCGATGGCCGGTGATGGTGGAAAAATTTACCCCGATGAAAACAAACTATTCCCTGCTGGTGTGGATGGCCTCGTGCGGTGTGCCGGGGCTGCTGGCGCAGACGCCGCCGCCGCCAGCGTCGGCCGCGTGGCTTGAGCGGGCGGCGCGGATGTCGCGCGAGGCGGAGGCGAAGGGCTTGGCGGAGCCGTTTCGGGGGATCACGGCGGCAGGGGCGGTGGAGCCGGGGTTGTTTCCGGTGCGCGCGACGGGGGTCGCGACCGAGCCGGTGCGGGCGGCGGCGGCGGCGTGGCTGACGTTGTTGAGTGCGGAGCAGCGGAAGACCGCGGTGTTTCCGGTGGGCGACGACGAGTGGCGGAAGTGGATGAACCAGCATTTTTACCGGCGGCAGGGCGTGAGTTTTCAGACGATGGACGAGGCGCAGCGGACGGCGGCGTTCGGGCTGATGAAGGCGGCGCTGAGTGCGAAGGGGCTGACGCTGGCGCAGGACATCATGAAGTTGAACCACACGCTCGGGGAACTGAGCGGCGGCGATTTTGTGCAGTACGGCGAGCAGCTCTACTGGATCACGGTGATGGGCGAGCCGTCGGCGACGCAACCGTGGGGCTTCCAGGTGGACGGGCACCATCTGATCCTGAATTATTTTGTGCTCGGCGACCAGGTCGTGATGTCGCCGGCGTTCTACGGTTCGGAGCCGGTGGTGGCGCCGTCCGGAAAATATGCGGGGCTGGCGATCCTGCAAAAAGAGCAGGCGATGGGTTTCGCGCTGCTGGAGTCGCTGGACGCGGGGCAGCGGGCGAAGGCGGTGCTGGCGACGGCGAAGCCGGGGAACAACGCGCTGACCGAGGCGTTCAAGGACAACGTGGTGTTGGACTACGCGGGCGTGCGGGCAACGGAGTTGTCGGCGGTGCAGCGGGCGGAACTCGTCGCGCTCATCGGGGTGTTTGTGGCCAACCTGGACGACGGGCACGCGCAGGTGAAAATGGCCGAGGTGCGGGCGAAGTTGGACGCGACGTATTTTGCGTGGATTGGCGGGACGGAGGCGGGTGGAGTATTTTATTTCCGGATTCACAGTCCGGTGGTGCTGATCGAGTTTGACCACCAGCGGCCGGCGAACCTGAAGCACCTGGCCAAGGACCCGCAGGCGCCGAACCGGCAGCACATCCATGTCGTGGTGCGGACGCCAAACGGGAACGACTATGGGAAGGACCTGCTGCGGCAGCACCTGCTGGCGCAGCCGCATTGAGCGGCGGCGGGGCTACAGGCCCCAGCCGGCTTTCAGGGCGTCGTAGTGGGGCTTGGTGATGTCGTTGAAATCGACGCGGCGGTAGGACATGACCTTCGGGGTGAGCGGGGGAAACTGGCCGTTGGCGAAGAGGTCGTTGAAGCCCCAGAGGCGGACGGGGGCGTCGTAGACGCGGAGCGACCACGGTTCGACGGCGACGGTGCTTTCATACATGGCGACGAGGGAGCCGCGGATGGCCATGACGCGCTGGGTGCCGGAGGAGTTGTTCTCGAGGAAGCGGGGGAAGTTGTGGGCGCCGCCGCTGTAGTAGCCCGAGCGGGCGAGGTTTGACGGGACGAGTCCGGTCATGATCGCGGTGGAGAATTCGGTGCTGGAGGAGAGGAATTTGGTGGTGCGCGAGGTGCCGGTGTCGAGGGTGGAGGCGGGCAGGCCGATCGGGTCGCGGGTTGGGTTGGCGGAGGTGGTGCTGCCGTCCATGGCGTTGCTCGTGGAGGGTTGGGTGGTGGCCCAGGAAGAGGACCACGCGCTGTTGGTGTCACAAGCGTGGTCGCTGAGTTTGTCGTTCCATCCGGCGGTCTGGGTATACTTGGTGGTGGCGCCGGAGCCGCTGACGCTGAAGACGGGTTGGCTGAGGATGGTGAAGGCGTCGCAGATGACGGAGCAGGCGCGCTCGTTGGTCTCGGGGGCGCGGGCGCTGCTCGTGGTGCCGGTGGAAGTGTCGATGGTGCCGTCGGCGTTGAAATGGCCGAGGACGTAGAGGGCGTCGTTGGTGGCGACGGACAGGCCGAGGGCGCCGGAGGTGGCGGAGGCGACGCGGCCGCGGCCGTAAATGAGGCGGACGCCGGAGTCTTTGCGCGAGCTGGCGTCGATGGATTGGATGTAGATAGCGCCGTTCCACATGCCGGCGGTGTAATGGGTGATGGCGTGGCTGCCGTTGAGGGGGACGGACGTGGCGGGGACGGCGGCGGGATTGTAAATGTAGGTGGTCCAGGCGGGGGCGGTGGACAGCACGCCGACGGCCGGGGGGGCGCCGGTGGTGTAGGCGGTCGTGGAGCTGAGGAGGTTGACGTTGTAATCGACGGCCTTTTTGAGCTCGGTCAGGTCGAGTTCGATCAGGTCGATGGTGCGGGGGCTGTAGGGATTCGCGGCGCTGCGGTTGGCGGCGAAGTTGTGGGAGCTGCGGCGCATATCGGTCATCTGGTTGGGCTTGAGGATGACGATGGGGCGAGCGGGCGTGGCGTTGATGGGGGAGTTGAGATTGGTGGCGGCGTTGAGGGTGGCGTTGTTGGCGCCGTAGTTGGGCTGGCCGGGGAGGACAAGCTCGGTGCCGGTCCTCGAGAAGACGCGGTAGCTGCCGGCGGGAACGGTCACGGTGGTGCCGTCGGGCATGCGGCCGGAGCGGGACGTGGTGCTGGGGTTGACGATGAGGTGGAGGCCGGCGAGGCGGGCGTATTTCTGGGCTTCGACTTCGGCGTTGTAGGCGGAGCCGTCGGCGGAGGAGAGCGAGGGCTCGATGAGTTTGTGGGCGTCGTTGACGGTGCCCTCGACGTAGTTGCCGATGGCGACAGGGTTGTAGGTCGGGACGCCGTGGACCTCGGTCTGAAGATTGCCCTGATACCGTTGGGAGGACCAGGTGCGGAAGCTGTCCCTGGAGCCGGCGGATTCGCTGCCGGGGGCGGTGCCGGTGTTCCAGGCGTGGTCGTTCCAGGCGCCGGTGCTGGTGTTGCGGATACCGACGACGGAGCCGGAGGAGGAGACGAAGTTGACCTGGGAAGTGTAGTTGGTGGTGTCGAGGTTGCCGGCGCGCTGCATGAAATATTGTTTCTGGGAGGCGGCGTAGAGGCCCTTGGCGGTGGTGACCTGGCTGGTGAAGTTGAGGGAAACGGCCGAGGAGGTGTTTTGGGAGCGGACGTAGAGCCGGCCGTTGGTGTGGACGGGGCCGACGATGTTCATCGTGGCGCCGGGCATGAACTCGAGGTCCATGTTGTAGAAGATGGCGTGCGAGAAAAGCGGGGAGGCGCGGGCGGAGAGGGTCTGCGTCATGTAGCAGGTCTGCGGGCCGCCGGCGCCGCCGGTGGGCGGGGTCACGGTGGCTTTGGAGATGACCTTGATGTCAAACCGGAAGGCATAGCGGCCCTTGAGGGGTTCGAACTCGTTGTTGGGATCGGTGGGGTCGAAATAGTAGAGGCTGGTGGTGGCGTTGTTGGAGACGGGGTTGATGAGGCCGATGATGAGTTCGGGGGCGTAGGTGCCGGTGGCCGGGACGTTGCTGCCGGACCAGAACGTGGGCGCCGGTTTGGCAATCTGGCTCTCGTTGGAGGTGAAACGGGTGGGGGTGAAATCGGAGCGGGTCTCCATGAGCTGGCGGACTTGGGCGAGGCCGTATTCGGACATGGCCTCGGCGGCGTTGCGGGCTTCGAGGCGCATCGCCTCGCGATAGTTGAGCCGGCGTTCGTTGAGCGAGTAGCCGAGGATCGAGGTGACGATGATGATGAGGCCCATCGAGAGCATCATCACGGTGACGAGGGCGCTGCCGCGCTCGCGGCGGGGCGAAAAAAGGGGGGGCATGGCGGGAGGGGCGGGCTCAGCCGCGGGGCGAGACGGTGAAGTTATACGTGTTGGTGGCGCTGGCGTTGCGGGAATTGATCATACCGCCGCGGTGGATGATTTCGCCCTTCACGATGATGCTTTTGTCGTAGAAATTGTAGAAGAGTTTGCCGTTCGCGAGACCGCGGGAGAGTTCGACGACTTCGGGGTAGATCGCGGGTTGGCTGATCTCGGGAATCAGTTGGAAGACGGGCAGGGTCGAGCTGGGGGTGATGTCGAGAACCATGCGCCGGACGGGGCCGGTGCTCGTGGGATCGGTGGGGTCGGTCGGGGCGCGGAAGTAGGCGATGAGGCGCGCGATCTTGCGGTCGTCCGTGGCGTCCTTGTAAACGAGCACGAGGCAGTCCCCGGAGAGGCCGTCGTTGACGGAGGTGTCGGCGATGGCGGTAGTGAAACCTTGGTCGGGATCGGAGGCGTTGGCGTAGGTGTCGATGGTGCGGGAGAGATTCGAGTAGGAGGGGAAGATGCGGAAGTAATTCGCGTAGGTGGCGTTCTCGGTCATCTCGCTCGTGAATTTCCGGATGTCTTTGTTCACGAGAATTTTTCCCGTGTCGTAGTAGTAGACATTGAGGACCTGGATGAGGATGCGGATCATGCCGACGGAGACGATCGCCATCACGGAGGTGGCGACGAGCATCTCGACGAGGGTGAAAGCGCGGCGGCGGGAGCGGCGGGGCGGGGCGGCGGAGGTGCGCGGCGGGGGGGACGGGAGATTTTTCATGGGCGGCGCCGGTGGTTTAGAAGCTGGGGACGACCGAGCGGATGGTCCGGAGAGAATTACGGAAGGACTTGATGCGTCCGCCGTCGCGAAATTGGTAGGTGTAGATCATCGTGACGGCCTTCGAGCCCCCGATGTTATTGGGAATGTCGGTGAGATCCTGGACCCAGACCCAAATGGTGAGGGTGAGGGTGTCGTTGGGGTTTACGGCGGGATTCTTGATTGCGATGGACTTTATGTTGGTGACCGCGCCGGTCGGGGTGGTGCCGAGGGCGGGAGGGGTCGGCGGCGGCGAGCCCCAGGAAAGGGTGAGTGGGTCGGGGGTCGCCTCATCGAGAACAGTGGGAATGGTCGGGTCGACGGACGGGGCGGTTGGGAGGGAGACGGCGAGGAGGCCATATTCCATGCTTTTCACCTGCTCGATGTAGCCCTGCATGATCGTGACGACGGAGTTCTGCACGATGCTGCCCTCGGTGAGGCGGCGGGATTGGATGATCATCGCGAGGATTCCGCCGGAGGTCACGGTGAGGACGAGGGACGCGATGAGCACTTCGACGAGGGTGAAGGCTCGACGGCGTGGGTGACGGTGCGCCGCGGCGGGGTCGAGAAGGGGATTTGAGGCGGCAGGAGAGCGGACGAGGCGAGAGAAACCCGATTTCACCCTAGCAGGATAGCATGATCAGGCCCCTACGTGAAGGGCCTTCTAGTCGGAAATAGGGCCCTAGTCAGGTAGGGCCGAATGGGTCTGGGGTGCCGACGAAGCAACCGGCGACCGTCCACATGGCCAAGGGGGTGCGGGGTGCGGATTGGCGACCGGTTGGTGGGGCACGCCGCCGGGCCCGCGGGGTGGCGGAGGGCCTGCGTGGCGCGTCTGCCGAGCGGGGATTTTTTCGACGGGGCGGAATCCGGAAGATTCCTTGCCGTAATTCCCGAAACAAAAGACCCGGTGGGGTCGACGACCTTAAAACAGGAAAGGGCTAGAAGTTGAAGTTCCCGTCATAGTTGCTCCGTTCCGCGGTCGACTGCAGTTCCTTCCACCGCGAAACCCGAAAGCCTGACCCGGTGCCGGTGGTGGCGAGCGATTCGTCGTAGTGAAAAGAAGCATTGGAATCCATCTGGATGGTGTTGGCGATCATCGCGCCGTAGAGGTGGCAGTTCGAGTCGATCGAAAAGGTCGCGGTGGGGGCGTAGATGGTTCCGTAGATATTGACGTTACTGGAAAGGATGAACGTTTGGGCGGTGGGGTTGGTGCCGTAGATGCTGAGCTTGCTGGCGTCATTGCCGACATTGAGGTTGTTATTGCTGTCGAGCGAGATGCCGCCGTTGGTGTAAATTTCGAGGGTTTTTCCCGGGGTGACGTTGATGTTGGCGTTGGAACTGGTGTGGATGGTGATGTCAGTCGGGTGGTCCGCGAAAATCAACACGAGCGGTTCGGTCACCGAGATGTATTTGTTGCTGTCCATGTTGATGACCTTTCCGGGCTTGAACTTGAGGTAATACTTGCCGTCCGCTGCGCGATAGTCAGTCGCGCGGGGCAGGACTTGGGGCGAACCAGCGGTGCCGCCGACGAGGTTGGCGGTGACGTCGTTGATGACGCTGCCGGTGGGCACGGTGATGGCTGGGAAAGTGAACTTGAAATCGCGGTGGACCCGGCTCGGATCGATCTTGGGGTTGGCCGGACTGGTGGCGCTTTGGATGCGGACGTTGCCGCTGGTGGTGACCGTGCCGCCGCCGGTATTGGCGGTGCCGTAGATTTCGGCATTGGAGTTCATGGCCAAGGAGCCGTTGGCGGTGTTGACCGTGCCGACGGAACCGTTGTCGCGGCGTCCCGCTCCCGGATACGCCACGCCGTTGGTGGCGGGGTTGGCGTCGCTGTCAGAAATCCAGCTGTCGGCCCGCGAATTGCTGTTCATCTTGACGGAGGTGCGGCCGACCATGCCGAAGCCCCAGAGCGAGCGGTTGGCCAGAGTGATCTCAATGAACTTGATGAGGGGCGGACTATTGGTCGGGGTGATGATGGATTTGGCGACGATCAGCGGGGCTCCGCCGGTGCCGGCGTAGTGGCGGACGTAGACTTTCACCTGTGCGCGGGTGCCCGGGGCGATGTCGAAGTAGGTATCCCCGGACGGGAAGATGGCCTTCGCCTCGGCGGTGGAGGAGTTGAGGGTCCAGACGGAGCTATCCCATGCGGTGGGGGTCGCGACTCCGTTCGAGACCTGGTAGAAGCAGGCCATGGCACGTTCGATGCCCATCTCGGCAACGTTGACGCTCGAAAACGACAGGAGTGAGCGGCTGGCGCCGGTCAGGGCGGAGCCAGCGAGCGATAGTAGCTCACGAGGGAAATCCCGATGGCGGCGCAGAGGAGGAGGGCAACAATCAGCACCGAGGCGCGGCGATTGCGGAAGGAGGAGGGCGGGCGCGGTTTCACGTCAGTTTGAGGGCTTGTTGCGCATGACGAACGTCGCGGAGAGCGTGGTGTCGGTGGCGGAGACGACGGTGCGATTGGTGGTGGTCAAGGTCAGCTCGATCCGGATTCGTTTGGTTTCGGGATCGGTGGTCGTCTCGGTTGCGAGGTTGTTGCGATTGTAGCGGCGAAAAGTGAAGCTGGTGACGTTGGTGATGAACGTGGTTTTCGGGTTGAGCCTGGGGTCGTTCTCCACGGCGGTGCCGGGCTTGCGGTAGAAACAATGGTAGGTCGCGCTACCCGCGACGTTGTCCCAGGCATACGTGACGCGGTGGGAGGTCGTGGGGTAGTTGTCCGGGACGGTCAGGGTGATGGAGCCGGTGCTGTTCCAGGTGAGGTCGCTCGCCATGCGAATATCCTGGGCGAACTCTTCGAGCGCTCGGCGAGTCTGCGTGTCCATTGAGGTGTAGGCGACAATGTTGGTGCCGCTGCGCCCGAGCATGAGAAAGGCCGAGAGGACGCCGACGAGCGCGAACGAGCCGATCGTGGCCCCGATCATTACCTCGGCGAGGGTGAACGCGCCGGGACGGCGCCTACGGGTGGTTGTAGTAGAAGTCATGAATGCCGTAGCGGGCGTAGTAGGTCGTCATCGTGCGGGACAGGGTGCGTTTTCGGTCGGTGCTGAGCCAGGAGAGCGCGAACGTTATCTCCAACGTTTCGGTGGCCGGGGCGGGCAGCAGGACCACGGTGCGTTTCAGCGTGAAGCGGGAGCCGACGGAAGCGTTGCCGGTGTAAAGTGCGGCGAGGTCGATGGAAGTGGGGGAGGTTTTGGGGTAGGCGTTGACGACATCCCATTCATACATGCGCAACTCTTCGATCTGACTGACGAGAATCTGGCCGGCGGTAGTGAGGCTGCGGGCGGAGTCGACCATCTCGAAGCCGCGCTGCATCACGCCGATCGACGAGGAGATGCCAAAGGCCATGATCGCGGCGGCGAGGGCGACTTCCAAGATGGTAAAGGCGCTCTGGGGTGATCGTCGGGTGCCGGGACGCTTGGGTCGGGTCAAGATTTGCACGGGAGGAGAGTAGCGTAGTTTCGGTGGACCCAGTAGATGCGCATGCGGCCTTTTTCAGGCCAGCGGATAGGGTCTGTTCAGGCTTTTTACGATAGCCTGAATGGGGTCGAGTGGAGGTGGGGGCGCTGGGCCGAGGGGCAAGGAATCCACGGGGACGGTGTGCACACCGGTAGCTGGGTCAGGGGTTCAGCACGCTGGCGTAGGCGGCGCGGTCGGCGGCGGTGAGGAGTTCGCGCCACTTGACGATGCCGTAGGGGTTGTTGGCGCCCCAGTTGGCGAGGGATTCGTCGTAGTGGAAGGCGGCGTTGCCGACGACGGTGATGTTATTGGCGACGATGGAGCCCATGACGTCGCCGTTGCCGTTGATTTTCACGTGGGCGTTGGGGGCGTAGACGATGCCCTTGAGGGCGCCATTGCCGGCGATTTGGAGGTCTTGCCCCGCCCCGGCCGCACCGGTGGCCCAGAGCTGGAAGGTGACGGGCGAAACGTTGTTGTTCAGGAGTCCGTTGCCGGCGATTTTCACATCCGCGGCGGTGTAGATGACGAGGGTGGAGTTGGCGGCAAGGGTAAGGCCGTCGCCGCCGGTGAGGTTGATGGCGCTGGTGCCGGGGAGAGCCGTCAGGACGAGGGTGACATGGCCGTAAATGGTGAGGTTGCTGCTGATCGTGCCACCGAAGCGGTAGGTCGCGGTGACGCCGGCGGACCCGAGGGTGGCGCCGATCGGGCCGAGGGTGGAGCCGCCCGCCGGGTCGGTGACGGGGTCGAAATTGGCGGTGAAATCGGTGGCAACCCGCGTCGTGTCGATCGTGCCGACCGGGTTGCCGAAGGCGGCGATGGTGCCGTTGGTGCCGACGCTGAGGGCGCTGGCGCTGCTGCTACCGACGGAGGCGAAGCCCCAGATGTCGGCGTTGTTGACGGCGACGGAGCCGACGGCGACGGAGGTGCTGCCGACGCTGCCGCGGTCGTTTTTCACGCCGGCGCTGTAGGGGATGGCGGCGGTGCCGGGATTGTTGTCGGGGTCGGAGTTCCAGCTGTCGACGGAGGCGTTGTTACCGTTGAAGGTGATCTGGTTTTTGGCGACGAGGCCCATGGCAAATTTGGAACGGCGGCGGAGTTTGACCTCGATGGTCTTGCCGAGCGTGCGCGCGTCGTTCGGGAGGGTGATGGTCGACCGGGCGACGACGATGGGCTGGCTGCTGGCGGCGGGGTTGTAGTTGTCGACGTAGACTTGGACGGCGGCCTGGTTGTTGCCGCTGAGCGTAAAATCGGTGAAAATCCGTCTGGCGGTGACCCCGTCGCTGATGTCCCAGCCCTGCCAGGCGGTGGCGAGGGCGACGCCGGCGGTGGCTTGGTTGAAAGACCAGAGGGCTTCTTCGATGCCGGTCTCGGCGATGTTCATCGCGCCGGTGTAATAGAAGGAACGGTTGGCGAGCTTGAGGGAGCTGCGGCTGAGGGCGATATAGCTGCCGAGCGAAAGGGCAATGACGGCGGAGATCAGCATCGCGACGATGAGAATGGAGCCGCGGCCGGGCTGGCCGGGGAAGGTTCGGCGGGGGCGAACGGGAAAAGCGATCATGGGGAGGTCAGGTGCTGACGACTTTGTTGCGGAGGACGACGCGGGCGGAGAGCACGGCGTTGGTGGCGGCGACGGTGGTCGCGCCGGTGCGGACTGAGCGCAGGGTGATTTGAATTTGCTTGGTCTCGAGGTCGTTGGCGGCGGAGAAGTCGACGCCGTTGACGACCTTGTAGCGGCGGAAGGCGAAGTCGGTGACTTCGCGCACGAGGATGAGACGGGTGGACGGGCTGGTGGCGGCGCCGGCGAGACGGTAGAAACATTTCGCCGTCGGGCCGGTGGTGGCGGAATCGTAGGCGTAGGTGACGAGGGTGGTGCCGGTGGCGGTGACCACCGTGAGGGTGATGCAGTTGGCACTGGTCCAGGTAATATTGCTGGCGAGGCGGGCCTCTTCGCTGAAGGTCTCGAGGGCGCGGCGGGCCTCGGCTTCCATCATGCTGTAATTGGCGGCGTTGTAGCCGCTGCGGCCGAGCATGGCGAACGTGGTGAGGATCGCGGTGAGAATGAACGCGGAAAGGGCGGTGGCGACGAGAAGCTCGACGAGCGTGAAAGCGCGGCGCGGGCGTCCGCGCAGAGGTTCAGTGGGTGACATAAAGGTAGTCGCTGAGGCCGTTTTTCGCGTAGCGGGTTTGGGCGGAGACGGAATGGCTGCGGCCGTCGACGCCCGCCCAGACGACGGTCAGCGTGATGAGTTTGATGTCGGCGCGACCGGCGAGGGCGGCGACGGTGCGGGTACAGGTGAAACGGCTCGCGATGGTATTGAGCATCGTATCGAGGGCGGAGGAGGAGCCCGAGCTAATCGTGGACGCGGGGTCGACGGTGGCGGAGGCGGGGAGCGCGGAGATTTGCGCCCAGTTTTGGAGGCGGAGAATCTCCATCTCGCTCTGCATGATCTGGGCGGCGAGCGTCAGGTTGCGCGCGGTATCGACGGAGCGCATACCGAACTGCAGGGTGGTGAGCGACGTGACGATGCCGAGGGCCATCACGATCGCCGCCATCATGACCTCGACGATGGTGAACCCGCGGGGGCGCGCAGGGCCTCCAGCCGGGTGGTGGGGAGTGGGCGGGAATTGCACCCCGCGAGAATAGCGGAAACGGCGGCAGCCGCGTAGAGACCTCTGCGGCCTTTTTCAGGCCAGGGCCGATGGGGCCGTTCAGGCCGGTCCGGGATTAGCCCGGCCCCGCACATAGCGGGCGGCGGCCTGGGAACGGCTGCGGACGGCGAGTTTTTCGAACACGCTCACGAGGTGGTTTTTGACGGTGTTCTCGCTGAGATTCAGTTCGGCGCCGATCTGCTTGTTGGTGAGTCCGTCGGCCACCAAGGTAAGGACGCGGGTTTCCTGCGGCGAGAGTTTGGCGATACTGTCCGCGGCGAGCGTCGGAATGCTTTTGCCCCGCACAAACTGCATCACGTGGGAGGTGATTTCGGGCGAAAGGACGGAGCGGCCGGCGAGGGCGGCGGACATCGCGGTGAGGAGGGATGGGGGGTCGATCTCCTTCAAGAGATAGCCTTGAGCCCCGGCCACAATCGCGTCGTAGACGAGGTTGTCGGTGGAATAGGAGGTCAGCATGACCACGCGAGTGGCCGGGAGTTCGGCGAGGATTTGGCGGCAGGTCTCGATGCCGGAGCCGTCGGGGAGGCGGATATCGAGGAGGACCAGATCCGGCCGGTGGGTGCGGGCGGCGGCGAGGCCTTCGGCTGCGGTGCCGGCTTCCGCGACGACCTCAAAGGTGACGTCGTGGCCCGGAAGGCTGAGGACGGCGCGGATGCCTTGGCGGATGAGACTGCTGTCGTCCACGAGGAGAACAGTGGCGCGGGAAACGGGGGCGATAGTCACGGGAGAGACGGGAGAAGGAGGGAAACGGTTGTGCCGGTGCCGGGGGAGGAGCGCAAGGTGAAGGTAGCGCCGAGATCACGGGCGCGGGTGGCGAGGTTGGCGAGGCCCCGGCCGCCGGGCACCACGCGGGCGGGGTCGAAGCCGAGGCCGTCGTCGGAGATTTCGAAGAGGAGGCCGGCCGCGGCCGGGCGCAGGGTGAGGCGGATTTCCCGGGCGTGGGCGTGGCGGTGGGCGTTGGTCAGCGCTTCGCGGGCGAATTGCAGGAGTTGGGCGCGATGGGGGAGCGGGAGACGTTCCGCCAGGGGATCGTCGATGGCGGACACCCAGTGAGGGGCGCCATTGGAGGCGGGCAAAAGACTGGACAGGACGGCGGAAAAGGGCCGGCCGTGGTTGATCTCGGGATCGAGGCCGGCGATGGAGCGGCGGAGGTCGCGGATCACGTCGTTGAGGTGGGTGCGGGCTTGTTCGAGCAGCACGGCGGCGCGCGCCGGATCGGCGGTCAGGAGGGTGCGGGCCAGGGCGAGATTGAGGCCGGTGGCGTAGATCGCCTGGATCGCGCCGTCATGGAGTGCGCGACTCAGTTGGCTGCGGTCGGCGAGGGATTGGGAGAGCTGGGCCTGTTGTTGGGCGGACTGGCGCACCAAGGAAGCGAGCCGGCCGATTTCGTCCTGGCGGCCGAGCAGGGACCCGAGCGGTTCGAGGGAGCCGTCACCCAGGCACCGGCCGATGATGTCCAAGGGATTCAGGATCCAGCGACGGAGGCGCGAGCGGATGACGAGGAGGACCGTGAGTCCGATGGTGCCAAGGGCGACGAGTTCGTAGGCGTCGGTGGTGGCGACGATGGACGTTTCGTTGAGCGAGAAGCGGAGGGTGAGGTGCGAGGCGACGGTGCCGTCGTGGCCGAGCAGGGGAATCGAAGCGAGGTGAGGGTCGGACGGGACGGGGCGATCCGGCGCGTGTAGGGCGAGCGTGCCTTGGGCAATCGGGGCGATTTGGGCGAGCGTTTTGGCGTCCCAGCGTTGGGCGGCGACAATGAAGCCGACGGGCGGTGTATGCCGATCGCTGTCGGGGGTGGGGACGATGGAGGCGCCGTGGATCTCGAGCAGGCCCGCGGGATCGGGCAGGAAAAACGAGAACGTTGGCTGGCGGAACAGTTGCCGGAGGGCGGTCGCGGGCAGGGGTGGGCCCGGTGCCGACGAGCCGAGGGGGGCGGCGACCGAATAGACCAAGCTGGCGTCCGATTTGAAAATCCACAGTCGATTGAGCCGGAACGTCGGGAGCGCCGCCTCCAGATTGTCGTGGGCAAAAGCGGGGGTCGGGTCGGTGACAAAGCTGAAGGTCTCGTCCCACTTTCCGTAATCGTTGGCGAATTGCCGGGTTGATTCGCTGCGGAGGGCGAGCAGTTCCCTCAAGAGGTTTTCGTGCTTGGCTTTTTGGGTGCGGGCGAGGCTGAGCCATTGACGGTCCTGGAGGTGATCGATGACCAGGAGGGAGGCGACCAGACCGGCGAGGAGAGCTAAGAACAGGAGACTGAAACGCGTGCGCAAACTCACGGGTCAGAGCGTGGCCGGGATGGCGAGGCTGGCAAGGGAATCGATCGCGCTGTCGCAGGCCCAACGGGGCTTCCCGGAGTCGGGTGGGGCTCGGTTGATCCCGTGCAGGTCGCTCCCTCGCCCGGGGAGGATGATCGGCCCCGGCAGGGGAACGGGCGGTGGGCGGCGGCGCTTTCCTCCCTGGCGCGAGCGGGTCGCGCGTGGGCCGGACGTGCCGGGTGCCGCCGGAATTGGGCGCGAATTGGGCGCGAGAGCGCTGGGCGGCGCTGCGGCAGTCGCTCAAGCCGGCGGAGTTTGACTGGATCGGAGCGCGCGCTCGGGCCGGGTTCTTTGCCCGATCGAATATCCGTCGGCGGAGCATCGGGAACGGGCCTTGAGGTCGCGGCCGGTGATCCCCGTTTTTGCCGGGAATGGACAAAACCCTTGACTCTGCCCCCGGCGTTTGAGTCTTTGGCCGGCTCTAACTCCCTTTCGACTATGGCCAACACACAATCTGCCATCAAAGCAGCGCGCAAATCCGCCCGCCTCCAAACCCGCAATCAAGGCGTCAAGACTCGCTTGAAGACGTTGCACAAGAAGCTCGACGCGGCCGTCGCTACGAAGGACGCCGCCGCCAGCAAGACCGCGGCGACCGCTTATACGTCCGCGATGGACAAGGCCGTCAAGTCGGGCGTGGTCCACAAGAACGCCGCTTCCCGCGCCAAGGCCAAGATCGCGAAGATCGTCTTCGCGAAGTAAACCGACCGGCTGACTGATCCGCTTCGGCGCTCGCCGGCGGACCTGTTTTTTCGCCAGACCCCGCACTCGATCGAGTGGCGGGGTCTTGGCATTTATACGCGGGCTACAGTCGGCTGAGGTGAAACAGGCGCGGGCTGCGGACACGGCTTGCGGGCGTGACACCGGACCTCGCACCATGCGGGTGGAGTGTTTTCCCTGCCCGACCAGAAACCTGTCCGCCGGGATTTTTGTCGTGGGACTGTCCGCTGCTGGCCCGGGCGGTGGCGGGCTTTGGGGGCGGGAGGCGGGCCGCTCGATCTTGCCCGCCTGCTCGTGGTCGTGCCGATGCGGCCATCGGGCCGGCGGTTGCGGGAGGCGCTGGCGGAGCAGGAGCATGCGGCGACGCACGATCGGGCGGTGTTTTTGCCGCGGGTGCTGACGCCCGCCGCGCTGACCTCGCACGGGCTGCCGGCCGGGGCGGCGACGCGGCTGGAGTCGCTGCTGGCGTGGGTGGCGGTGCCGCGGGAGGCGGATTTGGCGGAGTTTCGCGAGGTGTTTCCGCTCGAACCGCCGGGCGCGCCACGCGACGTGGGCGCTGCAGGTGGCCGGGCAAGGGGGGGCGGCTGCAGGCGGCGTTGGGCGAGGGCGGACGGCGGATCGGCGACGTGGTGGCGGGCGCTGGGGGCGATTTTCCGGAGACGGTGCGGTGGCGGCAAACGGGGGAACTGGAGCGGCGGTACGAAGGGCAGCTGGGGTCGATCGGCCGGAGCGACGGGCGGGCGGGGCGCATCGCGGGGGCGGAAAATCCGGCGGCCCTGGAACGGATCGTGGTGCTCGCGCCGCCGGATCCGCTGCCCCTCGCGTTGGCGGCGTTGGCGCGCGTTGTGCAGGTGCAGGTGGCGGCTTAACCGCCGGCGGCGGAGGCGGCGAACTTCGACGCCTGAGGCCGGCCGTTCTTAGAGAGCTGGGTGCGGCGGCCGATTGCGCTGCCGGAGTTTGACCGTCGGGTGCAGCTCTGCGCGGACCCGGCGGCCCAGGCCGAGCGGATCGTGGCGGTGGCGTGCGACGACGCGCAGGCGGAAGGGATGCTCGGTGTCGGCGGCGCGGATACGGACGTGCTGCCGCTGGCGGAGAACGCGCCGGCGAGGAGGGGGCGATCGCGGCGTTCAACCCGGAGCGGCGGGCGCGGGCACACGACGGGGCTGTAGGTGCTCCTGGCGGCGTGGGCGGATTTCGAGGCGGGGGGCCGTGTTGCGCTGCCCCGCTGTGCTGGAGTCGCTGGGGGCGCGCTCGATCTGCTCGGCAGGCGTGAGCTGCAGAGGGGGGAGGGAGGCCCCGCCCGGGGTCGTCGCGGGCGTGGACGCGGGCGGGAGCCGGACGCGATCGTGGGCGACGTGTTTTGCCGGAGGCGTCGCGCGGGCGGTTCGGGCTGAAGACGAATGCGGAGCGGCGGGCGCGCGACGCGTATCGGCTCGCGGCGCTCGCGGCCTGGCGGCCCGGGGCGGCGGGCCGCCCGAGTTGCAGGGGGGCCTCGGGCGCGGGCGATCCGCTGCGGCCCGCGCGGCGGCTGTTCCGCTGTGCGGACGGGGAGCTGCCGGGGCGGGTGCGGCAGCTGCTCCGCGAAGTCGCGCAGTCGCGGCGGAGCGGCCGCGGGACGTGCCGGCGCCGGCGAATGTATCGGTTGCTAACTTACGCGACTGGCCGGCGGGTCCGTTTCGTTTCTACCTACCGCATGCGCTGCGCCTGGAGCGGGTCGATCCTGCGAACGACGAGCTCGAGGCACACGATTTCGGCCCGCCGGTGCCGGACGCGCTGCAGCAGCTCGGCGAGAGCAAGGCACTGGCCGACTGTGCCGATGCGCCGCGGCTGCGGGAGTTTTGGCCGCAACGCTTCGAACGCGTGGCACGGCTGCGCTACGGTGCGGAGGCGACGCTGCCGCCGGTGGGGCAGCTGGAGTCGGCGCGGCAGCGGCTGCGCGCGACGGAGGAGGCGCGCGAGCGGGCGGCCGGCTGGCGCACTGTGAACGTGGAGTGAATAATTTCGTTGCCGCTCGGCGGACGGACGGCCGGCGGGAAAATCGACCGCATCGACCGGCCCGCGGACGGGGGCGTGGGCGTGATCGACGACAAGAGCGGCGATACCGCGGTGTCGCCGAACCAGGCGCACCGGCGCGCGGCGCGGGCGGAGGACGCGGTGCGGCCCGCGGGGCTGGGCTGCACGGACGCGGTGGGCCGGGGGCGGGTGTGGACGGATCTGCAGCCGCTGCTGTGTTTGCGAGCGGAGCTCGGCGGGAGTGGCGGCAACACGCGAGCGCGCGGCCGGAGCCCGGCGGGTGGCGGAACTGCGGCACGGGGACGAAGAGGCCGGGCGGTTAGTGGCAACGCCGGCGATTCGGCGGGAGAGCGACCCGCTCGCGCGCGGGCTGGACGTCGCCGCGCTGGTGCGCGACAACCGCGCGGCGGCGTAGGCGGATTTCCTCCGGCGCGCGGGGCCGGTGGTGGCGGCGGTGGCAACCGAACTGCACGGGGCGACGGACAATCCGCTGCGGTGGTGTGGGTGCTCGAGTGGCCGGCGAAACTGCGGGTGGAGCGCGACCCGGTGCTGACGGTGTATCTGGCGGCGGCGGACGCGGCCCATGAGAGTCCGTGTCTGCTTGGTGGAGCGGTGATGCACGCGAAGCGAGCGGTGGATGTGATCACCGAGCCGATCGGCGCGAAGGCGACGTCGCGGAATTTTCCGCGATGGCTGCGGGATGCGCTGGGCGAAATCTGGGGCGGAGGCCGCGGCCCGTTTGGCCGCGCCGGAATTGGCGGACGGGTGGGCGAAACCGGCGTCACTGCCCGCCGAGGTCTGGCGCGAGCGAGCGTTTGAGGTCGTGTTGGACGGCGGGCGGGGCACGGGCGTGTTTGACCG